>RGVZ01000205.1 GCA_010029825.1 bacterium | reverse complement strand
TGCTGAAGGACAAGCTGCCTGAATACAAGAAACGTATGCAGGCCACGTTCGGCGAGATCGACAAGTACACGGCTGGCGATAAGCGCGCCAAGTCGGCCGAAGAAATTCAACAGCTTGACGGCTTTGGTCTGGCGGCCAACGCGCTCGACGCGCGACAGGTTTCGAAGACCGTCAAAGAGTACAACGGGGCCGTAGCCGCGATCCGCGAGATCTTTGGCGACAACGGCAACCCGAACGCTCCGATTCAAGAACTGCTCGCCAACCTGCAGCATTTAACAAACGGCGCGCAGACCAGTATGGGCGCCGGCAAGGTCGAATCGCTCGTGCGCGAGATCCGTATGGCCGCGCGAGACTCAAACACAGACTTGCAAAATCTGAACGCCATCGCATACGAAAAGAAGGCGCAAGCCCGCCAGCTGGGGCTGTCTGAAGTTACAGCCGAGAAGGGCCTTGCAGGCGACCTGTTAATGGGTCAGGCCATGGCTGACGCCGGCGTGTTTGAAAAGTCTGGTTTCGGCAAACTCAACCGCGCGGAAGCCGAGGCGCGGATGTCTGCACTGTCAACACGCGGCGATGCGTCGTCGGTTGGGCGCAGCATGGCGGCTTTAAACCGCATGACGATGGAAAACCCGGATAAGTACAAGGACACGCAGTTGGCAGCGGCAATGGAAGCCTACCGCCGCGGCGAAGACACATACGAGTTCAAGGGCAAGTCGTTCAACCTGACCGAAATGGCCGGACGGCAGGGTGTACAGGGGTTATACAACATGGCCCGCGAGAGCGGCGCCGATGACCGCCTATACCGCGCTTACATGTCTGACCAGATCGGCACAGAAGAATATCTAAATGCCGGCTACGCGTATAAGTCGCAGCGATTTGAGATGCAGCGCGAACTGTCTCGACCGCACGAAGGCGTTATTCGCGATCGTATGACCAGTGACGCGATAAAACGCCTCAAGCCGGCTGGGATGTCGGACGCTGACTTTAAAAAGAAGAACCGCGCACTGGCTAGCGGCTTTGCCTACAAGATGACCGGCGTCATGCTCGACGAGACGGCTGACATGTCCGTTGACGAGCGCGTGGCGACACTTGAGAAACGCGGCAAGGAAGAACTGGCGCGATATTTCCAAAGCAGCGAAGGCGGCAAAATGAATCAGCGCGAGGCTGACCGCGCCGCTGAACAATACTTTAACGCAATCTACGGCGACACGGCGTCTAAGCGGCGTGACAGTCTGCTGGCCACATATTCTGAAGCCAGCACGGCGTCGCAAAACAGAACCGGCGTATCGATTGAGGCGTTGAAGCAACAATACGATAAAGAAGCTATTTCGGACCGTGACACTAAGTTACAAGTAAATAAGCAACGTGCCGCTCGGTTTGCGCAGGCCAGCCGCGGCACAGAGTCAACAACCTTGCAGCGTGTAGGCGAAGAGTTAGAAAACCTTGCCGCAGATAACACGCGCACGCGGTCTGACGCCCTGAAGGCAATCTTCAACGTGACGTCCGAAGACCGATTGCTGCAGACCTACGCGCCCGATATGCAGGAAGGGCTCGTGGCCGCAGCCAAAATGTATACGTCGGCAACGATGACCGGCGGGCAGATTGAAAAACTGGCGGAAGCCGCGCAGAAAAATCCAAACGGTGCCGAGGCTAAGCAGCTGAAGCAACTGGCCGGGTTAAAACCAGATGAAAAGCTGACCGATGAAAATATCGCCATGGTGCGAGACCGCGCCATTCGCAAGTCCGGCGATACGGCTGCCGGCACCACAGACGCGGAAAAGAAACAAAACGAGCAAACGCGCAAGCAGTCTGAGCTGATCATGCGCGGCTTTAACTCCGGTAAGACCGAGGACGTCAAAGCGGCTGCGACGGCGATGGCGCAGCAAGTACTCGGACCCAAAGCAACCAAAGAGCAAATCGAGAAGTTTGCTACTGCGGCGCTGTCCACGGACACGGCCGCATTTGAAAAGCAAATGCAAGGCGGCACGTTTGGTTTCGGCAAGCTGTCTGCCGAGAAGCAACAGCAGGCGCGCGGTATCGCCAAAGCGCTGCGGGTAGCGCAGGATATCGGTGGTTTGGGCAGTGCTGGGTTGGAGCAGAGCGCCAGCGACGTCGCGGCCGCCCAAGACCGCCCCACGGCAAAAACAAACGAGATCGTATCTGACGTAAGCAAAGCTGTTTACGACCAGATGGAAAGCAAGCACGATCGCGCCGAGTACGAAAAACTTCGCCCCAAGGGCATGAGTGACGTGCAGTTCGACAGGCAGCGGCGCGAGCGGCTGAAGATGATCAGCGACGCGGCCGCAACCGTCGCCGTCGAGAAGGGCGGCGCGTTAGCCGGCGAGACCGCCGAAAAGCGCGCTGAAGTCATGGGCAAAAATATCACGCAGCAACTAACCAAACAGTTTGTGCTGCAAGGCAAGAGCCCAGAAGAAGCGGAAATGCTGGCGCGAAAAGAACTGCGCGCCGTATTAGGTACCGACCCCAAGAAGGTCACTGAACGTTTAAATAACATTATGGCCGCCGCCACGAAGGCAAAGCGGGACCGCGGAATTGGTGTCGCGGAAGTCGCGGAAAAGGCGTCGGCGGAACAGCAGAAGTTGCTCGACGAAGTCGGAGCCGATCCGTCTGGCGCCGCGATGAAAGAAGCGATGCAGGATGACAAGAAGCGACAGCTGCTGCTCACCATCCCGAACGCTGACGCCGTATCGCTGTTTAATAAGTTTACGCCGGAAGCGCAGCGCGAAGGTTTAGCCGCGCTGGAGAGCGCCGAGAATGGTTTGTATTCGTGGGGCCTCACCGAAGACGAACGGAAAAACGTTGGGCGTATCCGTGGCGCGATTTCTGAAAACCAGAAGAAAACTACTTCTGGCGCAGTGTCGTCACAAAATATTTCGCCAGAACGAGTGCAGCAGTTAAATCGACAAGGGCACGCCCCTGCCTCGGCTGATCGCGGCCAGACACATACGCTGTCGCGCGACGAAGCGCTGGGCGAAGTGCGGCAAGAGCTTGCTCAAATCGAAGGCCGTAAACAGGACGGCTGGTTGTGGGACTCGCTGTCGCCCGAGGATCAGAAACGTAAAGACGAGCTTACGGCGCGTTTAAACACCATGCAATATGGTACGGGCGACGGTTACTCGTCCGGCACGATTGAAAAATTTAAAGTACACGATCCGTATAACGCGCGCGGTGTGCTGCCCGGTCAGTCGTTCTCTATGCGCGACATCGCCGGCGAATCTGAGTGGCACTTGTTTGGCGGATATCAAAACGTGTCGGAGCGCGTGTTCATTCCGCACAACCCGAACTACACCGAAGAGCAAGCTGCCCTCGACGTTGAACGGTACGGCACCGACGAAGAAAAAGCCGAGTTCCGCAAAAACGGCGCCAAAAAGATTAACGTCACAAACCCCGACGGCTCAACGTCGCAGGTCGTGGAAAAGCCGCACATTAAACTGCTGGCTGAGCAAGCCATGCACGACGCCGTAGCGGAAGACCCACTCACGGCGGCACGGCAGCGATTGGGCGAGCTTGAAAAGAAAAAGAAGCGCGGCTGGTTTAGCGATTACTTTGACGACGACAAGGATCAGGCGCGGTACAACCTGCTCACAGACGTGGTAGCGCAGCAAGAACGCCGTGGCGCCTCGATGGCGGGCGGTCCGGGCGCTGGCGGCGAAATGAACATCAACGGCACGCTGATTCTGCAGGGCCTGTCCGAAGCCGTACTGCAGGCCAGTGGTGTGCGAATGGAAGAGACGCCCGAAAACGGTCCATCGGTGGACATGGCGAACGGCACCGGCTCGCGATTCGGGAGATGATATATGCCCACAGTATTTAGCCCGTGCGTAGGCGCGGTTGCAAAAATTCAAGCGTGCACGGAAGAGTCCGTGTTCTCAATTAACTTCAGTGGTGCCGCGGGTAAGCTCACGGCGCCGATCGGGGGTTTTGCGCTTGAACTGAACGGCAACTATCAGTTTCTGCACACGGTCAACGACTTCATTTACGTGTATGCGTTCGGCGACCGGGTAGGCGAGTTGACGGTATCTGGCTTCGGCTTCGTGAAAACCTGTTCCGGGGCAGAAGACGCAAAGCTCTGCAATGTGTTCGAGTTCTATCAGAAAAACCGCATCAAAGAAAAAGGTGACTTGTCAGTGCAAATCGGCGACTGTGCTGACGCAAACTTTTGGGCGTTTCTCACGGGAATGCGCCTAGAGCTGCAAGATCCGCAAACGCTCGTCGGGCAGTGGTCGCTGCGCTTCAACATCGTACCGAAGAAATAACATGATCAATCACGGCCGCACACTCCTGTTAAACATCTGGGCGCAAAGCGCGCAGAAGCAGCAAGCCGGGTACGAATACATACCCGGCGAGTTTCGTCCGCTCGTACTCCCGACGGCACTGAAAACCGTGCGCCGCGTGCTGTTTGGTAGCAACCCTGATCAACGCTTTTTGAATCTGCGCGCGCGCGAGCTGCTGAGCTACGTGCACCAAACACCAGTAGCCGACTATCTGTATAAACTCGACAGTCGCGTCACGTATTGGCCAGAAGCAACTGACAGCAGTTTTAAATATCTACCAGCGCTGCGACTTACGCAGATTTCTGGTCCGTCCCGGTCGGTTGCGTTTGGCGGCGAATTTACGGCAAATAACAGCACTGGCCGGGCCAATCGGCAGTACACAATGAGCCTGCAGCCCACCAACTACGAACAGCTGCTGTCGGAAGAAAACGAAGTGCTGTTAGTCGAAGATAATTTTGGCGTGCTTATCAAAGAGATAAACATCGACTCGGATATTTCTTTAACTACGCAAACGCTGTACGAGCCGAAGCCACGCGGCACCTTAGACCCGGCAAATATTCTCCCCACGATTACGCTGCCCGAAACAGGGATCAAACTGCGCCTAGAACGGTTAAGCACGGATCCCGTCACGTTCAGCGGTCGTTGGTATATCGCGCTCGAAGCAAATCCGGCGCCGGCAATCACCACGTTGTTTCCGTCGCTTGAAATGCTTGGAGAGCCGTTATTTCTGGAATTATTCGGATTGACAGATGAGGAGCCGTACGCGACGTTTAAAAATCTGTGGTTTGACCATCCGCTGCCGGCGTATCGGCTGGCCGGGCTGGTGATGGCGTACATCTATCGCGTTGAAGGAATCAGGGCGCACAGTAATGGCTGAAATTCCGTACGTCTACTCGAAGTTTAAAATAGAAGCCGAAATCGCCGGGCAGAAGTTCGACGATATCGTCGCTATTTCGGCTACGTTTGGGCTAAACAGTATTCCGACGGCTTCTCTGACGGTCGCAGTGGGCCATGATGCGCGCTCGGGGCGTACGCGCGAGGCAACCATTCATAAGCTGCGTAAAACACTTAAGCCCCGCGACAAAGCCAAAGTCTGGCTCACGATTAGCCCAACCGCCGGCAAGACGACCAAAATGGAAGACGGCCGGTTTTTGATATTTGAAGGGATGCTTGCCGGCATTGGATACCAGCGCTCGCACAACAGTGCTAACTATGTCATCCAGTTAATCCACTGGCTCGACGACCTGAACAACTCGTCGGCGCTGAACGGCAAGTGGTTTCAAAATGCGCCGTTTTTAATGGCGGCCAACGCAGCGTTTCGTGCGCTGCAAAAAGAAGGCACCGCGCACTCCAGTGTGCCAATCATCGACGCAAACAGCGAGTTTATTAACAAGAGCAATATCCAAAGCGACCTGTGGGCCGAGGTCATCAAACCGATCTTCAAAAAGATCGCGGAGTGGGAAGTGCCATCGTCTGGCGACGCAAACAACGACGCGGCGCTTGAAGCGCTGAAACGCATACCTGCCGGCGATCCGTCGGGCCCGCAAGCGGCTAATGTTAAAACAACGCCGCTGAGTTTAGACCTGACGGATCTGCCCGGGCACAACGTCGAGCAGTCCGTACGCACAGCTCTGACAAAAGACGCGCTGGAGTCGTTTGCGTACACGTCGTTCTGGGGCAAGCTGGTCGGCGAGTACGCGCCACAGTTTTTCTTTGCCGTATCGCCGGCAATTGAACACGCCTGCGTGATTCCGTTTTTTGGCGGCTTGAAGCACGACGGCAACCAGACATACGTGATCAAAGGCGACGAATATAGCTACGCAAACTTTAACGCGTCGCTCGGCCAGCTTATTGACCGTGTTGTGGTTTTCTGGCCAAGCCAGCTTGATCCGATGCTTGCAACTGGCGGCCAAGCCAACATGTCAGACGTGTATACGCAGCCAGCCGGACAGTACCCCGACGCCCCCGAAGACGAACGAAAAGGTTTGAAGCTGTTCAAAGATCTACCGTCGTGGCTAACGAACATGTCGCCGTGGCCGATATTTACTGGCGCCACAACCGGCATCAAAGGCAAACAACCCGGCGACTGTCTTGCGCCAGCCGAGGGCGAAGAGGCACCCCCGCCAGAATGGCTACTCCCGTCCGACATCGCCGAAGCTATGGCCGGCGGTGTTTGTAACAGATTTGCCGAACACTTCTACAAAACAGAGTTTTTAAGTCAGCGCTACGGCGAGCTTTCCGGCAAGCTGCGTTTTGATATCGCGCCGGGCAGTATTGTTAAAATTGAGATGCCGCAGTCTGAAATTCAGTCTGATGGCTTTATGGTGGCGGCCGTAACGCAGGTGTCATACGCAATTAACGCAGAGCGCGCGTTGGCTGGAACATCGTTCGCGCTTTCGTACATCCGCACCGAAGAAGAAGACAAAGACACAAACCTTGTTTCCAAAGAATACGCGCCGCTGTACACCGAAGGCACCAAGTGGCCCGGCGGCCCGCTCAGAAAGCCAGAATAATGCCCACTGACCCGACAAATAAATCGAAAGGTATGCCGTCGATTCTGGGCGACGTACCAGCCCCGTTCTCCGGCACAAAACCGACCGGTGTCGGCTCTGATTTTGACAGTGCGTACGCGCAGTGGCAGACCACAAAAACGCCGGAAACAAA
>RGVZ01000204.1 GCA_010029825.1 bacterium | reverse complement strand
AACGTCCCGAGGTATACAGTACCAGCGACAGTGACGGTGGATGTCCCGGTCGTAAAGTCCCGGGTCAAGTTGATGCCCGGCAAAAATCGGTATGTAATCGAGCCGCCGGAGAGGGATCCCGCCGGCCATGAGACGGGACCGATGTCAGTCTTGCCGATCGTGTATCGGAAAACGAGGGTGGCGGATCCGCTTCCACTTGAATACGTCGCGGTTCGATCGGCAGTTCCGATCTTGAAGGGGAACTGGGGGGTTCCGGACACGACGACTGGTTCTGATGTCGTAACAGAGAAGACCAGCTGGGTTCCATCCTTGGCCGTACCGGCAGGTGACGAAAGGAGAACCTTGCTGATTCGTAATGATGACTTTCCGGTTTGCATGTCCAAACCAGCGCTGGTGGTGACGGTGAAGGGATCGCTGACGGCGGGGCCAGCTGATGCATTTCCTGCCGCATCACGCGCGAAGCCCTCTTTGACCTGGATGGACAATGTCCCGGTTCCACGGAATTGCGTCAGGGAGAACCGGTATCTTCCAGGGCTCACCAACGACAAGGTCTTGGTGCTCGAGGCGGCAGTCCCCGTGAAATTGGTGACAATGGCCTGGGTGGAGGTAGTGACGCTCGCTGAATCTGAAAACACCAGGTCGTAGGAAACTGAAGACGCCGGACCGGCAGTTGAGACGGACGGACCTTCGATCACGAACGATGGCGGTACCGTGTCGACGAGGATCGTCTGGCTGTTCGCGCTCGCCAAAGATGCGTTATTCGCGCTGTCCACTGCCGCAGCGGCAGGAATCAGGATGCCGACAGTCCCGTTTCCGCTGAACCCGGTGAGCCTCACTTTCGCTGATTTCGGGCCGGTCAATGTGACCGATGCGGTCGCGTTGGCTGTTCCGGTGCGGTCGATGATGACTGCGTTCGAGGTGAGGGTGATGGTCTTGGCTTTGGAGAACGTAATGTCAAAGGTAGCGACGCCTGAACTGTTGACCATTCGTGACGACGGGGGCCCGATCGTGACGGTTGGGTAGTCGGTATCGACTGTGATAAGGAAATTACCCTTCGGCGCCGGAGCCTTGTTCCCCGCGAAATCCGCGGCGGTGCCCGCCGCGAGTCCGACTTGAATGACGCCTCCCCCAGAGAAGCCTGAAAGAGTGATGGTCCTCGTCGAAGGACCGCTGCCCGACACGGTCACTTGGGCTGTCGCGCCGGTTTTCGAGGTCAGGGAAATGAATTCGCTTTTGTTGGCGTCGCTCAGGACACCAAGGTCCGCGCCTGTCCAGGCAAGTTCGTAAGAAATTGTCGATGACGAGTTGGCCATTGGCGAAGTTGGTCCGGTCAGCGTAATTGCGGGACTGATGGTGTCGACGACGAAATTGGTGGTTGAGGAACTTCCGGCGGCGGGGGTTGAATTGCCAGCCGCGTCCACGGCACTTCCGGACGCGATGGTGAGCCACGCGTTTCCGTTACCTTTGAGTCCCGAGACCGTGATGGTCCTCGTGGCTGTTCCCGAATCGGCCGAGGGCGCGGACGTGCCTGTGACGGTGATCGAGGCGGAAATTCCCGCGCCGTTCACACGAACGTGCGATGGTGCCAGAAGAATTCGAGAGACTCCGGAATAAGTGACATCGAAAGTCACTTGCGAGGACCCGTTGGCATACGAGCGCGATGCTGCGCCGACCGAGATTTGCGGGTCGGTGTTGTCGACCTTCACTGTTGAGGAGCTGCTTCCTGGCGCGGAGGCCTGACCAACGCCTCGCGCGGTTCCCGGAGCAATCGCCAGGGTCACCGTACCGTCTCCAGTCAGGGAACTGAGCGTGATCGTCCTGCTGGACAATCCCGAACCTGAAATCGTGACGGTGCCCAGTGCCGCTGTTCCGGATGTTGAAATCAAGAGATCGGAGTTTTTGAGGGTGATCGATGTCGCGCCTTGATAGGTCGCGGTGAACCGGACCACTGAACCGCGATTGACGCCCGGCACGGAAGGTTGCGATAGGACTACGGCAGGCGTGGATTGGGCGAATGCAGCCTGACCGGGCCAAAAGATAACAGCCGCCAACAAGACCGCGAGCGATGTCGAGCGACGACCAGTCAAGGCAGTTTCCTCCGCAAGCATCATAAATTCAATCGGGTGAAATCATCGGAACTTTAGGATTCGAAAGAAAAAATAGGGGATCCTGTTTCTTCAATCAAAACGCCACGATTTCTGCCGCATGTCAGATTGGGAAATGGTGGTTTACCACTATTATTTGTGGTGGATGAGCATCAGCCCGTTCGATTCGTCGCTTTCAATTTATCCCATGCGCAACGAGCGGCGCAGGCGTTCGATGAGCTGTGTCTGGCGCTTTGCCGAGACCTGGTTGCGGACGGCATAGGCGAGCGCCCGTTTGGATCCGACAAAGATGGCGAATTTGCGGGCGCGGGTCAGGCCGGTGTAAATCAGGTTGCGTTGCAGCATGATGTAATGCTGCATCGAAACGGGGATGACGACTGCCGGGAATTCACTGCCCTGTGACTTGTGGATCGTGATGGCGTAAGCGAGGCGCAGGTCCCCGATTTCATCGTTGCCATAAGTGACCAGGCGTCCGTCCGGAAAGGCCACCATGACCTTGCCGCCTTCGACCCCTGCCTCGCGCACAAATCCGATGTCACCATTGAAAACGCCGAGGTCATAATTGTTGACCAGCTGGATCACCTTGTCGCCGCGACGGAAAATTCGTTTTGAGTTCTGGCCGGGACCGTTGTCCGGGTTCAGCAGTCTTTGCAATTCGTCATTGAACGTCTGGGTGCCGAGATCACCGCGGTTCATCGGTGTCAGCACCTGGATGTCGCGAACTGGATCCAGCCCGAGTCTTTCCGGGATGTCTGACGACACGAGTTTCTTCACCGTGGCAAGGACATCCTCCGATGTCTCGACCTCGATGAATTGGCAATCGCTGGGGCTCTCTTGGTCAAGCGCGAATTCCGGTTCCTGTCCCTTGTTGATCGTGTGCGCTGTGCGCACGATGTGGGATTCGCTCGCCTGACGGAAAATCTGGTCCAGTTTGATGAACGGTACCTGCCGGCATTCGATCAGGTCGCGCAACACGTTGCCGGGGCCGACCGATGGCAACTGGTCCACGTCGCCAATAAGGACCAGTTGGCACTTTGTTGGCAGTGCCTTCACAAGATTGGACATCAGACGGATGTCAATCATGGAGGCTTCGTCGATGATGACGACTTGCGCGTCCAGCGGGTTCTCGGCCGAACGTGTGAAACCGCCGACGGCGGGCGCCCATTCGAGGATCCGGTGAATCGTCTTGGCTTTCTCGGCGGCGACTTCACTCAGGCGCTGCGCCGCGCGTCCGGTCGGGGCACCGAGGACAACTTTTTTTCCCATCGCCTTGAACAGGCGGATGATCACGTTTGCCGTGGTCGTCTTGCCGACGCCGGGACCCCCGGTCAGGACAAAAACGCCGCTTTGCACCGCGAACTTCACGGCCTGCGACTGGCCATCGCTCAGTGTCGTTCCTGACGCGGCGACGTAACGATCAACCCAGTTGGCGACACGCTCATTGTCCACGTCGACGGGCTCGCCGAGCAGGCGCGCGATGCCGTCGGCCACGTCGGCTTCCGCCGCCAGGAGTTCACCGCGGTAATGTCCTTCGGCAGACTCGCCCACCTGTGTGTAGACTTTTTCGGTGATGACTGCCCCCGAGTTCTGGAGGGACTTCAGCTCGCCCTCAAGGCGGGTTTCCAGTTTCGCCTCCGGCAAATCCAGTGTCGCGGAGAGGCCGGCCGTGAGTTGTGGGCTTGTCAGGTAGCAATGCCCTTTTTCCTCGGCTTGTTGCAGTTGATACAGGATGGCCGCGCGCACGCGTTGCGGGGAGTCTTTGGCGATGCCGACGTTGAGGGCGATCGCGTCCGCCTTGAGAAAACCGATCCCGTGAAGATCCTCGGCAAGGCGATACGGATCCGTCGACACAATCTCGATGGTCGACGCGCCGTAGAGTTTGAAAATCTTGCGGGCGAAATTCGGTGTGATGCCGTGTTGGTTGAGGAACATCATGATGTCGGCGGCAGCGCGTTGTGACTGCCATGCGTCGACGATGACCTGCGCCTTTTTTTTCGCGATGCTTTTCACTTGCATCAGGCACGCGGGATTTTCGTCCAGGATCTTGAACGTGTCCTCGCCGAAGTGGGCGACGATGCGTTCGGCTGTTTTTTCACCGATGCCTTTGATGAGGCCGGACGACAGGTAACGGATCATCGCGGGTTTTGAGGTCGGACGAACCGGTAGCGCCCGGTCAATCTTGAACTGACGGCCGTACTGGCTGTGAAAGCTCCAGGTCCCTGTGAACTGGAAGAGCTCTCCTGGTTTGATGTCCACAAAGTGCCCGGTCGCGGTCACCGTGACATTGGTCGCCGTATCCCGTACGCGCAGGACGCTGTAGCCGTTTTCCGCGTTGGCGTAGGTCACACGCTCCACTTCGCCTCGCAGCGTCGATCCAGCGCCGGCCGCCGCGCGCAGTTCGGCATCGGACCTGGATTCGGGCGTTCCGGTTGCGCGTGTCTGGCTGTCGAAGGCGGTCACAGCTCAAATATCCCCTGCAAGAAAACGATACAGAACGGGGTATCTACCCAAAACGATTATTGAAAATAGCCACTTTTGGCAAGTCCCAAGAATTCGCCTAATGCCGGGGGCATGGACGCCGACTACTCCTGTGTAAGAAGAAGATTTTGGCAAGTCAGCAACGGCTCTGCAGGAGGTAACTGATGCAATTTCGCTTTGCTTTCAAGCACATGGACACGTCGCCAGCACTCACCCGATACGCCGAGGAGAAGATCGCCGAACGGATCAACAAATTCGTGACCAAGCCCATCGAGGCGCATATCACGTTCTCAGTGGACAATTTGAACCATTCAGTCAAGTGCACGCTCGCGGGAGGTGACGGATTCAACCTTGAGGTGGAGCATGTTTGTGGAGACATGTACGGATCGATTGACCATATGGTTGACAAGCTTGCTGTTCAATTGAAGCGGCACAAGGAGAAGCTCAAGGGACACAAGTCAAAGCGACAGCTGCGCCTTCTGGATCCGATGGACAAGAACTATGCTTTCAGCGCGCAGCGTGACTTTGACATTGAGAACGAGCCAGTAGACGCCGAGGACATCCTGAAATTCGAGATGGCCCGGCGGCGTATGGCGCGGTGATAAGACCGCGTTGCCCCGCGGTCCTGGCGCAGAAGGGATAGCGCCGGAACCGTTGATTGACCTCGTCCGGTCATGTGGGGCGTGTAAAACGATGGGGCAGGACCGCAGCATTGGTCCTGCCTCATCATTTTTTGCGCCGTCATCCTGAGCCAGCCTGTCGGAGAAATTGAACCGTCATCCTGACCCAGCCTGTCGGAGAAATTGAACCGTCATCCTGACCCTGAGCGAAGCGAAGGGGAAGGATCCTTTCTTCTGGCACGCCATCTGCAATACTCCCTTTTGTGTTTGGAACGCAGCGATGCTGGCCAGACATTCTGGCGGGTGGAAGTCCCGCCGGTGGAATCGTCCAGATGCCACCGTAGCCGTGGCCGCTGCCCGCGCGGGTGACCTCGCAGGCAGAAGCCGGTCGAAAAGACCCCCGTGAGTTCGTACGGGGGAGGGCGAACTGACAGGTTGTAGCGCAAGCGAACCTTTAAGCCCGACGCCGACCCTGCAGTTAACGGATTGCAGGAGGTGGGAACATGCCGAGCCTGTCTTGGAGGGATTAAACCCCGAGGGAGCCAAACCAGGCGAAGGTCAGTGCGATGAGCGAAGAACTGGACAAGTGCAGCTCGTCGGTGTTCTGCGGGTGGACAGGATGACATGTCAGGAAAGAGTGCTGGTGAAAGCACGGAACCACTTGCGGCGTCCCGGTGTTCTCCAATGCCAGGACAGGCAAGCCAGGAAAAGCTCCCCATGACTTCGGTCGCGGGCAGCGAAACCCGGTGAGTTACCGCAAGCGGGGCAGATGAGGCCGCGAAGCAATACGTGTCGAGACACTATAACTCGATGCGTGCGAGGGCCTCTGGGGTAGGTGGGCCAGATGACTTCACTGGAATCTGGCTTGTTGTGTGGCGGTCCGGAATTCTAGATTTCCGGGCTAATGGCACCGGCAAACTTTGATCGATACCGCGTATGCTGGAGATTGCTTGAGCGGCGTTGACCAAGGAAAGGCCCTGCTGTGACAGCCAGCCCTGCAGCCGTACCGGGGAAAACCCAACGTACGGAATCGTCAAGAGGGTGGCGGAAACCTGATTGCCCCGCGAGGGTCGGCCAGGCGACCACCACCCGAACTTGGCGTCTCGTCATTCTCACCCCCGTCATCCTGAGCGGAGCGAAGGATCTTCTCTTCCCCCGTCATCCTGAGCCGCAGGCGAAGGATCCTCTCTTCCCCGTCATCCTGAGCCGCAGGCGAAGGATCTTCTCTTCAAATCTTCCCGTTCACCCGCAACATGCCCAGCACCACATAGCTGATCTTCATGGAACAGCCGATGCAGGCTTTGCCATTTTCCAGTTTGTAACGGTACGTTTTGCCGTTGATCGCAACCGTGTAGAGCGGATTGACGAAATGGTGATCCACGACGCCTTCGCTGGTGATCGTGATCTCGAAAGAGTCGTTATCCAGCGTGCCGCGGATCTTGCCCTCTTCCGGTAGAGCCTCCGTAATGGTGAATACGGCGGCTGTTTTTGTTCCCGCGGAATCAATCGAGCCCACTTCCCCGCGGGTGGCGCCGTCTGGCTGTTTGGTGAAAACGGATGTGAAATCCTGTTCGCTGGCGCGATGGACAAGGCGAATACCGAAGCCTTTTTCCAACGGTGAAGCATAAAGAGGACGGTCCGCAATCGATCCGGCCAGGGTGTGGTCCACATATACCAGTTTCAAGTGTTCGCCAGTCAACGTGGCCGCGCCGTGATCTTCCGATGCAAGGGCGCCGGTCGCAAACATGGTCATTGCCGAAACCAGGGTTGATGCGACGATCCGCTTCA
>RGVZ01000203.1 GCA_010029825.1 bacterium | reverse complement strand
ACTGGCAGAGGAGCAATTCCAGGTGTTCGGGACGGATGGCGGCTGATGCCGTGATTTCCGCCTCAAGGGCTGCAATTTGCCGATCAAGCCTTGCCAGTCGCCTCTGAAAGGCGGTTTTGGCTCGACGCAACAGAGCAAGCCTTCCCAGTTGCTTAGACAAGCCCAATGCGGCTTTTTGCTGCTTTTCGGTCAGTTTCGTTGGCTTCTGCATAACTCATCTCCAGTAATCGCAAATATACCAAAGGTATCGGCTTTTGTCAACGGGTGGCGTGAGTTTTTCTGAGATCACAGAAGGCAGAAAATGGCTATAAAACAAGCACGAATATCCTCTGTGATTAATCAAGAGAGTTTTCTCGGCCAGCAAATACTGATCTCTTTTAAAGCAACAAAATAGGCGTTCGTAACTATACTAAACATATCTGGTTGGTTTTGGTGGCTCACCCCATGGCAATGGCGCGGTTGGCCCTCCTGGCCGACATTTCAGCCAGGGTTCAGAAGAGGGTTCAGCGCTTGGCTGGGAGTCGGAGCTGCGGCAGCGCAGGGAATGGCAATCCGTGCAGGTCAAGCAGCGTCTTGCTCGGCCTGCCAGAGGGTGCCAAGCTATGCCCAGGCGCGTCCCATTCCCCGTGGGGGTACTTACAAGAGCGGCTAAAGCCCCGCTTCTCGGCGAAAAACCGGGAAGCGGGGTCGTTCTTTGGGGCCGAGGGTTCAGTGGGGGGTTCAGGCAGTCCCTCCCGCCGTCCCGCTGTGGTCCGGCGAGTGTGGAGCAAGGCCACGTCCACTTCCGCAACCCACAACGCATGTTCTGCACGGTCCTAGCCCACGTCTATCTGAACCTATCGCAGGCACCCGCCCGCGTGACTCTCTGTCCGTAGACGCTTTGTCAGCAGCGGCTGAACGATAGCCGCCATGGCCAACCGCGACAAGATTCTCCTGAGTTTCGGGCGAAAGGTGAGGGAAGCCCGCCTGTTGTGCGGGATCACCCAGGAGGAACTTGCCGACCGGGCCGGGTTTGACCGCACCTACATCAGCCTGGTCGAGAGAGGAAAGAGAAACCTCTCCCTGCTCAACGTCTGCCAACTTGCCCAAGCCTTGGGCAAGTCAGCAGAAGACCTCGTGCGAGGGCTTTGAGCATGGCCCGAGCCGAAATGTTTCAGGACAACCGGAGGGAATCGCAGATCGCCGCCTTCCTCGGTTTGGTAGCCAGTGAACGACGTGCTGGTGAGGACGCCGTGGATTCCAAAGGGAATGCATACGAACTCAAGAGCGCGTCCAACTCCCAGGTCACAACTGGTCGGGACGTGGGCGTCCATACCATCGAGAAGTGGCGGCAGACTTTTTGGGTAGTCGCTGCTGGTAGGCAAGATGAACAAGGGCTTCAGTTCTCGGCTCTATTTGTCGTCCATCCCCAAGGCTTGGAATCTTGGTTCGGCAGATTGGAATCCTTGCTGAAGAGCGAAGAGCGGCGTTTCAAGCGTGTTCTACGGGCGGCCAAGCGGGCAGGCGCAACCGATGAAGACATCGAGTTCGTGCGACAGAAATGCCAGCGAGGCATCACCCGTAACAACCCGAAAATCCCGCTGCAACTTTTCCGGGAAAATGGTCTTCAGCTGGACCATCAGAACGCAGCCAAGGCACGAGAGCAGCTTGCTGGGTTTGTTCGGCGGCACCCCCTACCGCGCTCGTAGCGTTCAGAAAACGAACGTCTTCTGCGGGTCAGCAGGTGCATTCCTCTTGAGCCGCTCTTTCTCTTTTTCTGTCAGCGGTCCGTCGAACTTGTACAGGAATCGGGTCTTCAGGTGGGCATAATCAACATTCCATTGGTCGCGGCCACCACCCTTGCGTACACGATTGCCGTGCATAGAACCGCCACTCACTCCAGATTCCACAAAATTTGCGGCTCTATAGATGGTGCCTTCGTGATGAACGGTATCTGCCCAGCTGACCACAGCGTGAATGTCAGGCATGTGTGGATACTTCAGGAACCAATCCTGCTTCACCGCCCGTAAAGATCGTCCAACGGCACACGTCGCCATTGAAAAGCTGTGCTTTCGACCGTCTGAACCAACAGTCTGAATACCTTGCACATCTGGGGAAATCCAAAGACGGGCAAGCTCAAGAACGTTCATGGGTTTGATTCCGTCCAATGGCACACTCAATCGCGGCAATGAGTAGAGGATCACCCCGACTGGAATCTCATCCAGAAGAATCCAGTAGGGCAGTTGTGCCATCGTTCGCCCACGGTGCAGATAGTGGTAGTAGACGATGATTCGGGTGGCTTGCTTGAGGTCGGCAACGGAGAGCGATACACGCTTGGAAAGGTTTCCTTTATCTGGATCGATGTTGGGGTATCTTCCAAACGTTTCAATCCAAGCCATCTCCTCAACGCTCGGCGGTTTTGCGTTGCCCCATAGCGTCTTAACCTCCGACGAATCCCCCATGCTCTCGGGCTGGAACAAATGAGTACCGTCCGCGTCCTGAGCATTCGCCAGCCCTGGGCGGCTCTCATCGTTGCTGGCTTCAAGCACATTGAGCTTCGTAGCTGGCCTACGCGGCATCGGGGCCTCCTTGCAATCCATGCGGGAACAAGACGTGATTCCGCCGAACTGCCTCAGGCCGTCGAAGAATCTCTGCTGTTTGGGCAGCTCATCCAGCT
Source organism: bacterium (assembly GCA_010029825.1). Classification (GTDB taxonomy): domain Bacteria; phylum Bdellovibrionota_B; class Oligoflexia; order Oligoflexales; family RGVZ01; genus RGVZ01. Next base: position 4,450 of record RGVZ01000203.1, on the reverse strand, counting down.
CCAAGGCGTCGTGATCGGCACCGTCAACTTACAGGATTGCCGCCGAGCGGTCCAAGCGGATAGCAGTGCAGCCTGCTGCGAGGTGGGAACCGACTTGTGGGCGTGGGTGCTTGACAACCCTGCCAAGCTCTCTGAACCCATTCCTTGGAAAGGCCGACTGGGACTTTGTTCGATGCCCTGGCCAGGTTCAACTGATTGACCGTTTTGTCAAAGATCACCTGCCGCCCATGAAGGGTGGTTTTTCTATTTCTTTTGGCCGGTTATCGCGTTGTTGCCAAACCCGCAGGTGGTCGCTGCAAGCGATGGGCCTGCCAGTCGATCATTCACGCAAGCGTTCACGTAAGTGAGCGCTCTATTGGCCTCTGCGTCAGATCGTTATTGCGAACTCTTGGCCTGTTCCATACTGATTCACCTTCATCCTCGCCTTTCCCCCCAATGTTCTTCCCAATACCGTCTGGCAGATTTCCACGGCTCCCTCCTGTCTCGACATCGGGACAGCTATCGAGTCGTGGACTGTGAGTGCTGGCATTTGCTGCTGCATCATTTCACTGAATATGCCATCTAAAAATAATTCGGCTTCGAGGTTCTGAAGTCGGCAGGCGAACGCAGTGTAGTTCTGAAGCTTGCTATCCCAGACGAAGGAATACGTCTTAGGGAATTCCTTGGCTACGTACTCCTGGACCAGAAAAGCGCGATTGTTTCGAGCAGTCTGCTTGCGATTTCGCCCGTAGATGTAGCTCAGGAAAATCAGCTTGGCTTCGTCGCGCCCAACAGCAAAAAGCTTGCTTACCTCGCCATAAAGCTCGTCGTTGAAGCAGGCTCGCAAAAAGCGTTCGTCTTCGGCTAGCAGTCCAATCAGTGCCGGTTGTGACGCCTGGAGATCGATGCTGACAATAGGCTCGCCAGCAAGACAACACGCTCTTCTCAGTTCCCTCGGAGCCGATGTCCACGGCGAATACAAGCGATTCACTCGACGGCCTCTGCGAATCGCCCCTGAACCGACACGCAGGGTACGCGCCCAGTGGAGAATCGCCATTCTTCTGGCCAGCGAGAGTGAAGAGAACTCAGATTGCCCGGAGCAGATGCGAGCAACCCTGGCCTCATCCAACTCGACTTGCCCCAACACATCGCGGGTGTACTGGCAAAATCGGTCATCTTGTGTGTAGCTTGGCCAAGCCAACCGCCTTTCCCATAAATCCACCAAAATACAGTCACCTTTCTGCTCAACAATCTTGTAGCCTTGGCATTGCCTACCAGGGATTTTCGAGTTCTTTAGAGTGCCGTCTTCAGATCGCCACTTTTTGATCTGAATAAAACCGTTTTCTTCCAACCATTTCTTTTCGGTTGATTTACGAGTGTGGTTTTTGACCACTTTCAGAAAACTGCGATCACTAATGAACGCCCATTTGGTCTTCATTCGGGTGCATTCCCGCACAATAAGGTCATAAATCAAGTAGATCGCCGTTCGTCGTTCCGGCCTGAAGCCCTCAAGAAGGGCTGCTTCGTGAAGTTTCGCCGGAATAAGTAGTGCAGAGTTCGAGAACAGCCTGTCCATAATCGTTTTTCTTCCAGCTTCAGCCGCATTAAATGGCTGTCTGCTTGCCTCCCAACGCATCCACAGCTTCATTCACAAAACGATCCGAAATACCGGCCAAAAATGGCTTGTCCACATTGCTCGGCACAAATATCCATTGATTGGTGAGCGGGATGGTGATGTCCATCATGGAATCACGAAGGTCGCAATTGCGGAATCCGGCCTTCTTGAGTCGAGCATTCATAGCTTGCTGTGCCATTTCATTGCTCACATACGCGACTTCGTGAGAAGAGCGATGCAGGGCATCGATGGCGGCGGCGATGCCTTCTTTGGCCGTATAAATCTCGAAAGGATGCACGACTGCCACGATGCAGGTTGCGCTGGACTCAGCAACACGCACTATCTCCGCAAGAGTTGCGGTGCAGCAGTGTTGGCCGCGATGCTCCTTCGGCACGAATATGTTGCGAAGCAGCGCAGCATGAGGTGAGGGTGGTGTCAGGCAGTCAAAACTAAAAACGCACTTGCTCTTCCAGCTGAAGTACCCGACTGTTCCCGTGGTCTGGAAGACGTTGCCGCACTCCTTGCGAAATGATTCCGGCAGATTCCAGTATCTGAGGTGGTGGGTGTACTCGTCGGGGTCTTTCAGCGATTCGTAGGAATAGTGGCGAAGCTGCGGGTGGAGCGAGCATCTCATTCGGTGAAGAAAGTCATCAAAGGAATCCATGATTGGCACCTACACAAGATTCAGATAGGTCATTGCCAATCGACGATCACCACCGAAACCGGCCAAACATTGTTCGGCCAACTTCAAGTAGTGCTTCCCAGCCAACCCCAAGTGCTTTCTCTTCGAGAACGGCCCAAGAATGTTGTTTATATGATTGCTCCCAACCGTCAGGCCAAACCTGAGTTGGACGATTTTCTTGATTTGCTCATTGCTCAGGGAAGGGTCATGCCTTACTGCTTCACGAATTGCGTCAGCTTTTTTCATCTTGTTTCCTCCGGTCTGTGTTGATTCACAGATAGATACACCGATTTCCTCTTTATTTGGGTTTTTTTCACGCCGTCTTTGCCACTTGGATAGAGGTCGGAGTGAAGGTGGAATCGGAATCTTCGCCGGTTATGCCGCGCAGATCGGAGTCCAGCACATCGTCGTAATGCATGAGTGCGATATCCGTGGAATGACCAATCAAAGAGGCTTCCACCGCTGGGCTGTAGTCACGGATTAACTCGCGGCTTCGGCTCGCCCTCAGGCTAGTGAAGAGGCACTTCCAAGGGTCAATTCCCGCCTGCTTCAACTGCCTACGGACAAACACCCAAGGGTGCTTGTGGGCTTTAACGGACGGAAAGATCGGCCCGCTCAACGGCTTCCCGGAGACCTCCGCAGTTGCTTTCCAGGCGAGAAGGTATGGGGCAAGTTGCTTTGCCAAAGGGACTTGGATGCGGCGATCCTTCTTGTTGTCGAATCGGTTCACACGCTTGCGAGTGAAATCAACGTGCTTCCATTCGTCGGCCAGCGGCTCCGACGCCCTCGCACCAAGCCAACGAATCCAAGCAAGGTAGCAAGCCCATTCCTCGGTTGGCATCGCTTCACAGGCTAGAGCAATCAAGTCGGGCGAGATGTACGGCTTGTTGGCGACCTTCTGCTCCTTTGCGATCTTGAACTTCACTTTTTGGGCAGGGCTATTCCCGATCCACTCCTGCTCGACGGCGTATCTCATGATCTGCTTCAGGTTCTTCAGCCTTTTCTCAATGGTCGCAGGTGCGTAGTCCAATCGCTTGAAAAACTCGAATACGAATCTGCGACAGTCCTCATGGGAAATAGTCCCGATCAGACGGCCTGCCCCAAAGAATGCTGTGCAGTTCAGCTGAAGACTTTTCCACTCCTTCAGCGTGTTGGGCTTGGAGTATTGGCGCAGATAGGAATCAAACAGCTCTTCCAGTGTCTTGCGGGTACGAGACTTCGCCAGGCCGCGATCAATGAGCTTGTTCAGCAGGGTTGGCGAGAGGCTGTCGAGTCTCTTTCGCAGGTCAGCATCTGGCTCCTGGCCCATCAGCCTCGCCTGCTCGAGTTCGTGGACGATGCTGCAAAACTTTGCCGCATTGGCCTTGTTGAGCTTTCGTCCAAGAAAAATGCGATCACGAATCCCATCTCGATAGAAGTACACCTTGTAGATCTTCGCCTTTTTTCCATCGATGAAGCGGTTTTCAGATGCCAAAGTAGCCATATCTATCTCCTTGCCTCATGCACCAAGCTGGTTGACGAACTGAACAAGGTCTGAATGACGGACCACTCGGCAGTGGTCGATCTTGAAGCTCGGCAGGGTTCCGTTGGTCACAAGTAGCCTCACTTTCCGTGGTGAAAGACTGAGTAGCTTTGCGACAACAGGAAGTCGGTAGAGCAGGGCAGGGGCGCAATCCGGGTTCGTATTCATGGCAGTTCTCCAAAAGGGCAAAACAAAGGGATGTCTCCGCAACGCACGGAGACAGCAAGGTTTTCTCAGGGCGATACGGACAGTCCTCGTATGGCCTTCTTCAGATCGATGGCTCGATTTCTGGTGTTTGTGCGGGGTGCGTACCAAGCCTTCTCAATGATTCCGGTGAAGTAGATGGTCGTGTTGCTGATTGGGCGTAGGGTGAATCGTTCCTCGAACTCCTTCCGTATCCACTCCAGACGAACCGCTTGATCCGCTGGATGAAGCCTCTGGTGGCGGCGAAGGCAATCCAGCAGAAATGCCCGCTTTTCCTCAGGCGTATGCCTCTGCTTGGCCTTCTCCTGGCTTCCCAGGCGGATGGCGGCATCCGAACTGGCTCCGCTGTACTGGCAGAGGAGCAATTCCAGGTGTTCGGGACGGATGGCGGCTGATGCCGTGATTTCCGCCTCAAGGGCTGCAATTTGCCGATCAAGCCTTGCCAGTC
>RGVZ01000202.1 GCA_010029825.1 bacterium | reverse complement strand
CCCGGAGCCTCCGGCAGTTCCGCGACCGGCGCGGCGGCGATCCATGCGGACGCACCGCTGTCATATGTCAGCACATTGCCGTCGCTGCCCGCTGGGAGCGAAGAAGACGCGGTGATTGCCGTCCAGTAGCCGGAACCATCAGCAGGCGTATTGCCCATGCCGGTGTTCGTCGCGCGCCACAGGCGACCGTCGTAGGCAGCCAACTGCCCTACGGCATACCCAACCTGCGCGTTCCAATCGGGCAGCAAAACAGGAGCCGATGACCACGTCGATGTGGCGGTGTTCCAGTAGAGCGTCTCGCCATCTGCCGTGCCATTCGGCAGCGGGCTACTCCCGGCAACCCAGTTTGATCCGTTGAACGTAAGGTACTGACCGCTGGATGCTGACGGCAGGCCGGGAGTGGACGGCATGACGGCCACCCACGACGAGCCGTTCCATGCGAGAACGTCGTTATTGCTGGCACTGGTTGGCAACTGCGACGGGATCGAGGCGGCAGTCCAAGTCCCAGAGTTCCACATCATGACAGTGCCGTCCACGCCGGTCGTGGGCAGGACATTGGCGAGCGACGATGCGACCCACGACGCGGTTGATGAATCGTAGGTCAGGAGGTCGCCAGTGTTAGAACCGGACGGGAGGCTGGCTCCGCCACCGCCTGATGGAGCCGCCGCAATCCATGCGCTGCTGGAGTCACTCCACGTCAGCACATATCCATCTGTCATCGAGCCCTGCGGTGCGATGATCCCGGCCGATCCTTGAGTCGTTCCGTCGGCAAACGCGATGTTGATGTGCGAAACCTCGACGCCCTTGTTCTCGCTGGCATCCCATGCCCGCAGCGTCGTTCCAGCCGCGCTATCGAGATAGAGCGGCCTCCGCGTGGCTAGGTCTTGCTCAGTCGTGGAGAGCCAGCCCGCCTGCCAGTTGAGTTGGTAGCCAATGCTGCAATAGAGCGAGATGCCGTAGTTGCCACCGCGATTTGAGTCGAACCATCCCTTTCCGATGGCCTGCCCGCTCGTCCCGTCGAAGGCGATATTTCCCGTCATCGTGCCGCCGGTCAGCGGGAGGTAGTCACCACCACCTCCGCCACCGCCAGGAGCCTCTGCGACCCAATACCCCAAGTTGGTGTCATAGGTCAGGACGTCGCCGTCGTTTGCGCTCGACGGCAGTTGGCTGGGCAGGCCGTCGATGTCCGCGCCAGAGATGTTGATTCGATAGCCCGCCCCGACGAGCGTCCAGTAGGAGGGATTTGTAACTTCAATGCTGTCATTGGCCGCGATGGCGCGGTAGATGTTTCCCCCTGCGTACACAACGTCGTTGACGGCATACTGCGTTCCGTTCTCGCTCGTATGCGATTGCGTCCATTGCGGAGCGGACGAAACCTTCTGGTCGATCGCTGTCTGCAATCCGGTGACGTCGCTGATGCTGTGCGAGTGCGACGACGGAGTGAAGGTCGACGGTTTGTCGGAGATCGCCGACCACGCCGGGGTGATGTCGGCCAGTTCGATGTACGAAGCCTCTAGGGTTTTGCTGCCCTGACCCTTGTAAACCCAGCGGCGGCCGTCGGTGGTGGTGACGATCGTGCCGACTACGATTTCGCCTTGCTGCGCAGTAGTAAGATTGGATATGCCACCCGGCGATACGACCTGATTAGCCGCGCTTCCGCCAGCGACCCCGCCGGCTGCTACGACTGATCCGTTGGCCCCTCGGATATAGAGTATTCCATCCGCGAGGTTGATCGCGATCTCTCCCTCGCCGAGCGTGGACGCGTCCGGCACCTCACCCGCGATGCGGGAGAACTGGTGGCAATACTCGAAGCCAACCACGGGCGTCGAGTCGAGACTGCCGCCTCCAAAACTCGAAACCTTGCTCTTCTCGTAGGCCATGACTCACTGCTCCTCAAGAACTTGAATGACTCTATTGCCGTGTGTGCTGCTCTCGGCGTTCGATGACAGCGTCGCGAATCTCCATCTGAACCTGAGACAACTCCTTGAGCGTCTCGGCATGGGACCGCTGCGTGTGCGAGATTTCGTCCAGCGTCTTCTGGGTCGACTCCAGGAACTCCGTGTGTCCCTTCACGACCGGCACGACGACCGAGTCGTGCAGCACGGTGGCGGCCTCCCGCGTCATCCACAGGATCGCCCCTAGGATCACGACCGGAACGCCGAACCGCTCGGCGAACTTCATGGCAGTCTCGGCAGCCAATTGCACCGTCATCGCATTCCCTCCTTTCGCCATCCGACAATCAGCACCCGATGGGACGCAGACTCCAGCCACCACTTGAGAATCGCCTGAATCGCATACTGAATGAGCGGCGACACGACGATCCAGAAGAGCGGGCCGAACTGAATCGCGTCGTCGCCGTACTCCGCGCAGTAGCGATTCTTGACCGAGCCCTGCCACGCCCGCGTGACGACTTCTTCTTCGCGGGAGCCCCGGTCAACGTAGGGCAGCACTTCGAGCGGCGCACGGTCGATGATCAGGTCGACGACCCGATCCATCCTCGCCCGTCCGATCAGGCGACTGCGGAGCAGCGGCATCTCCTGCCAGACGAGTTCCCGAAGTTCCTCTCGGTTCACTGCTTGCACCTTCCGTCGGCGCCGCACGACTTGGACTTGCACGGACACGACGGGCCGCACTCGCAGTCCACCAGCGCGAGTTTGTCGCCGGACAGCACCTTCCCCGTGCCGTTGCACTGACCGCAGCAGGGCTTCTCCGGAGACTCTCCGTCGGGCGACGCCAACTCGGCGATCGCGCAGGCATAGGCGGCCTTGGCGAAGCACTCGCACAGCATCTCTCGCGGCGGCTCGTCTCGCACACAGCCGCAGAGGAGGATCATCGTGACGAAAGCAGCCGCTCTCACAACACGCCCCCAGTCCAGTCGGGAAGTTTGCGAGGCGGAAAGCCGTCGTAGTTCGACATCGCGAAGGTATCGCCCTGCCGGGCCATACGATCAAACACCTCCGCATCAATCCAGAACGTGGAGCCCCGGAACGGCACGGGCATATCGTCTGGATAGTGAGGCCCAGAGTTGGAAGAGTTGCCCCAAGAGTTCCAGATCAGCGCGCCGGGCCGCTTGCCGTGCCTCTTCGAGATCGCGGCAAGCGCATGGCTCCAAGACCCCTTGGGACGACAGAAGCCCTCGCTGTCTCTGGCGAACGTGAAGCCCACGTTGCTGCACACGGCCACGGGATACCCAGCCCCCACTGCGCGGCAGTAGTCGTCAAAGTTGCGAATGAGCGTCGTCTCCTTGATGCGACGCTTCTTGGCGAACGGCTCCAGTTCGTCCGGAACTCCCGTGTCACCCCACTGCTTCTCTCGGAGGCCTGAGTATTCGGCGAAGACCGTGCCTTTGTAGTCCACGTCATAGTGGAGCAGGCCCCAGTTCATCACCGCCTTACACGCGGCGGCTCCGTATGATCCGTCGGACGTGCCTGCTCGACGCTTGCCCCTGGCTTCGACCCTGCTAAAAGCATAAATCGAAGCCTCCAGCGTTCGGCCGTGCCAGTCTTCGGCCTCGCCGTGGACGACGATTTCCGTCGCGGCTAGGAGGTCGGCGCATCCAGCGTACGCGTGGCCGACGCACGACCCGATCGCCTGGGCGACACGGCGATACTTGGGGCAGACCTTGAGGAGGTACTGGTACAGGAAGACGTCTTTGTCGTCCTGCACCTTGAGTTTCGGCCCCCCCTCGCGGATCGTCGGGTACTTGAGCCCGCTGACGAACTTCTCGGTCTCGGCCGGGTTTGGTGTCCAACCCTCGGGCCTCCACGGCGATGCCATGTCAGCCGTCCTTTCCGAGACCGGCCCAGGCGATCGCCTCGAACAGTTCGGCGGCCTTCTCTCGCATCTCGGGCGTCAGGGCCTGCCGCGAGTCGCCGATCGTGCTGTTGAAGGCACCTTCGATCGCGTCCTTGAGGGCCGGATACTTGCCCGGCGAGTTGTCGGCCATCCCTCGCCAGATGAACGACAGGATCGCGACGTGAACAGCCCGCAGGCCGTCCGTCGTTTCGATCGCCGTTGAGGCCTTCGTGATTTTCGCGGCGTTCTGGTAGATGTACTGCAACCAGAGCCTGTCCACCGCGCTCATGGCTGAGGCGGCCCTGGCGACCGGACGGACTTCTGCCTTCATGGATTCAGTCGGCTCCGGAATGGACGGAGACGTGGTCAGACTCGGAGGCCCGGCAAACGCGATGGCGACGAGGATCGCCGCCGCGAGCAGTCTTGCGACCTTCATGTCTGCTCACTTCCTCTGGGGTTCGGGCTGAAGCAGGACGTCGAGGAGTTGCTGGCACAACTCGACTCCCCGCTTGTTTCCGGCGGCCTGGAGCCGTCTCGCCATCTCGACGACGGTGAAGGCGTCGTCTTTGGATTCGGCGACGGGCTGTCCTTCGGCACCAGTCCGTCCCCAGGCTCGGAGCCGAGCGACTGCCGCTTGGGAATGAGCCACCAGACTGGGGCCTGCCACAAGAACAGCCGCCGCCACGACGGCAGCGGAGCGAAGAGCGAACTCATAGTCGATCATGCCTGCACCTTGCCGATCACCCAACGCAGAAATGCCTCGCCCTCGTCTGACCGCAGCACGGCAGAGATGTGCGACACCAGTTCGTCATCGACCTTCGTGGCGTCAGTCTTGGAAGCGAGCCACTCGCAGCACTCCGCGACGACAATCGCCTTGCGGTGCGGGTCGTCGGTCGCCAGGAACGCCTGGACGAACGTCATCACAGGAGCCCACTCCTGGAACAACCGCAGTTTTTCCCAGAGCGACAGGCTCGCGCCGTACTTGTTGTCGGTGGTCATAGAAGCAGCCCTCCTGTGCCGCTTCTCTCACCCTAGCAATCTCGGGCTATGCACCCGAAGTATCCGCCAAGTCTTCGATCGACATTCTTTCGTCGCCGCCACCGGAGTAGCCGCCGCTGAATGCCGAGTCGGAGATCACCCTGATTTCGACAGGCAGAGGAGACTGACTGCCGCCGACGAGCCGCCGGGCTCGCTCCTCGTCAGACCAAGTTGCCTGGAACTCCAGGCACTTTTGCCGTCAGGCACTTCTGTCGAATCTCCTCGGGCGAGGGCAGATACGCCGTTCGCTTGCCGGCCTTCGAGTTGTGCCAACTCTCTCGGCGGGGGAGTTTCAGGGCTCTTCGAGCGACGTCACACCGATCCGCTGATATTCGCAGCGTCTCAGCGATGATTCGGGTCGGCGAGCCCTCCAGCCACATCTTCGTGAAGGTCACCGTGCAGACGTTCGCCGGCACCTTCAGGTTTTTCTTCGTCATCGGGAACCCAGAAGGATACAACCCTCTGCGACGGATTGAGGTAGCAGTCCCCTCCGCAAGTCCTCCAGTGCGAGACGTGTTCGCAGTCGCCGCCTCGATATGTCCCCTCCAGGTATCGTCGTGTTCGGTAGACGGCCAACTGGCCGAAGGCTGAGTTCATCCGGATCGGCTCGCCGCCAACAGGCGGGTGCCAGAGGTGGAACCAGAGTTCGCTTCGCTCGTCCCAGTGGTTCCAGCGACACGCCCACGCGTCGTACTGCGCCTCGATGATCGCGTTGCCGAACTGCGGCATTCGCCACTTGGCCCAGGAGTACGAGGCCATGCCGGCCGCGTAGCCCCAGTCCTGATGCCAGGAGTCGGCCTCGTCGAGTTCGTTCTCGTAGTCTTCGAGCCAGCCGACCGTGTTCGCGATGCCGTTCACCGACCAGCCGCCCCAGGGGTCGGTGTCGAAGACGATCGTGTACTCGAAGTCCGGCACGTTGCGGCGAACCCAGTCGCGGCACTCGTTGCGATACTCAGCGAGCGGGAAGGTGCGGTCGGCCGCCTTCGTGTAGTTGAGGTGCGGTCGGTTCTTCGTGTTGAGGCTCACCGAGAGGCGGTCGCAAGCCCGAGCCGCCTCGGCCAGGAAGTCCTGCGTCCCGTCGGTCGAGTCGTTCTCGTAGACGAAGCATCGCCAGTCCTTGAACAGCGACGCCGTCTGCTCGACTCGCTGCATCGTCATGCCGAGCCACGGCATCGCGTTGCGGCAGATCGCCACGAACGCGACCCGCATCTCGCTCGCCTCGCGGCGTCCGAAGTCCACGCGATCCCAATACTGGCGAGTGAACGCCGCGTCGGGTGGCAGGATCAGGTCGGGGTCGTGGCGAGCAATCTCGGCAAGACTCATCGTTGCCATGTTGCGAACATCTCCGTCTGGGCTTCGTCTCCCGTGGAGCCCGGCGGCCACGGGTGCGTTAGGACATATCCTTGACCATCGAGCGTCGAGAGTTCCGGGTAGGCGTAGAGCCCAGGCACCGAGCCCGGCGACTGTTGGCTTCCCTCCGAATGAACGTGCCTCGTCCGCACATCGATCGCGGGGTTCAGTACGCCGCAGCCGGCCGTGACCATCTCGCCCAGGAACGCGTTCTCACACCCAGTGACGCCGAGAGGAATTGACGCCACTCGCTCCGGGCGAGGCACCTGACCTCCGACGAACACCCACACGTCCTGGCTGCCCGAGAAGAATCTGTCGTGGACTGAGTGTCCAATCATGCGAGGGCTCGTCGCATTCTCCCACCGAGTGATCGCCAGCACCCGCTTGCCGCCGACCATCTCGCCAGCCACGGCGATCGTCGAGTCGAAGAGGATGTCCGTGTTCGCGACGACGACCGGCTTGCCGGAGCAAGTCTCAGCCGCGAGCAGGAGGAAGTCGCCGTATGTCCATCGCTTCTGGCTGCCGTCAACGTAGATGCACCGCTCGAACAGTCCGCTCGACTCGTTCACCTCACGGACGTCCGCCAACTCCTTCGCTCTGGTCTCGCTCTCTGGCGTGAACAACTGAGACAGCAGGATCATTGATTCGCCCTGCCGATCAGCCAGCAGTGACCTGGGTGAGCCGTGGGAGACGGATGACGATGGAGTTCGACTCGCTTTCCGAGCCTCCACAACTGCTCCGCCACCGCCGGTCGCGTGTCGTGGCACTCGACGATGAACAGCGTCCGAGACCACCGACCGTCTGCCGAGCATCCCAGCAAGACGTCGCACTCGGCTCCTTCGACGTCGATCTTGACGACGTCGGCGCCTTCTGGGTGGGCCTCGTCGAGCGAGACAGTCCTCACGTCGATCGTGGCCGTGACGGGAGCCGGGGACTGCGATCCCGCGCCGATCGGGTGATGTTCCAGGAGCGAGTTCTGTCCAGCGT
>RGVZ01000201.1 GCA_010029825.1 bacterium | reverse complement strand
CCGATGGCTCCTTTCAGGCTGACACTCATTTTTTTTTATTCTGATCAGATTTTTTTTTTCTTTTTTTTAGCGGATCGCGTACCGCGGCGAGGTCTTGCTGCCGGCCGTGAACCAGACGTTGGTGGCTTTCCCACTGATGTTCTCGGCACGGAAAAATCCCGGCGCGAACCACGCTGCAGCCCGTTTTTTCTGGCCGTCGTCCGACCACACAACCAGCGCGCTCTCGTTGGTGAGCGTGGTGCTCGCGGCGCACCACCGCTCCTCCGGATCGCACCACGCGGTTATGAACGGCGGTAGATCCGTCCGGTTCAGGAAGGCGAGATCCGCGACAAAGACGTTCCGGTCGACACGGGTGAGGTCGGCGCCGATCGAGTCGGCGGACGGCCGGGAAAGGTGGGCACAGTGTCCCGGTGAACGAAAGAAAAGGTCGAGGATCCGCCGGACGCGGCGCGGACCCTGGCTCAGAACCTCCACCGCGGCGGTCGCGTTAGGACAGAAAGACCGGAGACGCTCCGTGTAGCCACAGCCGCCGAAGCGGCCGCAGTCCTGCGGACAGGTCTCGTGGCTGATCGGGCACGACGCGCGAGCCACGGAATCGGCCTGGTACGCGGCGGCCTCCTCGAGGCAAGACGCCGGAAAAAGGACGCGTGTCGGGACGGCGCCGCACGCGATCTCCTGCCGGAATTCGCGGGCGTACCGCTGAGGATCACTCCGGAACAAATTGACGTGGAGATAGAAATACCGCGTGTCGTTGCCGCCGGAGAATGCCGCGGCCATGGCCGCAACCAACAGCAGGAAAAGAAAACGACGCATCCTTTTCTTGTAGATGATGACTGGTCTTAGACCTCGTCAGTACAGGAACGACCGGTCGTCTCTCGAGAAGAGTGGCGCGAGCGCCCGGAGCCGCGGCACCGGTCGATGATGATTTTCCAGAGAATCCAGGATGTCTCGGAGAAACCAGTCCTCGTGCGCCGTAAAGCCGGAGCCGCTGAAGCCGTGTACCACGAGCGCGTTCCTGCCCCAGAAATCCACGATCGGACGGAAAGCCGGGGTCGCGTCGACGACACAGGAACGGATCGCGTCGTCTCGCCAGAGCCCGGGTGGCAGCCCGAGCCTCGTGAACGCGGCCCGCAGGAGGCGCGCCGGGACGTCGGGACCAGAATGCGCGTACCTCGTCTTGCCGAGAAAAGACATGTAGCGGTGCCAGTACCGGAGCTCGGGCAGCGCGTCGACCCGGCCCTGGAGGCCGCAGCCGATCCTGGTGAAACCCTCGTGGTGCTGGATGCTGGCCGTCTCGTTCCACCACGCGAGGACGCCGCTGGACGGCATTCCCGCGGCCGGCGCGACATCCATGAACGGCAGACGGATCCTGAGGATCGGGTACGAAAAGAACCGCGTGGTCTGGTTGCCGAGCGCAAACACGACCGTGTCCCGGTCGTCCACCCGGAGGCCGTTGCCGGTTTCCGTCACGAGACGCGTGACCGTACGGTCGCGGTGTCCGAACGACCGCATGCGGCTCGGGATGACCACCGCGCGGCGGTCGTCGTGGATGCGCTCCATCAGGTGGGCATGATAGCTGGAGAAATCCAGCAGAAAATCCCGGCTGTCGCAGAGGATCGCGTGCCGATCCCGGATCGCGAATTCGTCCCTCTCCTGCCTCGTCAGCAGCCGAGCATCCGTGTTGCCGCGCCACCCGTCGAGCCACTGCTGCCAGAGCCGCCGACTGGCATCCCGGCTCGACGAGATGATCATCGGCCCTTTCCTGGTGAACGGCAGGCACATCGGCTCGATCAAGCCCGGCTGCCGGCTCCGCGGCTGCAGCGTCGCGCGACGGAACCATCCCCACGGCGTCTGCCGGTCGGCACCGAAACCGTCGTCCAGGACGGTGACACCGTAACCCCTACCGAGCAGCCGCGTGGCTAGCGCCGCCCCGAACTGCCCGCAGCCAATGACAAAAAAGTGCCGAGACATCTTTTATTGTCCTAAAAGATGTTTCCGTTGCTTACGGTGGCCATCACAGCCGCCGCCGCGTGGCAACCGCCGCGGCCAGGTCGCACGCCTCTTTCTGGTCCGGCTCTCTGGTGGTCAGGAACGCCCGGATGGCCTCCTCGCAGGCCGCCGGATACCACTCGCTCTTGTGGAGCCGATCGGTTTTCCACTGCTTCTTGACCGCCGTCTCGTCTTTCCGGGTGAGGGACGGATGCCACGCCACCAGCTCCACGTCGCCCACCGACACCCGATCCCGGATCTCTGCCGGGCACGCGCACGAGTAGAAGCCCCGGTGCGCGACCCGGCTGTACGCGTTCCGGCCGCTGTAATGCCCGACCTTGATGTACGGCCCGTGCCGGGAACGAAAGACGTACACACCCATTTCTTGTACCTACGTTATTATCTTTTTAGACCGCATCCGTGAGCTCTCGTAAGACAAAGATCCAGAGCTCTGCTCGAGCGCCCGGATCACCGCTTGATCAAAACCCATCTGTCGGACAATCTTTTCTGTATCACACGAGTAGCGTTTGGGCATCGGTCGTCTGGAGCGTGCCGTCCTGTCGTGTCTCGATCCGAGACAGAGACTCGTTGCGCGCATCGACCGGCATCGACGTTAGCAGATAATACAGGGGCGGAGACGCGCGAAAGATGCGGTCGAGTTTTTTAGCCATTTTATATCTCAGATTTTTTTTGCGCGCACACGGATTTTCCCGTTGATCAGCCCGCACAGCACGGCCGGCCGGACGAGCTCCTGCTTGAGCGAGACGAAGCCGTCTCCGGCCGTCAGCGGCTCGTCGAGGAACAGGATCTCGCGCGGAATCTCGTACCGCTCCAGCCACTCGATGCCGTCTTTCTCTCGGAGCCGGCGGAGGAACTCGTCCTCGTCCGTCGTCCGGACGAGGCAGCGGACGTGCGAATGGTTCTCGGCCGGGAAGACCATGACCTGATCCACGCCGGGGATGATCCCGAGACAGGACGCGACCTCGGCAGGATGGACGTACTTGCCGTTGCTGAGCTTGAACGAGTCGCGGAGGCGGCCGTCCACAAAGAGGAAGCCGTCGGCATCCAGGCGGCCGCGGTCGCCGGTTCGGAGAAAGCCGTCGTCGGTAAGATCCAACGGCTCGGTCGTGACCGGATCCGTGGACGCGAGGTAGCCCTCCATGACGGACGGCGAGCGCACCAGGATCTCCCCGGTGGTCTCGTCGATGCGGATGCTCGTCTTGTGCAGCGGCCGGCCGACGCTGCCCATCCGGTCGAGGCCGGGTGCGTTCAGGCTGATCATGGGACTCGTCTCGGTCATCCCGTAACCCTGGTAGACGGGCACGCCGAGCGCGTCCTCGAAATAGCGGACGATCTCGCCGGGACACGCGCCGCCACCCACCGACATCATGCGGAGCCGCGAGCCAAAAAACACGTTCCGCCGGATCCACCCGGGCAGCCACGGCCGATCCGCCGCACGGATTTTCTCCAGGTGCCGCGGCACCGTGTACAAGAGCGTGGGCCTGGCGCGGCGCAGCTCGCGGAGGAGCGCCACGCCGCGGAGGTTCGGCGACGACGGCAGCACAATGGACGCGCCCTTGTGAAAGAGGTAGAGCATCTCGCACACCAGGCCGTAGCAGTGGTGCCACGGCAGGATGCTGAACGACCGGTCCGTCGGCAGGATCGAATCGCCGACGCGGCGGTCGATCGCGTCTATATTCGCGAGGACGGCCGTGGACGACAGGAGGACGCCTTTCGGCCGCGACGTCGAGCCGGACGTGTGGAGCAGGAGCGCGTCGTCTCGTGCCGCCGTTGTGTCATTCTGCGTGCTCGTCCGCCACTCGATCGCGCCGTCCTTGTAGAGGACGGCCGCGGTGGCCGAGCGCTCCAGGAGCCTGTGGCCGTTCTCGGGCACGGGCACGAGGACGCACCGCAGCGCGGCACAGGCCATGACGCCGGCCACCCAGCCCGGATCCTTGGGTGCCATCAGCCCGACCCGATCCTGGGCGCGGATCCCACGATCCACCAGACGGTCCCGGATGTCCAGCGACATCTTGTACAGATCGAGCCGTGTCGCGCCCATCAGGAATTCTTTATTCGGGAAGCGCCGCACGGCCTCTTGAAAGAAATGATTCATTTTTCCAACAGAAAAAAAAATCCATCCGGTATTCAGTTTTACCTCAGGTCTTGCGTAATATCTCATCCACTACGCCGTACGCTATAGACACGCGGCAGGTCTTGCGTAATATCATGGACCTCATCCAGGACGAGGCGACCCTCGTCCAGCATGTCCGGGTTGAACGCTTCACCGGGGGGCAAGATGTAGATATTCTCCATGATCCGGTACTCACCGTTCCGATCCACCACGCCGTACGCGACGGCCACGCGGTGGTTGTAAATCATCCTTGGCCAGATTCTCGCGCGATCGCGATCGCGGAGCATCCGGGCAAGGACGTTGTCCAGGAAATAGAACCGATGAACCTGCGGCTCCCTCCTGACGGCGAGGGGATCGAGAGGATCAGGCGGCACAAACCGCACGGCATCCAGCAGCACCCGCCGCCGAAGGCCGGCATCTCGCGGCGTCTGGCGGAGCTGCCGTCGAAGAACGAGCCGATTCATGAGCACAGGATGGGTGATCTTTCCGATCTGCCGGTGGAGCGATTCCTTGCGCTCTTTTTTCTGCTCCTGCTCTTTCTGGATCTGCCGCTGGAAGTCCTGAGGCACCGCGTCGTACACCTCATGGATCCGGGTTTTACTGCCCTGCACGTGGTGCCGGTGCCGCCCGTACAGCGCGTGCCGCACCTGCCTCGTGTCGTTCCCGTACATGCCGAAATAATCCATCACCCGCATCAGCTCGTAGACCAGCACGATATCCATATGCCGGACAAGACTATCCGGATCTGGCGACCGCAGGAGCGCGAGCAGCGCGGCAAAGACCTCGTTCGGGATGTCGTCCTGCCTGATCTGGATCTGACGGAGCGCGGAGCCGAACTGGTCTTGCCGCGCCGTCCACACCGCGAAAGCGGGCAGGTCGCTGACGTCGTAGACCGTCTGGCCGATCCGGATCTTGCGGCTGGTTCCTTTTTTCTGCTGAGTCATTTTATGTCAAAAAAAAAAATATCATCACAGACACGAGGGAAAATTTCGATACATCCACAATAACGCATCCGGATCCACGTCGTGGTATTTCAGGTACACGTCCCGGGCGTCGTCGCTGATGCTGGACATGCTCCCTTTACCGGCCATGTAATGGTAGTTCTGGACTCTGATCCTAACCGAGCCTGGATTACGCGTAGGGACACGACTCCGTCATGGTCAGTCTTTTCCTGAAAATCAGCAGAGCGCCGATGTTCTCCTCGCGTAAAAAATCCTTTTTTTTCGCGGTCTGTTCGAGCCTCTGCTTCTTGAGCATAAGTCTCTCGATCTGCTCCTCGATGCTGGCGATCCGTTTTTCCATGTGCTGCTTGCCCGCCAAAACGTTTTTCGAAAACCGGATCATTTTTTTTCTGAGAAAGGCACGCGGCGGACAAAGTGCCGTCCCTCGGCTCCGCAGCGGTCGGGATCGTCGCGCACCACCGCGCACGAAAAATACCGGACGGCGCCGTCCAGGACGCTCCTCCGGCCGTACAGCCCGCACCGCATGCGCTCCCGGCCGGGCAGCAACGCGTCCGAGCCCTCCCAGAACAGGAACTGGCAGTCCCCGCACAACGGCACGACCGGCAGCGAGACGTTGCGAGAGAGATCAAAAACCTGCATGAAACCGCTCGTGGCCGCGAGGACAGACAAGAGAACGATCCGGCGAATCATCTTTGTCCGTTGCGGTGCGACCTTAAGACAATAACGACTCTCTCGTCTGATACCGAAACGGTGAGAAAAAACTGATCCACAGACCGCCGTCGAAACCAGATGGTTGAAAACGCAGCACCGGCCAGCGAAGCGGTCAGCAAAAACTGATCGACAGACCGCCACCGTGTGGTAGATAGTGTTCTCCATCTTGAAACCGCATGGATTCTCACCTCTGTCTCTCCTCCCGTGCCCACAGTCTCAATCAACCCAAACCAACAACGATGATCCGCGCCGACTCTTTCATGGGCTGGCAACCGATCCCCGGTGTCTACTCGCCGCCGGCGCTCCACCCCAACATCTGGTTCGGCGATTTCATCCTGGACGGGCACGCGCTCTCCATGGCCGGCCGCCTGATCGGACGCGAGGGCAAGAACCTGAAGCGGATCACCCACGAGGCCGGCGCGCACTACATCTTTCTCCGGCAGGATCGGGGCTGTGTCGAGGTCTGGGGCTCGTACGAGTCGATCGGGACGGCGTTCGGCCTCCTCCAGGGGCTGGTGGACGGCCTGCCGCGGCCGAACCATATCGTCTCGTTCACCGACGGCGCCGTCCTGACCGATGCCGACCTGGAGCACGTTGCCAGGGAGTCGGGATGCGATCGCATCGATCGCGGCGGAGACGGCCTCCTCCGGATCTCTGGCTCGCGGGAGGCCATCGGGATCGCCACCGCGCTGCTCCGGCGGCTCGTGGAGATCCGATCCTGGCAGCCCGTTCCGGGCGTCTACTCGCCGCCGGCGCTCGTCCCCAACATCTGGTTCGGTGATTTTATCCTGCCCGACCACGACCTGCCGGGCATCGAGGATCGGCTCGAACAGATCACCGCCACGGCCGGCGCGCACTACGTCTTTTCGCGTCCGGATCGCGGCTGTATCGAGGTCTGGGGCTCGTACGAGTCGATCGGGGAGGCATTCAGGATGATCCGGGAGCTCGTAGAGGCGGGCACGGCGGACAAGGTCTTTGATCCGGATCCATCTTTCTCGGCGGATCTGAGGACGCTGGTGAAGATGACCAAGACCAGGCGACGGAGGCGGCCGCGCCCGCTCGAGACGGACGAGACGGGCAAGGCCTGGAAGGCTTTCCTCGCCACAAAGAAGATTACATAAAAATTGGAATGCTCTGATCCGGCCGGCGTGTTGCGTGTAACTGACTAATTCTCGGATATTCCAGATGATGAACTGGCAGGACTGGCAGGATCTTTTCCGGAGCATCCTCGAGCACTTTCCGCGCGAGCCCGCGCTGTGGTACGGCGATTTTATCCTCGTGTCGGATGACTGGATGTGAGGCAGCCGGTGATCTCGCCATCCCTCAGCGAAACCAGATAGAAGCAATCATTGTACAAGACGATCCCGATGGTGCGGGTAGACGTCTTTGGCGCGCCAAAGA
>RGVZ01000021.1 GCA_010029825.1 bacterium | reverse complement strand
CTCTCTCTCTAACGAGAGAGGTTGGTTTGAACATGGTATGATTTGTCAATGAATGATGATGAAATGCTGTGTTTAAATGATCGGAAGGTGACGAACCCGGATGGACAGAAATGAAAACGATCACATACCCGGATCTCGTGAAAAAATATGACAAAAAATTTGATACCCTTGTCCTTGACTGTGAGGGAGCTTTCTATCACATCCTTCAGGATTATCCGGAAATCCTCGAAAACATCAATCTCATTATCATGGAAAATGATTATAAAGATATCAACCAATATCAATATGTCAGCACGCAGTTAAGGACGAGAGGATTCAGCGTAGCAATGAGCAAAGCATTGAACATAGACTGGGAAACAGCGTGCAAGGATTTCTTTTTTGAGGTTTGGAAACGTGCCTAAAAATATGAGCGTAGCTTTTTGTCTTATGTTAGCAAATATCCAAGACACATATCAAGAATTTTCTCAAGATTAAAAAACTCAATATCTTTGATAAAAATATTGAAAAAACACGAGATTTTTTCAACGACATTTCCGTTCTTTCGATCTTATCTCATTGTCGTAAGGATCAATGGATCAAACTCATGAAACCCCCTTTGCGATTGGTTAAAATATCTGAAAACCCGAAAGGAGCGCATGGTACAGATCCATGAAAAGCGTCTGAGAGAACGAGAGATCGTTCCATACGAAAGCCACCCACCCCTGGCTTACTCTCTTTTTCTGTTTTTCACGTGGCTCCTGTACCCCGTCCTCTGGCTCTTGTACGAGACCAGGACCCGCGGCTTCTCGGAGGACAGCTACAGCCGCATGATGGCGGTGTGATTTACCACCATCCTAAACGATCTTTGTGGAGAAATAGATCATTACACAAGAAGTAATCACGCCAAGACAGGCAATCACGAGCATGGTAATCATGAATTTGTACTGGCTGTCCATCCTCTGCTGAAGATTGGAATAGTCACGGAAAGCCTGGATAGCGATAGAAGTTGTGGCGATCTGCAGCACAGAGATTATGAGCAGGACGATCGCACAAGCAAGGAAACTCCCGGACATTTTTTTTTTTAGATCTGGAAATTTTTTTTTTGTAAAAAAATAATGTCTATCCCTTTGGGCGCCGCTGTCACCTGCTCCGCCAACGACCCCCTTAAGAGCAACGGCTTCGGCGGCAACCTTGAGTCGATGAAATTTCATCATTTTAAAAAACGGACATCGGAAATGATCCGTCTACTGGTTTTTTGTCCACGACCAGGCGATCCCGTCCGCGGTGATGACCTCGTATAAAAGGCTGTGAGCGCCCCGACTGCCGGAGACCACGAGCCGGCCAAAATTATTGACGTCCACCAGCGAGCCCGGGATGCGGTACGGGTTGTCGTTGATGTTTTTCCTGGGGTTCGAGCCGATCGCGGAGTTGCGGAGCTCCGTGATGCCGTTGCCGTCGGTGGTCGGGTAGAAAGAAGCGTCGCTGAAATGCGAGTCGCCGCACAGGTGGATGACGTTCTTCAGACCGAGCGTCTTGATCGTGTGGAGGATGACGTCGAGCTCGGACGGGCAGAACGGGTAGGTCTGCCCGCCGTAAGTCCCGAACCAGCTCTTGCCGTCAATCACAAAGATCATGGCTCTCTCACCATAGAGCACCGAGGCGTTGCTGAGCGCGTTGCAGAACCACCGCAGCTGCTCCTGGCCGAGGATCGAGGAGTACAGGCCGGTCTCGATGTCGAGGACGCGGTGGCTGACGTCGTCGACCTGGATGTAGGTCAGATCGCCGACGTTGAAGAGGCTGCAGATCGTGTTGGCGATCGGGTAGCTCGCGGCGGGGAGGATTTCCTGCTGGATCTGGCGGGCGAGGCCGATGTTGTAGGAGGAGCCCAGCGTGTCGTTGATCCCGAGGTCGTGATCATCGATGCCGCCGACCACACGGCTGTCCGAGACCGCCTGCCGCAGGTAGGGAAAATTGAGGAACTGGGCGTACCGGTTCTGGAGGCCGAACCGGGAGGCGGTCTGGCTCTCCTGGAGGTAGACGGTATCGCCGAGCGAGACGAGCATGTCGGACGGCCGCGACGCAAACTCCGTCTCGAATTTCTGGTAGGCCGCGAGACTGATGGGCGTGCCGGCGTAATCGGTCGGGAGGCGGAAGCAGGACGCCATGTACATGGTCCACGTGTAGGGCAGATTGATCTTGTTCCGGTTAAAGATCATCGGGTCGTAGAGACGGATCTTTTTCCTGAAGATTTTTTTACCCTGGCGGCACAGAAAGATCTCGGCCTCGGGCGGCTCCTGGTACACGAGCGGGCCGAAATAGACAGTGACCGGCCGGTTCTGTTCGAGAACGACCGGCGCGAGACGGTGGGTCTCGCCCTGGCCGTAGCGGATGCACGGGACGGCGGTGTCGTCGATGGCGGGCAGGAAGACAAACGCGATGCTGTAAGCGTCGTGGTTGCAGCATAGCGGTGTCGCCACGAAAGCCATTTCCTACCAGTACCACAGATAAATTTTCGCGAGACAGATCGATCCGACTGTCAAGAAAAAAAAAAATGTCTAAAAATTGAAAGCATCCAAAAAAACGGAGCCAGAAAAAAAAATCAGGAACGGCAATAAAATGATGAGCGGCCTCGCAGCGTTCTTGTACGAACACCGTCTGGATTCCAGTATCGATGCCAAGCCGACGCACGTCTCACTGATCGCCCCGAAAGGGAAATTTTTCATCGACGGCGTCGATAAGGATACTTTCTGGCATCTCCTCGACCAGACGGACGAGCCACTCGGGCTGGCCGAGATGCCGGTCTCGCCGCTGCTGCCGATCCTGGTGGACGTGGATCTCAAGAGAGAGGTCGAGCCGCGTCCGCTCGTCCTCAGCGACCGGATGCTGTACACGATCGATCACGTCAAGAACGTGGTCGAGATCTACCAGAAGGTGCTCCGAGAGGTTGTCCGAGATCTTGACGAGGATCACCTGCGGTGTCTCCTCCTGGAGAAGAGGGCGTACCTGGACACGTCCAAGAACAAGGAGAAGCACTACCTGAAGAACGGCTTCCACCTCCATTTCCCGTACCTTTTTCTGAGCAAGTCCGCCCAGGAGAACGACCTCTACCCGAGGATCCGTCTGGAGGTCAAGAAGCTGGGTGAAGACGAGTTCCCGAGCGTCCCGAACCGGGACGCGTGCATCGACAGGGCGGTCTACAAGAACGCCTGGCTGCTGTACGGGAGCCAGAAAGAGAACAGCCCGCCCTACCTGGCCTCGCTGGCGTTTGACGAGAAGGCCCGGGTTATGGAGGATTGGGAGGCGGTGTTTGAGGGCTACGAGATCTTTGAGGAGGACGGCTCCCGCATCGTTTTCCCGCGGCACGAGACGTCCCGCTTCCTGCCGAGGATCCTGAGCACACAGGTCGGACGACGGGACGGGTACGTGTACTCCATCCGAGAGGACCTGCCGACGGTGTCGCTGCCGGGTGCGAGGGTGGTGCGACAGAAGAAGCCGGTCGTCTACGAGAACATGGAGTCGATCTCGCCCATGGTGGACGACCTCCTCTCGTGCTGGTCGGACGAGCGCGCCGAGAACCGGAACGACTGGATGCAGGCCGGATGGATCCTGTACAACGTCTACGACGGGAGCCAGGAGGGCTACGACAAGTGGGTCGAGTTCAGCCGCCGGTCGAGCAAGTTCCAGGACTCCGTCTGCGCGTACGAGTGGTCGCGGATGGTCAAGAAAGAGCTGACGATCGGTTCGCTGAAATACATTGCCAAGGAGGACAATCCCGAGCAGTACGCGACGATCATGACCAAATACATCCAGCCCTTCCTCGACAAGTGCCTGAAGGTCGAGGGGACGCACCACGACCTCGCGAACGTCCTGTTCCAGCGGTACGAGTCGGAGTACACGTGCGCGTCCATCACGCACCGGTCGTGGTACCATTTTTTCGGGCACATCTGGCAGCGGACCGAGGAGGGGAACGAGCTCCGGAAAAAGATCTCGACGGAGCTGGTGGGAGAGTACGAGAACATCCTGTGCAACACGCTGGTCCGGATTCAGGACGACGACACGCGTCAGAAAAGGCTCAACTCGGCGTCCAAGCTGATCAAGAACCTCAAGTGCTCCCCGTTCAAGAGCAACATCATGAAGGAGGCGTGCGAGATCTTTTACGACGCCCGCTTCCTGGCACGGCTGGACTCGAACCCGTACATTATCGCGTTCTCGAACGGCGTGTACGACATCCAGAACCACGAGTTCCGCGACGGGCGTCCTACGGACTACCTCAGCCTCCGGATGAATATCGCGTACAACCCGGATTACACCGAGGACTGCCGGGAGGTGGGAGAGCTGAACCAGTTCTTTGAAAAGATTTTTCCGGATCGCGACCTCCGCGAGTATTTCCTGGACTCGGCGGCGGAGATCTTTATCGGGGGGAATTTCAATAAGGTCGTCCAAATCTGGACGGGTGAGGGCGACAACGGCAAATCGATCATGCAGATGCTGTTCGAGCAGATGCTCGGGCCGTACAGCATCAAGCTCCCGACGTCGCTGATCACCGGCAAGCGCACGCAGTCGAGCTCGGCGTGTCCGGAGCTGGTGCGAGCCGGCAACGGCGTGCGCCTGGCCATGCTCCAGGAGCCCGACAAGAAAGACTGCATCAACATCGGCATCATGAAAGAGCTCTCCGGCAACGACACGTTCTTTGCCCGCGGGCTGTACAAGGAGGGCCAGGAGATCACGCCGATGTTCAAGCTCGTGCTGATCTGCAACGACCCGCCGAAGTTGCCGCACAGCGACAAGGCGACGTGGAACCGGCTGAGGCTGATCCCGTTCGAGTCCACGTTTACCAGCGACGCGCCCGAGACCTACGAGGAGCAGCTGGAGGCGAAGCGCTTCCCGAAAGACGAGCAGTTCAAGGACAAGATCCCCAAGATGCTCGAGCCGCTGGCCTGGTACCTGCTCCGCCGGCTGCGCTTCAAGCCCAAGATGAAAAAAGAGCCGCTGAAAGTCGTGCTGGCCACGAGCAACTACCAGAAAAAGAACGACATCTACCGCCAGTTCATTGACGAGACGATCGTGGCAGCGGAGGGCAAGTTCCTGAGCCAGTTCGAGATGTACTCGAATTTCCGCGAGTGGCTCAAGGACAGCTGCCCGAACCTGACCGTGCCGAACCGGAACGAGGTGATGGAGTATTTCAACCGGCTGTGGGGACCGATCGATGCGCACCGTGGCGGCTGGGTGGGATGGCAGCCGCGCGGCCAGGCCGCCGTGATGGACATGTCGTCCGAGCCGACGTTGCAGTCGTGAGAAAAAAAAAATAATCATAGACAAATGGCAGACGATCGGTTTGTCGACAGCCTCCTCGATCCGGAATTCATCAGACACGTCCGCATGCTCCGGATCCTCCGTGAGAAGCATCCCCGTCTCTACCAGATCGTTTACGAGAAGGGTTCCGATCTCCTCGACACGATCCAGCAGCTCGACGCGGACGGATCCATGGTTCTCCGGGCACAGGCAAGGCCGCAGGATCGTAAGGCCGTCCTCCAGCGGGCGCAGCGTCGCCTCCTGCGGGGCGACCAGGAAGCCCTGGCCGCTTTCACGGCACTCGGCGACGCGGATAAGGAATCCGTGGCCGCGGAGCTCGGTGCCAGGACAGGGTTCAGCAGGATGAAACCCAAAGATGTGTCGGACATCCTGTCCGGACGTTCGACCGCGCTCCGGCTCTACGAGTCACAGCACCAGCGTCTCAGACAGCACATCCGATCTTTCACAGCCAAGCGGAGAAAAACTGTCCAGAAAACCGACCAGAAAAAATCCATCCAGGACGTGCTGTCGGAGCAGTCGATAGGCGGTCATCTCTACGGTATATTAGGGAGAGGCGAAAGTCTGCGCAGGACGTCCGTGCCCAACCTGAGGAGATACGATGCGTTTACACGATCCCGTGTGCGATTCCTGGACATGAATACATTAGGTAAAAGCCTGAACAGACGGGACATGATCCGACTGCTCTTTCCTCAATACACGGGTCTGAAAACACTGGTCGTCAGCCGCGACCTGCTCGCGGAGGACGTCGCCGACCTCCTCCCACGAGCCTGCGGTGCGCTGCGGAACCTCGAAGAGCTGATCGGTGGCACCATCGACAAACCGGAGAACGCAAGAGGTTTTGCCCGGCTGCTCGGATGCTTTCCGAGGCTAAAAAAACTATCGATCCGGATCGACATCGGGTCGGACGAGATCGTGCGAGGGATGATGGGACTCCGAAATCTGCGAGAGCTCCGAATGACGATCCGCGGCCGAACGGACGACGCTATGCTCCGGGTGATCTCGGGCATGACTGCGCTCGAGGTGCTGGAATTCGAGGGCAACGCGGAAATCCTGGGCATCCTCCATAACCTCGTCAATCTCAGGGAATTGGATCTTTCCAATTGTAGTTTACAGTACAACATGGACACGATCGTCGAGAAACTCGGGTCTCTCGAGAAGCTGAAAAAACTCGTCCTCCAGAGCAATAATCTGCGGTCTCAGGATCTATTAGACCTGAAGCCGGGTATTAGGGCACTCCTATCACGCGAGCCGGCATGTCTTGAAGAACTGGATCTGTCGGATAACATGATCAACAGCAACGGTGTTATCGAGTTCCTTGACGGATTCCCAGAGATTACCCGGCTGAAACGGCTCGACCTGAGCCGTAACTGGATTGGATCCACAAGCGAGGGTGCACAGGCACTGGCTCGGCTCGCACAGCAACAACAGCACATGGAGATCGATTATTACTGGCTTTCCCAGTCCGAGGGAGATTATTGAGTTTTTTTTTCCCACCAAAAAAAAAATACGATGGCGCAGCAGCAGAAACACGATGCCGTCACGCCGCAGGAGGCTCTGCTCCCCCCACAGCTCTACCGATACCTCCGCCAGCATAACCTCCTCGATGTCATCCGGATCCGCCCCGACGGCGGGTTCGACATCCGGATGAGGGCGGCCATGAAACAGGACCAGATGGAACGCATCCTGCGGCTCGCCGGCAGGACGCGTGCCACGGTCGGTCGCGACGCGACCCTCCTCCAGAAATTCGATGCCCTCAAGCCCGCGCAGAGACAGGCCGTCGTGAACGGCCTGCGCCAGCGGACACACAACACGGATCTCACGCAACGAGAGGTGCGAGCCATCCTGAACGATCAGATGACCGAAAGACCTCTGTCCCACTCGCAGCGCGCGGCGGTCGTGGAGCACGTACGGTCGCTGTGGAATCGCGTCCCGATGCCCCGGTTGCCGTCTCCCGGTGGCATCGATGCGTTCCTCACAAACGCACAGAAAGGCGTGCTGGCTCGGACGAGCACGCAGCAGAACAGGACATCAGGGGTGATCCGTCGGCAATACACCCTGGAGCTCAGGATCGACAATAGGCGTGGGATCGACTGGCAGGATTTCTCTAGACGCGTCCTCCCACGGTACGAGAGTCTACGGGTTCTGTATCTCCGTGAGAACGACATCGGCGATGAGGGTGCGAGGGCGCTGGCTCAGGCGCTGCCGAGCCTGACAAGCCTGACCACCCTGAATCTCCGTGGCAACGGGATCGGCGATGAGGGTGCGAGGGCGCTGGCTCAGGCGCTGCCTCGCCTGACAAGCCTGACCACCCTGTATCTCAGTTATAACGAGATCGGCGACGTTGGTGCGAGGGAGCTGGCTCAGGCGCTGCCGAGCCTGACAAGGCTGACCACCCTGAATCTCAGTGGCAACGAGATCGGCGATGAGGGTGCGAGGGCGCTGGCTCAGGCGCTGCCTCGCCTGACAAGCCTGACCACCCTGACTCTCAGTATCAAGGGAATCGGCGTTGAGGGTGCGTGGGCGCTGGCTCAGGCGTTGCCGAGCCTGAAAAGCCTGACCACCCTGTATCTCAGTGGCAACGAGATCGGCGATGAGGGTGCGAGGGCGCTGGCTCAGGCGCTGCCGAGCCTGACAAGCCTGACCACCCTGATTCTCAGTATCAACCGAATCGGCGCTGAGGGCGCGAGGGCGCTGGCTCAGGCGCTGCCGAGCCTGACAAGCCTGACCACCCTGGATCTCGATACCAACCGAATCGGCGCTGAGGGCGCGAGGGCGCTGGCTCAGGCGCTGCCGAGCCTGACAAGCCTGACCACCCTGGATCTCAGTAGAAACCGAATCGGCGCTGAGGGTGCGAGGGCGCTGGCTCAGACGCTGCCGAGCCTGACAAGCCTGACCACCCTGACTCTCAGTATCAACCGAATCGGCGATGAGGGTGCGAGGGCGCTGGCTCAGGCGCTGCCGAGCCTGACAAGCCTGACCACCCTGACTCTCAGTTATAACGGAATCGGCGATGAGGGCGCGAGGGCGCTGGCTCAGGCGCTGCCGAGCCTGACAAGCCTGACCACCCTGGATCTCAGTTATAACGAGATCGGCGATGAGGGCGCGAGGGCGCTGGCTCAGGCGCTGCCGAGCCTGACAAGCCTGACCACCCTGAATCTCAGTGGCAACCGAATCGGCGACGTTGGTGCGAGGGCGCTTCTCACGGCTCGACGACTGAACGGACTCAAAATCATGCTCCACCGGAATCGACTCAGCCAGGCTGGCCAGCAAGCAGTGAACTGGCTTTTCCCGTGAGATCGAGACATCTTTTTAGGAATCACTAAAAAGATCAGGCGATCGGCTAACGAGCCGTGGCCGCGTCGTTGGTGAGCAGCCGCCGGTTCTGTTTCAGAACCTTGACGATAGCCTCGTACAGCTTGATCTGCAGCGTGATCTTGTCGCCGATGAAAATGCTCTCGATCTTGATCGCGGCCGTGACGTAGCACTTCTTGTTCAGGATGCTCAGCGGATCGATCTCCGTGTTCGTGGCCTCGTCGAAAAAGAGGCTCGAGATCTTCTGATCCCTCTTGTTAAAGATCAGCTTGGTGTACAGGATCGGAGATTTCCGGTCGTCCTCGCGTTCGGAGTGCTTCTTGAACGACAGCGGGCTGAAGCGCTTGGTGTCGATCGTGCTGGTATCTACGTACTTGTGGACCTGCTCCAGCGCCAAACCGACGATCTGGTTCAGCGTCTCGATGAATTTCTCCTCGTCGGGCGTGGGCTCTTTTCTTTTCCACAGGCTGATCGGCATGATGTAGCCGTTCGTGTTGCCATGGCCGTCCGTCAGCTCCTGGATGCCGAAGCTGAACAACTGCCGCGGCGCCGAAAAGACGAGATCGCCAATCGATCCGTCCGGGTTGCGCACGTAGATCTTGATTTTCCGGAACGCATTGTCCGTAAAGCTGATGTCTTCGGGATCCTTGAACGAGATGCTACCGAGGTCAAAGTTATCGGCATCCGAGAGCTGCGTGTCAAACATGTCTGTCGTGTTTTTATCTTGATCCTGAATCGCTTTAGATCATTTTTTTTCTTGATGGTAGGTAGTAGGATATGATACCACCACAGTACATCCGTTCCGTCCGCATCATCAACCGGACGACGGAGGCCTACCGGCTGGAGATCCTGTTCCAGGGCTCGGAGCGCTTCCGTCGGGAGCGCTTCGAGACGACCATCAGGCCGTACGAGAACGCGGAGTATGCTTTCGAGCGACCGGATCGCGACGCGGTTTTTGTGATCCCGATCGCGTGCGTGTCGCTGACACGGCAGTGCCGGGTGCTGACGACGGTCTGCGACACGGACTACCCGGGTGTGGTCGGGCTGGTCCTGGTCATCGGCCAGCCGATCCCGTCGTTCGACGAAGGCAAGACCGTTCTTTACATCGACCCGACCTCGGCAACAGTGGTCTTGTAGAGCCCGGGATAGATCAGGTGAACCATGCGTTCCATATAGATAGGCTCCTCCTCACGATCCCCGTCCATCTTTTTGGCTCTGTAGAAAATGTGCTCATCCCATCGGATCGCTGATTTTTTCTCCTCAAAATCGGTCAGCGACCCGACAGAGCAGTAGTGGATGGGCCGGATCGAAACCCCCAGCCTGTGCATCGCGTATCCGATGTCTATATCATCCATGTTTCGGAAATCCTCGGCGAGCGCCCTGTTTTCCAGCAGCAGGCGACACACATCATGGCTCATGATGATCCCCATCCCGCCCACGAAATAAAACCAGAAATAGAGCTCCCGGAGATGATAATACGGCCCCCTCGGTCCGCTGTAGATCCCGGTGCTCGGCAACGATCTCAGGTACGTTTCCAAGGCATCGAAACACCACACACTCGACAGGTTCGTCCGTACAATGAAATCGTAGTGCCTCTCGGATAAGAAATACGCCATGGCATCTAATGTTTTTTTCAGTATATTTGGAAAAGACTCTTCTCCCCATAGATACAGCGTGTCTCTTTCGAGGCAGGGATAGATCCTCGTCTCGTCCGTACCGCTCTCGAGAAAATAACAGCGGATGCGAGGATAAGAGTTCATGTACATCCGCCAAACCGCTTTATTCTTTTCGTAGTGAGGAAGACCATTGCTGGAGATGATCAGCAGGAGGATGTCCATCGATCTGTCTGTCCATGTATTTAAATAGATCCTTAAGTAAAGATCAAATGACAACGATCGGTTTCATCATCCCGACAGTGGGGAGGCCGACACTGGCCAGAACCATCGATTCGCTCTTTCGACAGACGAGCCCGGACTGGCGGGCGGTCGTGGTTTTTGACGGCACGGATCCGAATTACGAGACAGCGGATCCTCGTGTCGTGGTCCTGCGCACTCCCGAGAAGCTCGGGACGGCGAATCATGCCGCTCATGTCCGGAATTACGGCGCCAGAGAGATCGACTCGGAATGGGTCGGTTTTGTGGACGACGATGACACGCTGGTGGAGGACTATGTGGAGCGGGCGCTGGAGGCCATCCGCGCCGACGCAGAGATGGACGTCCTGATTTTTCGGATGCGTTATGATTCAGGACTCGTCCTCCCACCGGTCGGCTGGGATCATTTCGAGATCCAGAAAGTGGGCATCTCGTTTTGTCTGCGCCGGGACGTGCTGTTGCGCAACCCTTTCGAGCCCTCGGGCGAGGAGGATTTTTACCTGCTCGATCGTTGTCGTTCCGACGGTCTCAGGATCGTCCTCTCGCCCCATATCGCTTACCTCGTCCGGCCGCCCTCATAAGACGTGCCGCACCAGGTCTGGCCGCTCCGTGTAGATCGAGACGAGCAGCACCGCGATGACCACCATGAAATAGAGGAGCAGCCACAGGAACAGGCTGATGAGGTAGCGGGGGAACAGCCGCTCCTCGGTCGCCGCCGCCGCCGCCGAGAACATGCCCGTAAAGGCCACCCACGTCTCCCGGTGGTAGCCCACCAGCAGCAGAACCGTCAGGGCGGCGAGGAAAGCGAGCACGCCCCAGAAGAGGATCTGGCTCAGCACGGACGCGGTGAGGACGATCCACCGCTCTTTCCGCCAGACGGACAGCAGCGTAAAGACGATCCACGGGATGGTCAGGACGATCAGGACGATCTTGATCCCGATGAGCCCGTGCACGATCCACATATTTTATCTCGTCCGAGATAAAAATCATGGACATGCCGGCCAAGGATCGCGTCGCGACCCTCACGGCCGCCGCTCTTTTTTTCATCTTTTCGTGGTTCTTTTTTTTTCGTGGGCAGATCCTGCTTGCGGTCATCACGTCGATCGCGTTCACGGCCTACTGCGTGCTGTCCATGGATCCGAAAAAAGACGGGATCCGCTACGCGGACTGGGTGCTCACCACGCCGCTGCTGCTCATCGCGCTCTTTTACCCGCGCAAGACGCCGATGGATCTCCTCCCGGTCGTGGCCGCCGACGTGGTTATTTTTACCTGCTGACCTTTGCCCTCGTGTTCTCGATGCGGCCGCCGCTCGGTGCCGCCGTTTTCCTTTTCCTGGTCTTTCTCATCTATCCGATCGTCTGGATGATCCACGAGACGGGCAGGATGCGGGACGCGGTGTACACCGGCGCGGTCGCCGGCCTCGACGTCTTTTCCAAGATCGGGCTCGGGCTCATCCTCGCCGTGTAGCAACCGCCGGTAAAAAATGATTTCATGACGGCAGGTTCTACACCAATTATGAAATATCATTGTCCAATAACCGCGAATCAAAAACTGAAATACTCCAGATCTCTTTGAAATCTATTCAAACATGATCATTGACGATCCCGTTACCGCTGTCTCTTCAGGCATACTGATGACCACCACCGCTACCAAGACCCAATGCCAGTACTGCTCCGGCATGTACAAGCACATCAACCGCCACAAATGCCGAGTCTTCCGGCCGATCCCTGTTGCCACCACCGCCACGGCGGTTGAAAACAACGATGCCGAGAGGATTCTGCTCCTCCAGATCGAACTCAAGAAGCTGGAGCTCCAGAATCAGGATTTCGAGAAAGAGAAGCGCAAGATCGAGATGGAGGCCGAGGAGAGGCGCATCCTGGAGGAGAGGGAGAAGCGCAAGATCGAGAGGGAGGCCGAGGAGAGGCGCATCCTGGAGGAGAGGGAGAAGCGCAAGATCGAGATGCTTCTCAAGGAAAAGAGGCGCAAAGAAGAGAGGGAGGCCGAAGACAAGAGGCGTCGCGAGGAGAATGAGAAGCGCAGGGCGGTCATGGAGAAAGAGGAACAGAGACGCCGGGAGAGGATGGAGAAAGAGGAGAAGCGCTATAGAGACAGGGTAGAGAGAGAGGAGAAAGAGTGGCGCGCCAGGGTGGAGGCGGAGGAGAAAAAACTCCAGGAGACCATCCGCCGACGCGAGATCGAGACCGAGGAAGCGATCCGTCGCCGCGAGGCGGAGGACAGGCGACACGCCGAGATGCTCCGGCACGAGGCCGAGCAGAACGCCGCCAAGATGCGGCACGAGGCCGAGCAGAACGCCATCAAGATCAGCGCGATGATGTCCCTCCATCACCAGGAGACGGAGACCATCCGCAGCTACCACGATCGCATGTTCTCGCACCTCCGTGAGGCCAATAACCGCCCGCGCAATCTCAGCCTCGGCACGACTCATGCCTACGCTCCCGACGAGCTCCGCGTCTACGGCACGCACGGAAGCCCGTGGTTCCGCGCCGACGAGCTCACGGCCTTTGCGGGTAGCCATGCCTTTCCGCGTTCTTTCTCGCTCATGGGTATGGCCGGCCAGGTTATTGCCTCGATGGCTTTCAAGGGCTCGGGTGACCTCTCTCCGGAGACGGATTTCGTCCGCGTCGAGGACTGGTCGGATTTTTCCGGTGAGATGGAGCGTGTGGCCGGTGTTGAGAACCGCGACATTGACAGGCACCTGGATCGGCTGTGCGCCTCTCTTCCTTATGCCGAAGACGCGGGCTACAGGCCGTATGCCCCGGCCGATCCCAGTCCCGAGCCTTCACCACAGGTCTTGGCCTCCCCGTTCTTTCGTCTCGAAGGAGGCGACAGGGCAGCCATCCACGAGAACGGGATGACGACCGAGGATCGCCAGGGGGAGTACGGCACGAGCCTCTCGTCTTTCCGCCTCGTGAGGCACAAACGGGACGAGTTCCTTGAGCGGCTCCGGGTGGTGCGGTCGTCCATGTCTGTCGCCGACCAGGACGATCTCCGGAGAACCCTCGCTTTCAACCGGGCACGCCTCCACCTCATCCGTAAGCGGCTGGAGAATAACGCGGCCTACCTCCCGGACGCCATGGATCGCTATCTCCAGGATCAGCGCTTCCAGTCGATCAACGGCAGGATCGATCCGAGCAAACGGCGGTTCAATCCGGGCGAGAAGAGGCACATCTTTCACAATGTGTTTTTTCCAAACCGCGACGATGCCTGGGCATGCCGGTCGTGCCAGCGGCACATCACGCCAGAGACGTACGAGATCGGGCACATTGTCCCGTCCAAATGTGGGAACGTGGGGAGCGACGGCATCCACAACGTCATGCCGCTCTGCCACGGGTGTAACCACAAGATGGCCTCGCTGGATGCAGAGCTGTGGATCAAGCAGCAACGACCATCGCGCTGATGCGCGGCGCCAAAACCAAAAAACTGATCATGTGGAGGGCTAACATTCTGTAGGACAATGAGAACAAAAACTGACAAACTCTTTTTTGTTGTCTTGTCGCAGGAACAAATCACCATGAGTCACAAGAACGCCTACCTCAAGAAGCTCCGCGCCGAGCTCAAGGATCAGGAGTCCTGGCGCGCGGACGCTCTCCGCGTGCTGAAAAAAAACGGGGAGGAGAACCCGGAGGACAAGCCCAGCATCCGGCGCTTCGACACGGCGATTGCGTCTCTGAAGAGCAGGATGGAGAATTTTACGGAGGACGACGATGATTTCCGGGCTTTCCAGGCGGGACAGCAGGCGCGTCCGGCGGCTCCGATCGTATCGAACAAGCCGGCTTACCGCGAGCCAGACCGGTGGGCGGACGCGAAAGCCGAGAACGCGATGAAGCGCGAGTGGCGGTGGCTCCAGCGCACCGATGCGACCGTCCCCGGCTACATCCGGTCGAACCTCCAGGGGATGCCGAACAACAAGGGCTACATCTGGAAGCGCATCTGGTATTTTGGCCTCCAACCGCCCGAGCAGCCCGTCGAGACGCTGACGCTCTTTGAGCGGAACCACCAGACGCTGTGCATCCACGAGTACAACCCGCATTTCTACCGCCTCTACGAGAAAGCCGACCGCAACAAGCCCAAGAGGCTCGTCCGCGAGATCCTGTACTGATGTGATCCGATGGTCTAAAAAATAGGATGAAAGATGCTGATCCGGCTGAGCGAGATACCTGTATTCTGACATGTAAAGAATGGCAGAAAAAAAACATTGCCGAAAATTTTGTGTTTTCGATCCTCGGCATTGCCAAAAATAAATCGGGCGCGTCCGGGTTTTTTCGCATGATGGAGCGCGGTCTCCGTTCCCGCTGAGCCTTTCCGGCCTTTTTTCGTGCTGGAAAACGACACCACGATTACAGATGGTGAGAAAGACGTCGTCGTCCCGGACGACGCAGACATCCTGTACGTCGGCTTATCCAGCTGGTACGCGAATTTTTACGATTCATCCCGGCATCGTGCGTATCAGGCACATGCTGGCCACCCACGGGATCGTGGTCTGCTCGGCGCTCGGTGCCGCGGCCATCCAGAGGACCATGCTCGAGGTCTTTGCCATCTCCCACTGGCTC
Organism: bacterium; assembly: GCA_010029825.1. Lineage (GTDB taxonomy): Bacteria > Bdellovibrionota_B > Oligoflexia > Oligoflexales > RGVZ01 > RGVZ01. Next base: position 25,031 of record RGVZ01000021.1, on the reverse strand, counting down.
TCCAGGACGCCCGATACCGCGGTGGTCCACAGAATGATGCTAGCGAAAAAAAAAAAATTATATCTGTAAATGAGTGATGATTCCGAAAACGAGTGTGGGTGCGGCGAGATCTTCACAGCCGAAGCGCTGGCGATCGCTTCGATCAACCAAAACCTTGCCAGCCTGTAGCGCCAGGTGAATGATCTGAATCAAGAGATCCATTACACGGGATTTCAGGCCGCTTCACCGAATGCCGTCATCGAGATCGGAGATCAGTCGACTATCCTCGGGAATAATTACATCACCTTTTCTGGCAGCGGGTCGGCCGTCCTTTCCCCCAATTCCCTGATTTTCGGAGCCACCGGTTCATCTATTGTGGTCGATCATATCACTGCGGGGACATACGAGGGAATGACGGGATCAGCGGGTGTTACGGGTCCGACGGGTCCGGCGGGCGTGACGGGTCCGGCGGGTCCGGCCGGTGTGGCGGGTTCGGAGGGTGCTACAGGTGCTACGGGTCCGGCGGGTTCGGCCGGTGTGGCGGGTTCGACGGGTGCTCCGGGTGCCACCGGATACACGGGCGCTACCGGATACACGGGTGCCACCGGGTATACGGGTCCTGCTGGTCCGGCAGGTTCGATGAATATCATCCCATCGGTCGGACAGCCCTCTGCCGTGGGTGTCCTCAATATCCCTTATCAGCTGACGACTCATAATATTCCTCCAAACAATACGTATCAATGCCAGATCCTCTGGAATTATGGAACCGGTTCTATCATTTATTATATGGGCTACGACTCGAACTCTCAACAGAACCAGCTCTTCGGTTCATTCGACGCGTTGGCCACTTTTAGCACTGTGGGGACAGCTTTTAACCTCCAGGGAGACACCTACGATCCCGCGGGCTCGCTCACCTCGTCCGTCGATGGCAGGGTAGTGGCGCTGACGCCCAATGGGATCTCCGGTAGCCAATACATCTATTACACGGTAAATTCAGGAACCACCTGGAACAATCAGCAGATCACTGGTGGCAGCGGTCTTAACTATCAGAGCTATGTGTCTGGCGACGGTTCGTGGATCTTTTTCTATGCAGACACCGGATCCATCTACGGGATCCAGACCGCGCATCCATCCACTGTCCTGACGCTATGGACGAGTCCGAGCCCCGTGAACTGGAGCTACCTCACGTGTTCGTACGACGGACAATACGTTTTTGCGACAACGTACGATACCAATAATGTGTACGTCTCGAGCGATTACGGAAAAAATTTCACCGTATCGACGATCCCGGGAGTCGGTGTGTACACCCTCGGCAGCGCGACGAGCCTCTCGGGACAGTACATGTACGCTTACCAGAGCCCTGTGGTCGGCGTAACCCCTCAGAACAGCATCACGGCCATCGTCTATTCCTCGGATTTCGGTCAGAATTTTAACATCATCGATTATTCGGGATCTCCGATCCCGTTCCTGCAGTACTCGTATATCTACACCGATATGACCGGGCAGTACCTCAGCATCTCTTCGAGTTACGGTATCTACCTATCCAACCAAAACGGAAAAAACCTGACACTCAACTCGTCCATCATTTTCCCGGTCACGGGGACACCGAATTACAATATCCCGCTGGCATTGAATGCAGGAAACATCATCCTCAATTACCAGCAGAACATTTATCTCTACGCTTTCCAGCTCCTGAGCATCAACAGCACAAGGATCCCTTTCCTCTTTCAGAATGACGTAATAACGTTTTCACGCAACTCATCCAATTCATCTACCACATTTTCGGATTTGCAAAGTTATCGAACCAGCGGGGCTGCTTCATTGAATGGTCAGTATATCATGTATTGTGGTTTCAACAGTAAAAATATCTATCTTAGCAAAGATTTTGGGGCTACTTTTGCGATCGTTTATTCCCCCCCGCTCTCATCAGTCATCCACAGCGCGGCCATGAGCGGGAACGGGATGGTACAGGTCGTTGCGGTCGGAGGAGATAGAAATAACGGGTTATGGTATTCGCAGGATTACGGTTCCACGTGGCAAAAAAATACTAATTTTACTCCCGTGAATGAAAACACGGTTCGTATAAGCCTATCCACGAACGGGAAATACTGGTTTGTGATAACAAACAGGTATGATTTTGGCAGTATCAATCATATTTACCGGAGTGGTGATTACGGCACGACGTTTAATACAGTCTTAAGCCTAGACACACTGTTCTCCATCTCGTGCTCGGCAACCGGTCAGTACGTCGTTGCCACGACGAATCAGCAGAATGAATTTTTGTACTCGTCGGATTATGGGAGCACTTTTCAGACCGCGGTGAGCTCCAATGGGTATTTTCAGTCGTCGGCGGTATCCACGACCGGCCAGTACATGTGGGTATTAGATACATCAAGCTCCAATAAATTCTTCATCTCGTCGGATTACGGCGTCACGTGGCAGCAGCTGACGACAGTCCCCTGGAGTTCCTACGCGACCGGGATCGCGAGCACAGGGAATTATGTGGTCGTGACAACGAACAGTGATGGGGTGTATTATTCGACCAACTACGGCTTCAGCTATCAGAAACAGACAATGGATCCGTCCATCACGCGGACCACCGCGCCACTGCTCGTCTCGTCTTCAGGCCTGACCGAGATGTTTGTCGATTTCGGCGCTGGCAGCGTGTACGTCTCCCGTTCTCCCCCTACCGCGTAGACCGGATCATTCTGAACGCTTGTCCGTTAAGATCCTTTTTTTTTCTCCATGCCAATGAAAAAAAAGGCTAAAAAAGATGGACGAATGCAACCCAAACGATGACCGCGTGGATCTATCGTTTCGGTGAGGGATTCTCGACAGGAACGATGCTCTTCTCGATGCTCTGGATGTACACGCGGTACCCGCTGCTGCGCGAGGCCTTGTGGCTGGACGGTCTCCTGCTCGTGGTCTACGCCATCCACTGGTTCCACTCGTTCTGCTACCACCTCCGGCAGACCGACGAGGATCTCTACCTGGACAAGCTCTGGATCGGGAGGCTCATCCACGTCCGCATCGTGAGGCTCTTCGTTTTCATCGATTCCACCGTTATGCGCGTCTTGTACGCGGCCTCCGTCCTCCTCTCCCTCCTCCGCGGCGTCTCGCTGGACATCCAGAATTACCTGAACTATACGCTGGCTCTCTTCCTGACGGCTTTTTTTGCCGAGACCCGTGATGTCGCCTACTCGATGGCCTACCTGCTCGCCGCCACGTCTTTCGCGCTGGGCTACTGGTTCTGGTCGTCTTTTGGCGTGCAGAGCCCGGCCCTGGTCGTGCTCTTCCATCTGGCGCTCGGCTTCAAGACCTACCGCGAGGAGGTCTTGCTCCAAAAACTGAATCGCGCCCACAACACGACCACAGGGATCAAGGAATCATGAAATTACGGAGCATGGGCACGGCCGACGAAATCGAGACGAGGGCACGCACCGTCCCGATGGTGAACTGCTCGGATCTCTACCCGGCCTTTATGAACGACTACCTGGTCTACGTCCTCCAGGCGAGACACGGCGACGATCCCGAAAAGAAGCGGCTGTTCCGCGAGAAGATGGACAGGCTGACGGCCTCGTCGCGCCAGGAAAAGAACCTGTTCTATATGGAGATGGCATGCCACCTGCGCGACGCGATAAAATGCCGGTGCCTCGGCTACCGAAACGAGCCGCTCGCGCTCGAGACGGCGCGCTTCTTTTTTCAGCTACGGATCGTCAATCCCGCGCGCCGGGTGTATGGCTCCGTGGACGCGCTCTGCCACCGGGACGTGCTCCTAGACCGGTACGGCTACGAGGCGCCGCCGGGAAAAGATTTTGTGTTTGTCTTTGTCTCGGACAAGCGGCCGTCGGCGTACAAGCAGACGGCCGTCCGCGCCGCGACGGAGTTCCTCTCGGTCGATCCCCGGATCGAGAACGGCTACGCGCTGGTTACCTACCGCGAGGACGGCGCGCGGCGCTTCCAGGTCGTGGAGACGGATCCGGAGAGCGCCGAGACCATCCGCGGCATGATCCGTCGTGTGCGCTTTGCGTTCCGGCTGGCGGAGGACATGGAGCTGGGGAAAGAGATCCACCCGATCTTTTATCCCAACATGAAAAACCGCGACATCTGGATGCCGGAGAAGAAGGCCGTCAACGAGACGATCGGCGGCGATATCACGAGCCTGTGGGGCTGCGACGACCGCCACCGGCAGCGCGCGTTCCGTCAGCGGATCTGGTCGTGGAAAGACCCGCGGCTGACGCCCGAGATCCTTGGTTTTGTGGATCGCGGCAAGAGAGAGATCCTGTCCCGGATCCTGGAGACCAACCGCGGCGGCGACAACGACTGGATCCGTGTGCCGGACGGATTTCTGGACGCGTGGGACGAGCTCCGCGACAAGACGCCCGCGGACTGTGCCGACATGGTCTTTCTGGATTTCGAGTACACGCGTGAGTTCACCTACCTCGTCGGCGTTGTCCACAACAACGAGTACACGGCGCTGTGGGCGGACTCCCTGGATCGGGAGGCCGAGCACCGGCTGCTCACGGCGACGGCCGGATTCCTCCGCGGCCTGCCGGCCAACGCCACGGTCTGGTACTGGCACGCCGAGGCCGGCAAGTGGCGGTCGCTCTGCGACCGGCACAAGACGGCTCGGGCATCACGATGCGCGGCGCGCTCGACTACTCGCTCAAGTCGGTCGCCGCGGCGCTCGTGGTCAACGACCGGCTGGACGAGGGTTATGCCGGGCTGGAGTGCCAGGACGGCGAGGCCAGCATCGCGATCGCCGAGGCTTTCTACAAGAACCGGGACGCGGAACTCTGCCGCGTCCTCGAGACCTACAACCGGATGGACTGCGTCGTCATGCAGCGCGCGCTCGAGGAGATCCTGAGCGCCGCGGCCGGATCCACCAACAAAAACTGACTCGACCGATAGGAGTGCGGCAAGAAAAGACAAACGGCTCATGACGCCTCGTTCTGGATGTGGCAGATGCGTCCTCTCCCGCTGGAGATCATCCACAAGATCTTTCTGGAGTACCTGAGTTTTACAGAGGCGTACGCGCTCGGATCCGATTGGGCGATTGGTCTCTGCCGGGAGATTTTGACCAGAACCAGGTTCAGGATCGTTCAGAGAGATCACGAGTACTGGGTAGTATCGTCGGTCGACAAGATCAGGGTGATGCGGTCGAGACTCTTGGTCTGGGTGCGGTTCGACGATTTTCCGCGCAAGCAGAAAAGGATCGAGTTTCGCTATCCTGCCGATCTCATTCGGTCTTTTTCCAGAGAGGGCGTGTATCCGGTGCTGCTCGACGAGAAAAAGATTTTCGACCTGGGACCGAGGAAGCGCCTCCACGTGCCCACACCGAGCCCGGGGATGGTGATGGATGGATCCGGACGGCGTCTGGTACCGGGCGCGCGTGCGTTCGGTGGATGCCGATGGCGTCCGTGTCTCGTACTGCGGATGGTCGTCGCGCTGGGACTCGTGCCTGGCACACGGCTCGCCGGCGATGGCGCCGTGCGGATCGTTTTCCGATGCCGCGTTTTACGAAAAGACTCTGGAGCGGGGAGAGGTGATCGAGGCCTGTATCGAGGGGAAATGGTACACGAGCGAGGTGGTTGCCGTGGACGGGGCGCTGACGATCCGACCGTCGCACGGCAGGGCCGCCGTGGTGATCGGGGATCGCGAAAAGCAGACGGCCTCGCCGGGCACGCACACCCCTCAGCCGGATCGCTACCGGTCGGGGCATCACATCTTGGCCACCCTGGCTTTATGGCCGATGGATTCGTCGAGAGACGCGCCGCACCTGTATTTCCGGCCGGGACACGGCCTGTCCTGGTCGCCTCACCACAGAGAATACGTGTAGAAGAGGATCGGGAGGAAGACGGCAAAGAAGCACCACATGCTCGCGATGCTGCGACGGTAAAACAAGAAACTCGCGAGGAGGGCGAGAAGGATCGTGGCGAGCGTCGGGAGCGACCATTTCCACGGCCGTCCGAGACAAAGGAAAACGATGACCAGGGCGATCATATACGAGAGGCCGGCCGTCAGCGTCCACCAGGGATAGACCAGGTGCGGCTCTTTCCGGCGGAGATCAAACGACCGACCCGTGTCGTGGAGAACCGTCGTCAGCACAATGACCAGGTAAGCCGCGACCACGGCACCGGCAACGGCACCGAGAGCGGCTCGGTGCTGGTCGTCATACACGACGACCAGCGCGACAAAGACGGCAACGATCTGAAGCACATTGGCGCAGAAAAAAGCAGCGGTAAAGCCGATCGATCGCTCGCCCCGCCACGCAAAAAACTCGAACAGCTGCATGGCAACCACGAGATACCAGGCACAGGCGAGTGCCGCCACGTTCCGTTTTTTTTGCCGGACGGCGAGCGCGACAACCGCCGTCGTGACAACCATCCCGGCCACAAACATGCCGATCGAGGCCTGCCAGTTCCAGCACATTTTTTTTTCGATAGAAGAAAAAAATTGAAATCACGAATCTTTTCCTCGTGGACGTTAAAAACAGAATGGAGAACGTCGTCCTGCTGTCGCTCCGCGCGCTCGGGCAAGAGACACAGACCCCGTGGCTTCGTTCTCTACTTCTCCACACCGAGGGTGGCATCCGGCGGTGGCTCGCCGAGGGCAGACCACCGGCCGTGCCCGGGAGCGTGTCCGATCACCCGCGGCTCGTCAGGACACGTCTGGAGACGCTGCTGGATCGGATCTCGGCGGAACCGGCGAGCACCGCGGAGCACCGGCTGGCGCGGCAGCTCCTCGAGGGCTGCCTCCTGGATCTCCATGCCAACCGGGGGATCGTCTCGGCGCTATTTCCGGAGAAAGATCGGATCGTAACGATGCTCTACCCCTGGCATCCCCCGTGGGAGGCTTTCCCGGAAACATGGATCACGACGGATCGCACGACGCTCTCGCTCCACCTGGGCTTCCTGGATGCCGTCACCGGGATGATGACGTGCCGCGAGAACATCCTCGATCCCGAAAAGACACGCGTCGTGACGCAGTCGTTCGAGAACCTGATTGTGCGCGTGGCGGCTCACCACGGCGTGACCGGATTTACGGCACGCGAGGCGCTCCTCGCCCGGCACGAGGCCGTCTGCCTGATGCTCCGCGCGGCTAGAGCGCGAGACGCCGCCGCAGGAGCGCCGAAAGACGAGACGGGCGATGATGATGCGTCACTCCCAGGTAACGCGACGCGTTGAGCCATTCCTCGATGCGGCGCTCGCACGCGCGCCGATCCACAAAAGAGCCCGTGCAGAGGGCGTTTTCCATCTCCTCTTCCACCCAGGGAACAAAAGCAAAATTCACGTACAGGACGCGGAGGTCGAGGAAGCGGAGGTAGTTCAGGAGGATCCCCTCGTCATGGAAAAAACTCTCGGGCACCTCACGGAGGATCGTCCGCGTAAAGGCCACCAGCGGCCGCCAGTCCGCGGCCGCCGGGTTCAGGAGGAAGCTCATGAAAGCCGCGACATAGCGGCTGTCCGAGGCGCGCACGGAGGGACGTCCGCCGAGCGTCTCGTAGAGCCGGCGCTGGAAATAGAACTCCTGGTTTCCGCCCAGGACGTGCGCACCGGGATGCGCCGCGAGCGCGTCGAGGTAGATCTCGATCATCCGGGGATGATAGAATCGGTCGTCGTCAATCACAATGAGCAGGCCGTCCTTGATCTCCTCGTAACGGTGCTCGAGGGGGAACACGAACTTGGTGGCCGGGCCGAGATCCTCGTCCGCCCAGCAGACCTCGACACGCGGGATCGTGCCGAGCTCGGAGGCCACGCGCTCCTCAACCGCCTGACCGGGAAACCGCTTGTACGCACGACAAAGAATGACAAAGATCTTTTCTGGCGGCACGGTCTGTCGGGTAAGCCAGCGGATGTGCCGGATAAAGAGCGGATCGTTGGCTCGGGAGGGGATCGTGCTCAGCGAGACAAAGACCCTGTCTTTACGTGAGTCCAGGGACATTATTTTACTCTTTCAGATAAAATAATGAAATTGCGATTCCGGATCTGCACAGGCTCGCCGGCATCGACCGTCCAGAAAAAAATCCTGGCCGTCAACCGGGCCAGCTTCCCCGACAGCGGCTCCGCCGTCTTTGACCACGAGAGGCGGATCCACGCGTGGCTCCAGGACGACCGGCGCCGCGTCCTGAGCTGCCTCTACATCGATCTCGGCACGGCGACCGTCTGGAACGTCTGCACCGACCCCTCTTTCCGGCGCCAGGGCCTCATGTCGCTCCTCATGAAAGAAACCCTGCGCGCCGTCCGGACGCTCTTCCCCGTCCTCCATCTCCACGTCCGCAAAGAAAACAAGACGGCGCTCCGCGCCTACAAGAAGCTCCGTTTCCGGGTCGTCGGCGACTCGTTCGCCGGTGAGGCTCTTCGGATGAGCCGTAAAACGATCTAAAAGAGTATGAAACCGTGAGAGGCCGCACGAAAAAGAAAAACCGAAAAAAAAAAATGGAGGAGGAACGGCTGTACCGGCATCAGGAGGCGGCCGTGATGAGGATGGAGGAGATGGAGAAAGAGCAGCACCAGCGGCTGAAAGATAACGACGTCTTGTTTTCCAGGCTCGGGATCTACGCGGATCGGCGGGGGACGGGCCGGCGGCGCTCGGTCATGACGCTTGTTGCGCGCGACCGGAGGTCGTGGGACACGGCGGAGCCGTACGTCCTGGAGATGATCCAGGACGTGTGGGGAGACGGCCAGGTCATCCGGCGGAGGACGCGGCGTCTCCGTCGCGTCCGGACGACGCTGATTGTCTGCCACCGCTCGAGCCTGCGGTCGTGGGAGAAAGAAACGGCGCTGAGCGGTCTGTGTTTCCGGCTGCTCCGAACCCGGAAAGACCTGGTCTGCGTCGACGGCGATGTTGTCATCTGCCAGGCTGGTCTCTTGCCGGCTCTGATCGAGTGTACCCGCGGGCTGGCATGGAAGCGCGTCGTCCTGGATGGCCGTGTCCAGAAAACGGTGCGGCCGATCACGGGTTTCACGTGGTGCCTGTGGCCGGAGCCGTGCGTTGTCCCCGGCCTGTGCGCAGAGCTCTTGCGACACGTCGTTGTGCGAAGCCCGGAAAGAGACGTCTGCCTGTCCATGAGCCTCGCCCCGGCCAGGTATGCCACGTACCACTGCCTGCCGCTCTGCGGTCTCGCCTCGTTTTGGCTGGCGATGGATCGCGTTGTGCGGTACATGGGTGGAGCGTCGACCGCCGACGATGCCGCAGACAAGAACTGTGTCGTGTGTCTTGATCGCGTCATCGAACCGGTGCTGACGCGGTGCTGTGGCAGCGCCTACTGCGGCTCGTGCCTCTTGCAGTGGCTGCGCCGCCGGTGGACGTGCCCGGCCTGTCGTTCCGACCTGTCCCCGTCGATGCTCCTTACGACACGACAGGAAAAACCAGAACACCCGACGCGGATCGAGCTCCTGCGATCCCTTGCGGAGAACACAAAACTCGTTGTCGTAGCCACCGTTCCCGTGGATCGGATCGAGGGATGCGTGCCCTGGACGGAGAGCCTCGGCAGCGCCGTGCTGTCCACGCACGACCTCGTGCTGTACCACCCGCTCCCCCTCGGCACGGTCGCCCGGATCACGGGTCGGTTTCACTGTATTGGTCGTCAGAAACCGCTGACGGTTCATTGCCTAGAAGACGCTCCATCGCGTGCCGTGCCGTAAAGGCTCTGGCCTCGGCCTCGAACCGCTCCGGGTCTTCGAGGAGCATCCTGGCAATGTCCGGCACCAGCGGGTCGGATGGATTGGGATCCGCCAGGAGCGAGCACACCGAGAGGAGGAGCTTGGAGATGGTCAGCGCCGGGCTCCAGTTGTCTTTCAGGATGTCCATACAGATCCCCCCGGTTGAGCTGATGTTGGGATGAAAGATGCGGGTGACAAAAACAACCTTGGGCGGCTTGAAAGGATACTCGACAGAGAAATGCATCAAGAGCTCGAACGTGCCGCCGGCATACGGTGTGTCGGCGGGTCCGGTGACCACTCCTTTCCATTCCAGCATGCCCTTGTCGGGAAGAGGCCAGGCTCGGCACGAATACACGGGATTCTCCAACAGATCCTGATATTCACGGTGGAGTCTCCGGATAGCCATTTATTCATTATTTTCTTTCATGCTCTCGGACGAAAAAAAAAATATCCGGGGGAATCAAAATGATTACCACGAAAGACAGGATTCGTCGGAGCATGTTCTATGAGGCTTACCGTCTCCTCCTCCGAGAAATCGGCGATTACAACCGCGATGCCTCGCTGCTCGCCCAAACGGTTTTTCAAGAAAAGATCGGGAACGAGAGCCAGTACGGCGAGGTCTACCGCGGGATCGTTTCGGCAGACAAGAATGCTGCACCGGTGTGTGTCAAAAAGGTCAACCTGAGCCTCGAGGATCTCCAGATCCTCATGCTCGGCCAGACGCTCGACCGCGCCATCATCTTTTCGTGCCGCACGGTATGGCGAGAGGTCTTTATGCTCCGGTTATGCTCGCGGCTGGTCAAGAACAAGAAAAGCATCCACCTCCCTCTCCATTTCTTTACGGCTTTCTCGGCCAATAACGAGCACAATCCGCGGGTCTCCCGGAACAACCCGGCGCTCTACCTGTACAACGAGCTCGCGGACGAGGATCTGAAATCGTGGAGCGCGCGGGAGCACTCGACGGCCGAGTGGCTGAGCTGCTTCCTCCAGGTGTTTTTCGGTATCTTTGTCCTCCAGTTCTACACCGGCTTCATCCACAACGACCTCCACTGGGGCAACATCCTCGTCCACAAGGTGGCACCGGGCGGTTGCTGGAAATACACGATCCGCGGCCGGGACTACTGCGTGCCCAATCACGGCCATCTCTTTGTGCTGTGGGATTTCGGGTTGTCGGTGCTCGTTCCCGAGCTCCGTGGCTGCGGCACGCACATCCGCGCCTGCCAGGATTTCCTCAAGATCCTCAACACGCCCAAATGGATCAAGAAACACTATCCCGGCGTGACCGTGCCCAAGACCATCATTGACCTCTGTGTCCTCATCCGCTCGTTCGAGTTCAAAAACATGAACGACCTGCTCGAGCAGCACATCGTGCAGGCCTGCGTCCCCGGCAGCCCCGTGCTCGAGTCTTTCCAGATCGGGAGAGGTGTGGCCGCACCGGCCGATCAGGCGACGGCGCTGCCGGCGACCCACGCGACCCTCTTTGTCTGAAAACAGTTTTTTCCCTGACATTAAAAATGCTGGCAACGATCCTCATTGTTCTCCTGGTGCTGGTCATGATCGCGATCGTCTGTGTCTCTCTCGTGTATTGGTCGCGGCATCGTACAGCACCCGTCGACGCCGTGTACACCTGGGTCGGGATCGATGAGAATCTCGTGCGCGACCTCAAGACCCACGGCATTACGGATATCGATCCGTTTGTGGATCACCTGGAACTCCTCTACTCGCTGCGCTCGCTCGAGCGCCACGCGCCGTGGATCCGGCGCGTCTACGTCGTGGTCCGGGACGGGCAGCAGCCGTCCTGGCTCGATCCCTCCCGTGTCCACCTCGTCCCGCACTCACGGATCCTGCCCGAGGATTGTCTGCCCACTTTCAATTCACTCGCGATCGAGTCCGTGCTCCACCGGCTCCCCGGTCTCTCGGAGCGCTACCTGTATTTCAACGACGACATGATCCTGCTCGGGGACGTGTTCCCATCGGATTTTTTCGACGATAACGGCCGCCCGATCGAGACCGAGTGCGCGTTCGTCAGCAAGGACACGAACGACGCGCGCTTCCATCCGCTCCGTCTGAAGAAAAAGCCGTACGATTTCCTGCGGCTGGTGGCCTTCAATCATTCCGTTCTCTCGGCTTATTTTGTGGAGGAAAAAGAAAGACGGCTGTCACAGCACGTGCCGAGCGCGAACCGGAAGAGTCATCACAGGGCTCTGGATGTCTTTCTCCGCGGCCTGGTTGACACGAGGACTCGGAAAGACCTCCAGCACCACACCGTCGGATCGCGCGTGCGCAAAAACACCAATATCGCGCGGAACTCCCTCTTTAAGAAATATTTTGGCATCTACCGCTTCGGCTCCGGGACGGTCGTCCATCCGATCCACTACCTGGAGATCCGGAACGAGGCGGGCATGGAGACCGAGATCGACGAGATCCTGACGACACCGAAGCGCTTCCTGTGCATCCAGAACAACTCCGAGCTCCTGTCGCCAGGAGCCGAGAACGCGCTCCATACCTACGAGCATCTCCACACCGTGCTCAACCAGCGCTTCCCCGAGCGCTCGCGGTTCGAGCTCAACTAAAAATAAAACGAGGAGAGCACGTCGCCCTCCTCCGTGTACAGGCGGTAGATGCCGCGGAGCAGGCCGTGGTGGTACGTGCGCTGCTTCATGCGATGTCCGTCCGGGAAAAAATCCACGCACAGGCCGTGCGGGTGCGACTCGTCGTCGTACGAGAAAAACCGCGAGCACGCGCCGCTGATCCCGGGAAAAAAATCAAGGGCGTTTTCACGGATCTTGCCGTCGCGGAACACCGAGAAGCGGAAAAGCGTGCCGTCGGGATGGAAATCACGGACGACGCCGTCCAGCACGCCCGCGCGGTACCGCGCCGTGCGCCGGAGCAGACCGGACGGGTACGTCTCCGTGTACGATCCGTCTCGGAGCCCGGCATTATCGGTGCGGAACCGGCAGAAAAGCCGGCCGTTGGGGTGGTAGAGCCAGACGGTCCGCCGGACGCCCGGGAGGACGTCCCGGGAGAAGAGCTCCCGGTACGTGGGATCAAACTCGAGCACGAGCCGCCACAGCTCCGCGGGGAGCGATTCCATTTCTACGTATCCTGCGGATAATTTTCTTTTTTCTGAAAATGACCGATCTTGGATATGGATCTCGCCATGTTCTTGCGTGCCTGGCTCTGTATCGCGCTACCGACGATCTGTTGGAATACGCTCATAAACCCGGCGTCTATCGTCTCGACCCGGTACAGCGAGTCGAGCACGACACGGAGGAAAACATCCATCCGATCCCTGTCTCCCGAGACCGCCGTGCCTCGCCACAGTTCTAGGAGTCTGGTCGGGCTGATCTTTTTCAGGAGAGCCGTGGTCGCCGAATCGCGGAGGAGGAGCGCCTCGAGCACCGGGAGGGCGTCCATGGGAACGGTCGGAAGCCGGGACAGAAACCATTCGGTCAGACCGTTGGAGAAAAAACGCGGGTCGACGTCCGACAGAAAATACAGCCACGCCGGGAGGTCTTCCTCCCGAACCTCCGGTGAGAAAAACTCCAGGAGAAATGGATAATAGTTATCCAAGACGAGACGGGATTCGTCAAACGAGTGTTCTGCTGTCATCTGGCCGCGGCGGTACGGTGCGGTTCTCTCCTTGACGAAACGTCCAATCAGCCGTCGTATCGCATCGAGGTGGTTTTGCGTGGGTGGATAGGGCAGAACCGCCAGGAGATCACGAAAAACCTCTGTGGACGGGATTGTCATGTCCTGCAGCTCATCCAGCGGTATCGCGGAGAAAAGGGATCGGCGCTCATCGGGGCTCAGCCTGTCCAGCTGGATCAGTTTCCATAACCGGTGGTAGCGCCGCGGGAATCGCCGGACGACCTGCGAAAGCAGCTTGTCGATGGACAGGAAACGACCGACCTGCTGGAGGCTCTGCCGCTGGCGCGTCTGTTGCCGGAGAGCGGCGGCCGTGCGGACGGCCACCGCGATGATTTCTTCTCTCGGAACGGCAACCGATCCCAGCTCGTACCGGAAACGCTCGTACAAGAACGCCACCAGGAGCGGATCCGTGTCCGGGTAGCGATCGGAGAGGATCGTATCCACCCGAGAATGATCCAGTCGAAGAAATCTCTCATCAATGAACCAATCGTAGAGCTGCTTTTCGGTCGGTTGACCCTCCAGGAAAAACAAGAGGTACCGGAGGGAGACCTCTCCCCGCGTCTCGTGTGTCAATAGCATCCCGAGCACCTCGTGGAAAGACGCGTTTGACGAGAGCCGTACCATGTGGAGACGCCCCACCCTGGCACAGAAATAATAGAAATTTTGCCGATCGGCATCCGACAGACGGGTCGGATCGATCAGCGTTATCAGCACCGAGAGATCGATGGTATTTCCTCGGTAGGCATAGGCATCGAGGACGCGCCACAAGAACCGATCGATGTCTCTTTCGCCGGTGACGGCAGCGATCTGGCCGAGGAGCCGGATCCGTCGTTGCTGGACGGTCTGTCGTCGTGATCCGAAAGGATTGATCGTCTGATCGGCCAGCCGGGTCGTATGGATCGTCACATCGCGGATCGCCTCCGGTGATGCTTGCGGCAGGAGATCCGAAATGATGTTTTCGAGTGTCGAGTCCACATACATTTTTTTTTCTGGAAAAGAAAAAAATAATGGAGGCGCTCGTGCGGATGGCGCTGCTCTTTATGGAGCACCGGCGATCGCGCTCCCTCTCGTCCCGCGACGTCCTGTACGCGCTCCGCGCTGTCGGTACGGACGAGGAACGGATCCGGGACGGTCGGCGGGCAGTCATGGCCTATGTCGGCGGCGGCAGCGAGGTCGTTTTCCCGCGGGGGCTCGATCAGCGCGTGCGCGCGCTGACGAGTCCCAAAAACATCCGGCTCCAGAAAACAGCCATCGTGTTCATGGCGGCGGTCCTCTCTTGGAGCTCGCTCGATGCCTGCACCCAATCAGAGAAAGCTTCCTAACGTTTTCATCCAGTGCTGTGACCTCGATGTATTTTATTTTTCTGTCGAAACCTGTCTGGTCTGTCACTGTCGATCGTTCGACAATGCCGATCGGAAAGAAAATATCTTTGGAATCATCGTGTGCACCGGTTGCTGTGATGTTCTTCTTATCTGTAAAGAATACTGTCAATACATATGGATTATAGGCAATGCTCTTATCCGTGCATGTATAGACTGTCGCAGTATAAAATATTTCTCCAACAATTTTAGTTAAACCTGTATCTTGATATAAGACATATTTATTCATTCCACTGTAAGCAGTATCATTCGTGACTTGATTCGTAGAAAGAGTGGTCGAAAATTCAATCAAGTCTGCCTTTGTATAATAAAAAGTTTTCATCCTATCTTTAAGTCTGATAAAAATTTCATGATTTGTTTTTCGGATGAATGGCTCGCTCAGAAAAAAAAAAATCAGAATGGTCTAACACGGATGGATGACCATGGAAAAAAGATGAGGTGGTTCCTGTTGCTTCCACTGTGTCTCTTTGTTTCGGCCTACCGCCCGATCGTCATCCTCCCCGGCTTTGGTGGCTCGGTGCTCCTCGGAGCGGACGGGAGCCGCGTCTGGCCGCCGTCACCCCCGAGCTTCCTCGGCACCGACTGGCAGGACAGGCTGGTCATAGGACGGCCTGTCCACGTCTACCCGCCGGGAGACGCGCGCGGGACGGCGCTGACCACGCCGCTCACGCGCAAGATCCTGGGCACCGGCTTCTACGAGGATCTCATGGACGCGCTGGCCGAGCGACGGGAGGTGCGACCCGTCTCGTACGATTTCCGTCTGATCGGTGAGGCCGGCTACACGGCTCGCTTCTTCTCGGGACTGGAGGCGTACCTCGAGTCGCTCGGGCGTTCGGACGTGTTCTGCCACAGCCTGGGCGGGCTGGTGTTTCACCATTTCATGGTCAGCCGCGTGTCAGAAGAGTGGAAGCGCCGGCACATCGACCGCGTCGTCTTTCTCAACGTGCCGTTTGGTGGCAGCGTGTCCATCCTCGGCCACGTCCTGAACGGCTTCGCGATGGAGATCCCTACCCTCCGTCTGCGCATCCCCATCCACGGCCTCCACACGTTCCCGGGCTTCCAGTGGTGTCTGCCGAACCGGTACGGCTCCGGGGATGTCCTGCTCGTCTCGGAGAAAGAGTCGTACTCGGTCTACAACATGAGCATGCTCTTCCGAGAGGAGGATCGGCGCGTGTACGAGCGCGACATCGTGCCGCGGCTCTGGACAATCGAGGAGTCGCCCGGCGTCAACACCTTTCACCTGGTGTGTTCGGGGACGGAGACGGTGCGCAGGCTGGATCCGATCGGTGGGAACGTGTATGGGGACGGCGACGGCCTCGTCCCGTCCGAGAGCCTCATGATCCCGAACCGCTGGCGGGACGACAACAGCCACGTGTTTGTGCGCCTGGACGGCAAGCACAGCGAGATCCTGTCGGATCCGATCCTGATCCGGATGCTCCTGGAGATGTCGTAACGGGCCATTCCCCGACACGGATGACCTCGTCGACGAGCCCCCGGTACTCCTCCCCGTCCAGCGCGGAGAGCCTCTCGAGCTTTTCGAGGATCGTCCCCGCCGTATAGACGTCCTTGCTCAGCTCCCGCACGAGCGCCGGATGATCCAGCAGCGCCTGGTAGAAACGATTCGTGTCCGCGTACGAGACCGGCCGCGGGCGGTAGCGGAACGGGAGGAGCAGCGCCCGGAGCGCGCCCGGGTAGTTGTTGATCACGGCGGTGAGCCGCTGCTCGGCCTCGTCGCAGAGGAGGCCGATGCACCGGTCGCGCACGGCCGTCGCACCGGAGGCAGAGCCTTTCATCTGATGCTCATGATACCAGAGCACGGCCTCGGCCAGGTAGATGGCCGAGAGCGCGTCGGCCATGTCGCCCGACATCATCTGCCGCGACTTGATCTGACCGCCGAGCAGAGCCACGAAACTGGCGACGGTGCTGAACCGGACGGCGAGCCGGCGGAGCCGATCCCCGAGCGGCACGATCCCGACGGCATAGTTCCGGATCACCATCCCGAGCATCGCGTAGAAATACCGCTCGAAATCAGCCCGCTTGTCCGAGTACAGGCAGTCCACGATCTCGTGGATGTGCGGGTGGCTCTTGTTCAGACCCTGGCCAAAGATGATGAGCCCACGGGTGAGCGTGTTGGAGCCCTCGACGGTGATGCCGACGGGCGCGGAATGGTAGAAGCGCGTAAAGAAATTGTTCTCGCCCACGCAGATGGCGCTCCCCGCGCACAGATCCATCCCGTCCTGGAGGACCGCGCGCGCCCGCTCGGTGCTCTGCTGCTTCATGACGGCGGTCAGGACGGACGGCACGGCGCCGTGGTCGAGGATGGTGTTGGTCATGTGAACCGACGCGTTGATGATCCAGGCGTTGCAGAACATCCGGACGCATTTCTCGCGCACCGCCTCCATGTCTCCGATCGGCATCCGGAACTGTTTCCGATGCCGGAGGTAGTGAAAGACACCGAGCGTCACGGCCTTGGCGGAGGCGTTCGCGCTCGCCGGGAGGCTGATCCCGCGGCCGACGGCCAGGCACTCCATGAGCATGCTCCAGCCGGTCGCCGCGCAGCGTCCCGTTCGGGAAGCCGGCGTTGTTCGGGTTGTGGTACGTGTCCTGACGGAGACCGGGATGGCCTCTCTCCAAGAGCGCCACCGTGATGCCCTCCCTGCCGGCCGGGAGCAGCCCGTTTGGATCGCTGAGATGAAAAGCCACGCCGACCAGGCCGGCGACCGGCGCCAGCGTGATGTAGCGCTTGTCCAGGTGTACCGAGATCTTGGGGATGCCGTCGACGAGCACGACCTCGCCACGGTCGATCGCGCCGGTGGCGTCGCTGCCGTTGTGTGGACCGGTCAGGCCGAAACAGGGGATCATCTCTCCGGAGGCCAGCCGCGGCAGGAAATGCCGTTTCTGCGCCTCGGTCCCGTAGTGGCTCAGGAGCTCGGCCGGGCCGAGCGAGTTCGGCACCATGACGACCACGCCGAGGCTCGGGTTGTGGGACGCGATCCTGGTCAGGATGCGCGACTGCGCCGAGACGGAGACCCGGCTCCCACCGTGCTCGCGGTCGATGATCATGCCGAAAAAGCCGTCCTGACCAACCCGCTGCAGGATCTCGTGGATCCGTGGGTTCGGATAGAGGTGATCGCTCCCGGCAAAGCGGATCAGGCCATCGGTCTTCTGGAGCATCCGGTGGTCATCAGCCGTCCACGGCTTCGGCACGAGCTCGGGACGGGCGCGATTTACCCGGCCGGCAAAGATGTCGCGGTCGATGCTCGCGCCGCCGGAGCGGAGGGCGATCCGCTCCGTCTCGGAGATCTTGGGCAGGATCGAGCGCACCATCCTGAAAAGGCCGTCTCGGATCATTTTCTCTGGCGATCGGGAGACTCTTAGATTTTTTTCCGCCATTCAGATGGTTTAAGCATCCGTCTGTCTCTCGATGAAAAATGTCGTCCTGCGTGCCGACGCTGCGGGGCATCATCAAGAAGGCCCGCAACTCGGGCTACGACCTGCGGACGAGCCTCTTCGAATTCCTGGATAATGCCCTGGACGCCGGATCGACAATGATCCGCGTCGCGATCCGTGAGAAGAACGACCACGGCGTCCCGCGGATCAGCCGGATCCTGATCAGCGACAACAACGAGGCCGGGATCGCTCGCGACCGCCTCCAGCAGATTTTCAGCTGGACGTACGACCGCGAGCGGTCGGCGCAGAACGACATCGGGGAGTACGGGACCGGGTTCAAGTGCGCGGCCGTCAACATGGGCAACAAGCTGGTGCTGCTGACGCGCGACGGCGAGACCGGTGTCTGCTGGCGGGCGGTGGCGGACTGGGATCGCATGGAGGACAAGGATCGGTTCTATCCCGACGTGACGGAGATCTTTTCGTCGGATTACCGCGAGGATCACCCGTTCGAGACGGGGAGCACGTTCGTGATGGAGAGCCTGCGGAACGAATTCTTTTTCCAGTCGCGGGAGGGGGTGAGCCTCGTCACGCGGCTCCACGCGGACATCCGGTACCACTACCGCTACTACCTGAGCGCCCGGCCGGAGACGACGTTCGAGGTCACGGACGGGACGCGCACGTTCGTGCTGACGGACGGTACAGACACGAGGCTCTTTGCGGCGCCGGAGGAGCTCACGCTGGAGGACAAGGTGCTCGCGTACAAGGATCAGGCGGGCTTCATGAATTATTTTTTCCAGCGGCGCGGCTCGTCGGTTCTGGAGTGGGTCGAATTCGTGGAGAAGCGCAAGAACGGCAACAGCCACCTGCGCGTGTCGGAGGTCAGCCCGCGGTGCCTGGCCTCCATGCGGCCCGTGGACACGCTGGTCTTCCGGAGCGTCGCGTACGAGGACGCTTCCGTGCCGAGGGACGACCAGACGCCGTCGTACGGCACGATCGACATCGTCGAGAACCACCGTGTCATGGGCCGCGACATGACGTTCCGCCGGCCGCGGCACGACGACCTGGCGGCATTCATCAAGCACGAGGTCTTTTGCTCGAGCAAGCGGCTGAATCCCGTCCTCGGGATCCAGTTCAACAAGCGATCGGTGCCGGTGGAGAACGACCTCCGGTACACGCTCGAGTACCTCCAGACGGCGCACGAGCGCGAGCTCGTCCGGCTGCTCCACCATCACCCCAAGAAAGAAGAGCTCGGTGGTGTGGTTCTGATCGTCGAGGAGGCGGCGCCGCCGCCGATCGTTGCCGAGCCACCGGTCGTTGAAAAGACGAGGGCGGTCTCCGTCGAAGACCGCCGAAAGAATTTCACGCTGGAGACCAAGCTCCAGATCCTCAAGAAGCAGGTGTGCCGTGACCAGGATCTGGATTTCCTGCTCCGCGACGACGTGCTCCCGTTCGACTACGACCACAAGTCGCGGCGCACGGACAACTCGGTGGAGAACGGCCAGGCGCTCTCGGTCATCTCGCACGCGCTCAAGACGCGCCGGCCGGAGACCTACCAGAAGATCCTGAACAACAGGGAGGACTACCTGATCGACCTGCTGAACTGCATCACGAGCAGCCGCTTTTTCCTCGACATGTACACAACCGGTAAAATCCGCGTCCTGCCACCAGAGATGTCCTCGCTCCAGAGCGGAATCTTTGCCAAAAAGATCTAGACCACGAAAAAAAAAATTCTGGATAACGTAAAATCCATGATTACATGCTATAGCGGAGACGTGGAGGAACGGTTTGCCAACGGGATGATCAAAATCCTGCCCATTGCCGCCGATAACCACTGCCTGTACCGTGCGATGGCCATTTTCACCGAGCTCGGGATTGATCATGCGTCCACGGATCTCGCCATGGACAAGGAGGCCGACACCGCCGTCAGGAACATGCGCGACGACATCGCGACAGAGATCGAACGATCGTATCTGAGACTCCAAACACAACAGCAGAAAGCGAACCAACGAGCCAGGATGTACCAGCATGGAACTCCCACGGATCAGAAAGCCTATGTCAAGCAGATCCGCCAGACAGAAAAATGGGGTGGCGAGCTGGAGATCGCGGCTTTTTCGAGGCTCAACCCGGATCGTTGTATCATTGTGATTGACGTGCGCGAGATGCTCACACACTTTTATACCTACGGCGATCCGACCAGACCCGCGTGGCTGCTGGTCAGGAAAGACGATGCTCATTACGATATTGGTCTGTGCCCACCACGCTGGAAAACGATGAAGCAGCAGCAGGTCAGGCAGCGATACGGCACAAGCATCCAAGACCTGGACAGATTTGCCAAGACCTGTACGAGTCTGCTCGATATAGATGATAACATCAGCGTCGAGCGTATGCTGGAGCTCTACCGGCAGCCGCGAGCGCCGCAACAGAGAGACAGGATCGGGTGGACGGCCGTCCTTGCCGGGGTAAAGACTTTTGGCGGCGAGGCCGACGAGGCCGAAGAGCATTACATCATGCATCACTGGGATCCTGGTTACACCTACGCCGGTGCATCGGCCATCATGACGGAGTTCTGGCGAGCGCTCGCGCTCCCGGATAAACCGGAGGGCGTAGACCGTTTTTGTGTGGACAACATCGACCCACTCACGCCAGAGCAGGCCAGCATGATCAGGGCGCTGCCGGCGGAGCCGAAAAACCTCGTCCTGAAAGGACTCTTGCTTTTCCTCGGGTGCTACATCAATGACCAGGAAGCGGAATTCAGTGCGAGGGCGCTCGAGGAAGCCATCATTCTTGATCATGCCAGGCGGCTGATGCCGCCCGGCAAGCTGATCAGGGACATGCTGGCCGTGCTGGTATTCCTGTTCAGAGATACGACTTTCTGGGATCCGGTGATCTTTCCGTCCCGGGTCGAGTTCATGACGCGCAGCCTCGGCTATTTCTATTACAACATCACTCACAACCTGCCGGAAAAGCGAGGCACGTACTGCGATGACCTCCGTAAACGCTGTCTCAGATCCACCTCGAATCTTTCGGACACGTCGTCGACGCTCGAACGGCTCATGGCCTACCGGCTGCTGCTGAGAATCGAGCGGCTGCCATTAGAACCAAAGTACAGGCACCGGAACCCCGTGCCGACCGGATTGTACTGAGTGCTAAAAAAAAAAATCAGAGCAATAAATGATTTCTGAACAAGCGTTCCTGACGAGGCTCGGTTGCAGCGCTCAGACCGTCCGAGACGTGCTCCGGCCTTTTTTGGACAACGAATCCATCTTTCGCGTGGTCAGAGAGGGGGAGTACGCGAGCCTTATCGACATCAAAAACTTGTCCTGCACCGCCGTCCAGAGACAGCAAATCGATCGTCATCGTGAACAATTCTTGACGCTGTTCACGGCATTCCGATCACTGCTGGGCTGTTTCCTCGACGGAGCCGGGTACGTGTATCCTCCCGAGGACGAGGAAGAAGACGGGATCGTCCTGCGGCAGGCGCGCCGTGTCTTTGACAAGCGGTACTCGCAAGACCTGCTCAACGTGTACTCGTACCTCCACACCAAAATCAACCCCGAGATCGTGAAAAATATGTATGAATCCGAGGACCTGACCCGTTACGAGAACCGTACCGACAGGTGGTACCTGGTGTACAGGAATCTTTCCGTTTTCGATACGGATCGAACCAAGGCTCTCCGACAACACATGGTGTCGGAGGAGGATCGCTACTCGCCGGCTTACAAGGCGCTCTGCTACGCCAACCTCCTGAAATATCACCGCCGAGAAGAACTGCTCCCGAAAAGCGCGTACCGGACCCGGAGAGAGCCGTACGGCCCGATCCTCTCACAGAGGAGATCCGAGGCATTCCGTTCTACGCCGTACTAGACGGCCTCGTAGCACCGGCGGCTGCAGAAAAAAAACCTCGGATGCCGCACGAAGCGACACGGCTCCACGCGGACGCGGCAGACGTGGCACCGTAGGCCGAGGTACTCGGACACGAGACGGACGATCTCGGGCGGCAGCATTTTTTTTTCCTCTGCGAAAAAAAAAAATGAAACCGACCGAGCCGTCTCTCGTCCGTCTCCAAACATGACGACCGCCAGGCTCATCAGTCATTCCGCGCTCGTCGACGGCGGGAGCATGGAGGACGGGATCGTGTACTGCGCCCGCGTCTCCAATCCGGCGAGCCAGCACGCGAACCTGAACAACCACCGCCTCATCCGCTACCTGATCGAGCACAGACACTGGTCGCCGTTCGAGATGACCAGCCTCTGCCTGGAGGTCGAGACGACGCGGGATATCGCCCGACAGCTCCTGCGGCACCGCTCGTTCTCGTTCCAGGAGTTCTCGCAGCGGTACGCGGCGGTCACCGAGCCGCCGGTCGTCCGGGAGGCGCGGCTCCAGGATCACACGAACCGCCAGAACAGCCTCGAGACCGACGACGAGCCGCTGAGACGCGAGTGGACGGCGCGCCAGGAGGAGGTGAGCCGCGTCGCGCGCGAGACCTACGAGTGGGCGCTCGAGAACGGGATCGCGCGGGAGCAGGCTCGTGCGGTGCTCCCGGAAGGCAACACGGCATCGCGGCTCTACGTCAACGGCACGCTCCGCTCGTGGATCCACTACATTGAGCTCCGGAGCGATCCCGGCACGCAGAAAGAACACCGCGCGCTCGCGCTCGCGTGCGCCGAGGCCATCCGGCCGGTGTTCCCGCTCATCACGACATTCGTCAGCGCCTAACTTTTTTCTCTCCAAAAGAAAATGGATATACGATACGGTCCTCGCAGCATTCTGTGTGATGGTACGATCCTTTCATCCGAACAGTGCTCTCGGCCACCCTCGATAACATTTTTTACCATGAAACCCGATCGAAACTATACTTTTCTCCTGTTCGATCCGGATGCCGTCCACGGAAATAAAATCCATTGGCTGATTGTCAATCACAGCGTAAACAATACCGGAGATTGTATCTTTCCCTACGTCGGTCCTAATCCACCCAAAAGGACAGGATATCATTGTTATCATTTTGTCCTGATCCGACAAGACCAAAAAATCGATCCGATCCCATTCCTAGATCGACGACACATGGAACTTTCTGAGCTCTTTAGAAAATTGGGATTTACGTTTTTTGATGTCCTGCATCAGACCTGTTTCTACACGCGCGCTCAGTAGTTCATGTTGAAGGCCATGTACTGCGGGTGCCGCCGCCGGATCTTGATGGGCGCGTGCGAGCGCAGGCCCTCGCGGTTGAAATCCCCGAGCAGCGTCGTCCAGACCGTCAGCTTCTTGTTGTTCTCCTCCATCTGGATGGCATCGGTGAGGCCGCTGACGATGATGTTGATGGCCTGGTTGTTGATGGAGCGCAGGTCGCACCGCGCCTCGGCCTGTGGGATAATGTACCGTGTGTAGATGTCGCCGATGTTCTGGCGCGTGCCGAAGCGGTACACGCTGGAGAGCACCTCGACAATGTTATCGCGCGGAACGACGATCCGCCGGCCTTTAGGATCCACGCCGTCCAGCGCCCGCGTAACGGCCTCGCTCAGCGAGGCAATGTTTTGTTCCGAAAAGAGCGTGTCGATCCCGGGGACGCTCGCGGAGGTGTCCTCCCAGCCGACGTTGGCCATGTAGTTGATGTTGGAGCTGGTGTCGTTCCAGGACATTTATTCGGCCAGAAATAAAAATTTTTAGATCTCTTTCTCGACGAACCGTGAATTTTTTTCTGTGTGGAAAAAAATGGCACAGGAGCAATCGGAAGAAGAGCTGTGGTCACGGCTCACCGCTTTTGCGCGGAAAGAATTCAGGCAGCAGCAGGCGCAGACGAGGGAGCGCTTCCAGGCACTGTCGGCTTTTCAGAAGTGGCAGAGCCTGGATCTCGTGTGCCGACAGAACCTTCAGGATCACGCTTCCACGGCGGCCGTGCCGTCGCAGAAGGAGCTCCTGGATCGTCTCCGGAACGCCAGGCCGTACGTCGACGTCAGGACACCGGCGATCCACGCGCAGCTGCGGGTGTCTCGCGTGCCCTTTCGTTACGGCAACGAGAAGCTGCCACGGATCGACGTCGTCCAGGTCAAGACGAGCGCGCTCTTCCGGACGCACGGCGTCTTTACGCGTTTCCTGGAGCGGCTCACGGTCGTGGCAAACCGAGATCTCGGTAGGATCGTCATGATCGAGAGCGTGATCGGGCCGAAGCTCCTGGAATACATCCAGAAGCGGCCGTACGACTTTTACCTGGTGCCGTACTCCGAGAACAACTTCGTCTACCTGCCGTCCGTGAAAGCGCTGTCACCGGACGTCTACCGGTCGCTCCTGACGGAGGCCGAGGATGGTTTTATTCGGAAGGCACGCCGGCGGCAGGGCGGTGGGCGGCAGCGCTTCGGGTTCTACTCGTTCTGAAGCGGTCCGTTGCCAAAGACCTCGCACCGCGTCTCTCCGCCGTCGATCCGAAAGACGGTCATGGTGCCGTAGTCGAGGCGCAGCGCGTCGATGACTTCCTGGCGGAACGCGCCGCGGGTAAGGATCGAGTACAGCATCTTGACGATGCGGCCGTGGGTGCAGAGCAGGACGTCCTCGCCGCGCGAGACGAGCTCGCTCATGAGCGAGACGAGATCGGCCGCGTACTCCTCGTCGGAGTGTTTCTTGTTGTGGAGGCGGGCGTCGTGGAGGAGCGGGGAGGGGAGACGGAGGAGCGCGGCGGACTCTTCGGTCCGACGGGTGGGACTGACGAGGACGAGCCGGACGCCGCGGAGCCGATCCCGGAAGAGCCGGTGCGTGGCGAGCACCTGCTCGATGCCGGCCACGTTGAGGGAGACGTCTTTATTTAGAGCCTTGTCGGTGCTCTCGCAGGCATCCGTGGCGCCGTGCCGCAGACAGAAGATACGCATTTCTCTAGAAAAAAATGCTCTTAGAACGCCAGGTAGACAAACACGGCTCCTGCGGCTCCCGTGCCGCCGTAGGCGGGTGTGGAACCGGGGGTAACGCCGTTGTTATACGG
>RGVZ01000003.1 GCA_010029825.1 bacterium | reverse complement strand
CTTCTGCGGGAACTGGATCTCGTCTCGGTCGACAAGGCGTTTGTCCCTGCCTTGCAACCTGCCCGGCACATGCTGGCCTCAGAACCACAAGAGATTGTTTTAACAAGCAAAAGCACATTAATCAGACGGATCGGCATCGCCATGAGCGTCATGGCCCTGATGGCCCTTTCCGCAGTCGCGTTGCCAGGAAGGTCCCGCCCCCGCCGAGGCAGCATGTCGGTTGACAAGTCCACGGGGTCCATATAAACCTCACACGTCCTGTCGCGGGGTGGAGAAGTCTGGTATCTCGTCGGGCTCATAACCCGAAGACCGCAGGTTCAAATCCTGCCCCCGCTACCAAAACAAGCACCGGCCCTGATTCCACCGATCAGGGCCGTTTCTTTTTTCCGGCAACTTGGCACACCTTGCGCTTCTCTCGCGCCTGGAGGGAAGTTTGCCATGAAAAAATTTTTCTTGTTCCCGGTGATGATGGCTGTGTTGACTGGATCCCTGGCGATCGCGGAGGCGTCACGCCTCGACAGGCTGGAAAAAATCGAGGACAGCAAGGCGTTGATGAGTCTCTTCTCGATCATGACCGACATCACGCGGGATGGACGACCGATCGAGTTTTTTGGATGGACGGAAAAAGAGGCCGTTCCGACCGCGGATGCCACATGCGCGCCGGCCACGCGATCCGACGCGGAGCATTATCTGACCAACCTCGTCGAACAGCTGAGCTGGGCGTCGTGGGATGAGTCGGTCCACATGTCCACCCACCTGGTCCCGGCGCTCGCCGACCTGCGCGAGATCCTCGCCACCGACCAGCTCGAGCGCTGCGACTGGGCGATTCAACCCGGGGAACAGTTGATCAAGTTTACCCGGTTCCGCAACACCGGCACGGGCTACCAGCTGGCCTTCACGCAGGGCTTCCGCGCGAGCTGACCCAACGCGACAAGACCCCGGAACTATTGGCACAATCGGATAGTTTCGGGGTCCTGCGAAGTTTTCGCGACCGGTACCTTCATCGTTTGCCCGAATTTGCCGAATTCCTGTCTGGACAACGAAGATTGTCGCGAAGGAGGCGGTCATGAAGACGGGTAAACGCGTCTGCGTCATTGGCGCCGGACCGAGCGGGATCACCGCCGCGAAGAACTTCACGGATCTCGGGTTCGACGTCACGGTTTTCGAGGCCGGCGAACAGGTCGGTGGCAACTGGCGATTCCACGACAACACGGAACACGCAAGCGTCTTTGAAACGACACACATCATCAGTTCAAAGATCAGTTCGCAGTACGAGGATTATCCACTGCCGGCAGAAGCGCCCGACTATCCCCACCACTCGCAGTTGCTGGACTATTTCCAGGGTTACGCGCGGCACTTCCAACTGATGCCGCTGATCCAGTTCAACACGATGGTCAAGAAGTGCGACCCGCTGCCTGATGGACGATGGAACGTCTCGGTTGAAACCGGCGGCCGCACACGCACATCAACCTTCGACGCCCTGGCCATCTGCAATGGTCATCACTGGAAACCACGTTGGCCGGAGTATCCGGGAACCTTTTCCGGCGAGGTCAGCCATTCCCACTCGTTCAAGCGGGCCGAGCCATACAGGGACAAGCGGGTCCTCGTCGTCGGCGGCGGCAATTCCGCGTGCGACATCGCGGTCGAGACCAGCCGCGTCAGCAAGTACACGGAAATCAGTTGGCGACGTGGATACTGGCTGGTTCCAAAATTTGTCCTGGGTAACCCGTCCGACGCGTTCTACTACAAATTCTCGTTCTTTCCGCGCTGGGCCAAGATCATCATCAGCGAGATCCTGTTGCGGGTACTGCTCGGGAAAAATTCACGGATCGGCCTGCAAAATCCAGATCACTGGTTCGGATCGACGCACCCCACGGTTAACTCGGAACTTTATTACTTCATCCGCCACGGGCGCGTGAGACCACGCGTCGACATTGACCGGTTCGATGGCAATACGGTCCGGTTCAAGGACGGAACCACCCAGGAATTTGACGCGGTGATTTACGCGACGGGATATTGGATCGACCATCCGTTCCTTGACAAGTCCGTGGTTGATTTCTCGCGCGGCCCTGTGCCGCTTTATCTCCGTTTCTTGCCGGGCAACTTGAAGAATTGTTACTTCATCGGATTGTTCCAGCCTCTCGGCTGCATCTGGCCCGGCGCCGAGTTGCAATCGAAAATCGCCGCGCGCCATCTGGCCGGGCTCTGGTCCGCGCCAGCGGATCTGGAGGCGCGGATCCGCCAGGAGGTGGAGCATCCCGATTACAATCAACTGGCAACTCCGCGCCATACAATCACGGTGGACGACATCTTCTTCAGGAAGAGGCTGCGCAAGGAATTGCGAAGGGCAAGAAAAGCCGCGTGACATGCTATGATCGAGCCTGGGAATCACGCCGGGAACACCATGCTCATTCATCGCGACTGTCGAGCTCGCTGCCGCGAAATGGGTATTCTGAGGGTTCACTGAATTGAGGCTGGGCAAGCTGATCAAATATTCCGGCATCGGAATCGCCGCCGCTGCCAGGTCTGCCCTGACCGGCAGACGGGCGCGCGAATACCTGGTCACCAGCCTGCTCGACCAGCCTGGACTGCCGGCGAAAGTCGCGCAGATCATCGCGATGCGATCCAGCATGGACACCACGCCGCGTCCTGCCGCGCGAATGACCATGGAAGAAGTCCGGCAACGGATCGAGGCAGACGCGCCGGCATTGGCGCGGGAGATTGACCGTATTTCAGAAGACGCCCGCGTCGCGTCCCTGTCCCAGGTCCACGAGGCAAAGCTGAAATCAGGAGAACACGTCGCCATCAAAGTCCAGTTTCCCGGGCTTGCGGACGAGATCGCGCGCCAGGTGGACGACTTTGTCGATCTCGCCGCGCGCAGCCCGGCGCGCGCCTATGGATTCACGCGTGAATCCTGGGGGCAGTTCCTGAAGGAAAAATTGCTCGAGGAAATCAATTACCGCGCGGAGGCGCGTTACCAGGACGAATTCCGCGCCAAGGTGAGGGCGCCGTGGCTGGTGGTACCACGGGTATTCGAGGCGTACTCGAGCACCGGTGTGCTTACCCAGTCCTTTGAGCCATCGACGTCCCCGGAAGAATTGCGCGGACTTCGCGATGTCATCGGGCACAAACACATCCGGGACGCGGCAAAAATGATGCCTGAGATAATGGCTGAGATGCTCGCCCGCGCGATCTTCCAGGCGAACCTCATTCACTGCGACCTGAATCCAGGCAACTACGGATTCAGGATCGACGCGGAATCAGGATCAACCTCACTGGTGCTCTATGATTTCGGGGCGATGCTCAGGCTCAACGATGACCAGGTCAAGATCATCGCGAGGATGATCGCGCGCGCCTGCGGCGAAATTGACGACGACTGGATGGCCTTGCTGGGGAACGCGGGATTCGACACCGTGAAACTTGAGCCACTGTCTGGCCGGTTGCACCAGTTGATGCCCGCGTTGCTGGAGCCGTTCCGGGCCCGCGGGAAATTTGACCCCGCGTCCTGGCACCCGGGGCGCATCACCGATGAGATCGCGGGCAGCGACAAATGGTGGCTGCGGACGGCAGGACCGCCGTGGTTCCTCTACCTGATGCGAACCGTCCAGGGTTGGCATCACGGGTTGAAACTGATTGGTGAACCGGTAGATTCGCGTCGGATTTTCGAGGGTTTCATGGCACCCGCCCTGGCGTCTTCCATGCCGGCGAGGCGGCATGAAAACACTGGACCCCAGACGCCAGCGACAAGTGATTCGTGGAATTCACGGCATTTACGTGTCCGCGTGCAAGAGGGGGCTGTCACCTTGGTGGACCTCGAAATGCCAGCGATTGCCGTAGGCAATCTTGCTGATCTTGTGCCCGGCGATGTTGCCGTGAGAATCGAGGCGCAGGGCCTCGACCTGCGCAAGATGGCCACCGAACTGACGGCCGCCCGGGCACCACGCGGGGTCGTCTTCGAGGCAACCCTGGGCGCGCGCCATTACCGTGTCTGGCTTGATTGATCTGGCGGACCTGGGACTCAGCGCGCCAACAAGGCCGTCACTGCCGCGTTCATCTTCAAGATCTCGTACGCCAGTTCCGGCGTGAGCTTGTCAGGAGTGTCGGTCGTCTTGTGATAATGCGCGTAATGGTTCCAGTCGGCATCGATGGCCAGGATCGCCGGTATCCCGGCATCAAGGAACGAGACATGATCGCTGCCAAATGGATTGAACGAAGTCGTCACGCGTAAATTCGTAACTTCGGCCGCGGCCTCGACAAACCGGCGCGCGAAATCAGAATACTGGCTTTCCGTCTCGATGATGACGCCTGGCTGACCGGAGGTTCCGGACCGGGAATAACCAATCATGTCCATGGTAATCACGCCACGAACACGGCTTGTTTCCTGTTCAGGCAGGCCTTCCACCAACTTTTCCACGAAAGCGGCCGAACCATATAAACCCTGTTCCTCACCGGAGAATGCCGCGAACACGATATCCTCCGAGTGGGGAACGTCAGCCATCACGCGGGCCAGTTCAATGACCCCGGCGGCGCCACTGGCGTTGTCCTCTGCTCCGGGCGCGGCGTAGGAAGCCCGTTCCGATGTCGAGTCGAAATGGCCACCGACGATGACAAGTCCGCGGTCGTTCGCGCTGGCGGAACCGGAGTCATCGACCATGCGCTCGCCGGGAAGGATTCCGACAACATTCCAGGCAGAACGGCCCGCCACACGAAACTCCTGCAGGGTCACTTCCATGCCGGGGATGGCCGCCAGGTTCATCTTGATCCAGTCACGCGCCTCAATATTCCCAGTCGCGGAAATGTGACGGTTCCATGCGGCAAGTTTCCGGACGTCAGCCCACCAGCGGTCCTTGCTGACCTTGCGCGCGACGTCATTGACCATAAAGGATTCGCGCTGCGAGACGCGACGCGGCACATCCTGGTTCGTGGCGGATCTGAGGATCACTTTTCCTGGCTCGACGGGAAATACGCCGACATGAATCCCATGGTCGACGTTCGATTGATCCAGCGCGGACAACGCGGCGCTGTCGCCACGAACGAGTCGCGCGCGACCTTCATCCGCGAGAGTGTTGACACCGGCGGGAAGTGCCATGGAGGAATGTCCCGCGATCAGGACGCGCAGGTCGTCGGCTGTTGTCAGGTCGGGAAGGACTCTCGCGACAAACCCGGTACTGTCCATGTTGGCGAATCCGCGCGCGTTGGCGGAGACGATCAAACTACCTCCCATTTCCGTCCACCAGGAAATCCCGCCGAGCTTTTTCAAGATGTTTAGATTGGATGGGCCCGCGGACGAAATATCCACGATGGCCATCCGTTCAGGCGGGGTCGCCGACAACAGGAGCCCTGACAGGGATGCCAAGGACGCCAATGATGCCAATAAACAAAGTCTGATTTTTCTCATCCGGAAATGATTCCACGGCCGCAGCGGGAACGCAACCTTCTGATTTGGCGTTTGATTCCGGGATCAAGAAAGGATCTGCCAAAGAGGCACAGTTCAAGCCAACTCGCCGTGATGACGAATCAACATGAGGGTTGAATCAGGACGAACCGCGAGGAGAACGCAATGGAACACGGCAACATCGCGCGAGAAACATCCGCCGGAAAACTGGAATTCATTCCGGCTGTGGTCCTTGTCGCCTTTGGCGCCCATGTCTTCCTTGGCCTGACAGCGGCGGTGGCATCGGCGGCGACGCCACTCCCGGTCCGTGTCCCTGTACCAAATTTGCCTGATTCGCCTGAAGCCAGGACGACCGGCTGGGATATCGACGGCGACGGACGCCCTGACATGATTCAGGTACAAAGGGGCGGAGCGGCGCAAGGCTCCATCGAAACCGCGTACGATTTCGATGGTGACGGCAAGCCAGACTTTGTGCGGAGCGACGACGGGCCTCACTCGCAACGGGAACGCTCGACCGGACCCAGTCCCTTGCGATAAGTCTTCCCCATCATCTGACACACTTTCGCCTCAACAACCTCGATCTGGGCACTGGTCAGTTTTGGTTCAGGCTCCTCGCAAGATATTCCCTTCAGGCCGAATGACAGCAACGACACCGCCGCGCCACTGACGGAAAATACAGGCAACGCGACCTGCGCAGGACCCGGGAATGAACAGGCGACGCTGAGAGTTCCGAAGAGGACACTGAAGCCGTCGAAAGCTCGCAGTAGATCCGGACGCGCGCGACAGATCAGGGAATCCGGAGGCAAGAACGAAGTGAAGCCTTCGATGTTACTTTCCGCGAGGGCATTTTGCTTGTGGCACAATTCCACATCGACAAGTTCGATTTCATAAGACGCGTTTCCCGACGCGGCAGGAACGACGGCGGACAACTGTGAGTCTGATTGCGCCGATCCTGGCGCGGGCGCACCGCACGATGTCAAAGCAAATACCGTCAGCGCCATGGCTGGAAACTGGATTGGGCGGGTCATGGGATCTCCTTTCGACAACGAACCCGTCGCCGGCATTACACGTTCAGGGCCACCGGAACAAAAAGATAACCAGCCGTGATTAAATATGTTTTTTATTTCAAAAGCGTCTCAGCAACTTCCGTGGCCCCATTTCTGGCCACCCGTTGCCGAATGGTCCAGCCACCCGGCTCAAATTTGTGGAAATAACTGGTATACTCCGGGCCATGTCACGAACGTTGAAAAAAGTGGCGGTGCGGAGCGGACTGGCCCGACTCGACGCAATGGTCCGGAGGCGCCTCGGATCCGACTATTTTTACCTGCGCATGTACAGCGGCGACGTCCTCTCAGCACCGGTCTCCGACCTGGAGCTCCTCGAGAATCTTGAGCGCGCGGTCAAGACCGCTGCCACGGGTGACGTAACTGGTGACGTAACTGGTGATGTCACGCGCGAAGTGATCGATCTCTCCCAGGGAATGCCCGACCTCTCTGGAATTCTTGATGTCTCGCCCATCCTTGAATCGATGACGCGCAGCGCCTCCCTCGTATCATCCCTGCGCGCGTATCCAGCCGGATTCGGCCACCCTGAAGCCCTGCGCGCTGTCGCGGGCAAAATCAAATCCGACACCGGAGTTTCCTACGATCCGGAAAAGGAAATCCTGATTTGCAACGGCGCTTCCCAGGCACTGGCCCATGCGCTGGAATGTTTTGCCGACGCCGGTGAAACCATTGTGCTGTTCGACCCGTGCTACCTGTTCTATCCGTGGCTCGCGCGCACACGCGGGCTGCGCGTTCGTCGCGTCCGCGGCCCAAACCCGCAAAATGGCCGCCTGAACCAAAAAGAACTGGACCGCGCCATGCGCGGCGCGAAAGCCATCATCGTCAACAGCCCGGGCAACCCGGACGGCCGCGTCATCCATCCCGATGATCTCGCGCTGGTCGCCGCCCTTGCCGCGCGCAACAATTGCGTGATCATCAGCGACGAGGTTTATTCGGCTTTCTGTTGGAAACGCCCGCATGAGAGCATTGCGACGATCCCGGCTGCCCGCGACCGCACCATCGTCGTGTCAAGCGTCAGCAAATCCCACGGTCTGCCCGGCCTGCGCGCCGGATGGTGCGCGGGGCCCACGCAACTCATCCGCCCGTTGGCCATGCTGATGTCCATCCGCGTCCCGTGTGTCAGTGCCGCCACCCAGGAAATGATGCCCGCGCTGCTGGATGCCGAATCGGGATTCGCCGCCCGGCGTCACACCGAATTTCTGGCGCGACGCAAGAACGCGATCCACGCCGCCAACGCCGCCGGGTTCCACGCGCCAAATCCTGACGGGGCTTTTTACATCTGGACTGAAATTCCCGACAGATTCCAATCGGGTTATGAATTCGCCGGCTGGTGCCTCGAAACTTGCCGTGTTGCCGTCATGCCCGGCGAAACCTCGGGGCCATCGGGGCGGGGTAAAGTCCGTTGGTCGTTCGGGGTATCCGAGGAAAAGTTCAACGCGGCCATGTCCCGGGTGAGGGCTACCACGCGGTAACCGACCAGCTGGCGCCGTAGAACCGACTCACGCAACTGGAAACCTGTCCCGCAATTGTCGCCTTGCCTCCAGCGCGACCAGAAGTTTCCTTCCCGCGAAAAAACAGAAGACCGCAACAACAAACCAGAAAAGGAATTCTCGCTCCACGCCACGGGAGCAACGCCCTCAACATGACGCGACGCGACGTCGAGGACAGCCTCTTGCCCGACCATCGCGCCGATCACAATCCTTGCCCCGGCACGCGACGCCGCCGCGCACCCCATCAACGCCCCTGTGATCCCGCCGCATTTGCCAACCCGGATATTCCAGACGCCGATTCGCGACTGACCGGCCATCTCGGCAAAGGATTGCTCCCCGCGCAAGACTTCATCCGCCATCACGGGTACACCGGTTTGACCGGCAAATGCCCCAAGATTTCGCGAATCCGACGGGCGGACAGGATCCTCAAACGCGACCAGTTTCCGCGTCATGTCCGGGATAACCTTCATGGCGTCACCCAGAAAGTTTTGCGCCGCCTCGTGGCTGTAACCCTGGTTGGCGTCGAAAGAAATGTCACAACGATTCCCGCCGACACGCAGCACGCGGACCACGGAACGCACACGCGCGACACTCGCCGGATCACCGACTTTGATCTTGAACAAATTGAATCCCGCGACCCGGTACCCGGCGGCCAGCCACAACGCCAGACCCGGCCGGACCATCGGGATGGTCGCCCTGCGCGGGACACTGGCATCGCAAGGCTGGACTCCCGCGCGGCGCGCGATCATCGCGACCAGGTCACGCATGCGAATATTCCCCGCCCGGGAAATCCAGTCGATCAACGCGACATCGATCGCGCTCCAGATCGCCAGGCATCCACGCGCCGAAGCCTGCCTCCAGCCAGCGATGAGCGCGTCGCACACGCCGCCGGTGCCGGTCACGCCGTCCGGCCCGGCACCGGGATCAAGATCCAGCGCCTCGCGCAGAACCGGCATCGCCAGGACCCCGAACAATTCCTCACACCGATCCAGCGCGTCCACTGCCGTCTCGCCAGTCACATATTCTCTCGGCAAGGCCTCGCCGATCCCGTGGACGAGACGCCCGTCGCGCGCGCGACCGCTGATGCGCACGCAAATCGCCTCGTTGGCGGACCTCGTCAGATGCGCGTGCCGCACCTTGAACCGAAAAGGCACCTGCCGTTGGAAAACTTCAATTTTCCATTCCTCACGATTCACGCATTGCCCCCTCGTCACTCAAGCAGGATGCCATCGCCCGCGCGAAATCCATCGGGTATTGCATTACAATCGCGTGGCAGCGCGACGGATAACGAAACAGTCCCGCGCCCGCGCGAGTCAAAAAATCCTCGGTCCGCGGCAAGTCGATGACGCTATCCTGTTCCGCCAAGTGAAGGAACAATCGAGTCCCCGTGTCCCGCAACCGCGACCGCAGAATGTGTGAACTGGCACCATGACGGACCACGCGCCTCATCCCCGCCGTGACGATCCAGAACGCGGGAGACAATTCCATGTTGCGTCGCGGATCCGCGGCCAAACGGGAGCGCAAATCAGGACAGTCCGAAAAATGTGACGGGTCGAGCATGGTCCGTAAACGACCGCTGAGAAATCCGCCTCCGGCGATCGAATCCTTGATGGCCCCCACCAGCATCAATCTCTGCAGGCCCCGGTCTGGAAAAATCGCCGGCGCGACCAGATGGATGGTCTTGACGTTTTCCCATCCGGCGCTGCCGCAGTCGATGAGGCAAGCCAACACCGCGAGCGCGCCCCAGGATGTCGCGATCACGTCAATCCCATGACCACTGGGCTGATCGCGCCGGGCCTCTGCCAGGGATCCCGCGATCCACGCGTAGGCCTCTGCGCGCGAACGCAGATCGCCGCGCCACCCCGGGCGATCCCGCGCGATCACCGCCGACCAGTGACCGGCGCCCAGGGCATCCAAAGCAAAGGGGCCAAACCACCCTGAATGGCTTTCGGCCCCGTGAAAACAAACAATGCTTCGCCCTGCCCCTGGATTACCGGCTGGCAACCCCGGGTGATTGGCTGATTGCGTCCAAACTCGCGCCAAGGCGGATCCATCCTTCCTCGACATGCACAAACGTCATGCGCAAGCGTTTGAATGCCGGGATGACGTTCGAAAGGTCCGGTACCGGCACCTGAAAACTCTCGTACAAGGAACGCGCGAGAGCCTCTTCCGTGAACTCACGAAGCAACCGGGACGGATCATGACGGGCCGCCAGGGCCTTGAGCACCGGTTCGCCAACACGGACAAACTTGATGCCATGATCGTCGGCCAGATTTACCTCCCATGTCAACTCCATGGAGGTCGCCGCCTGACGGATCGCCTGCTGGGTGATCGACTCGAAATTCGCGGAGATGGTCATGCGTCCCTCCTCGAACTTGAACTTGAGTGGTTCTTGCTTCGCGAAGGTCAAGTTGACCCCCGCGTACTTGAATGTCGTCCACACCGGCGGTGCCGCCGACGCGCCGATCGCGACCAGCAACTGCGAAACCGCGGCCGCCGGGAATGTCCTCCCACCCAGAGCCTTTTCCGCCGCGTTTTCCAGGGCGAACGAGTTCCCGCCAATCATGATGGGCGCTTCGACTTCTCCCATCATCACCGGCGATCGCGCCGGCGGTTCAATCGCGCCACGACTGGCGATCGTGGCCACCTGGGCCTCGTCGTGACCGAAACTGCTGAACCAGATCGCGTCCTTCGTCGACTGGAACAACTGCTTGCCAGGCAAGTACCCGCTCTCGACAAACCACTCACGGAACGCGCGCACGAGGGTCGCGTTCAAGTTCAGCAGGAAGTGTCCCGCGCGTTCGTCGAGAACAGAACGCAGTTCATTTGCCACGCGATTTCCTGTGGCATGTTGTTGCCCGGGCAATTGCTGATTGATGGTTGCCCATGCTTGTTTCTCAGCCTGCCGGCGCTTGTATCCAGCGAACCATCCGGTGGCCGTGACGTTGACACCACTGACCTCGAGACTCGAGATGAAGGTCGCCTCGGCGGGCTTCGTCACGGCGCCCTGCAACCGGATCTCCACTGGCTTGCGGCTGTTGGTCGAGACATCACCAATACCGGACATTTCGATGTGAATGTCGGAACGCGGATCGTAAGAACCACTGATGTCGAGATGCGTGTTGGCGTCGACAACGGCCACGAACCGCGCGTCCTCGGCGGACGGAATCAACTCGATGCCGACCTTGCCGGATGTGGCGGCCTTGGCCCAGACACTGACGTCACTCACGATTTCATTGATTTCCCGGGTTTCGTCCACGGGCACACGGATCATGTCCTCCAGGGCCCCCTTGGAGAACATCAAGTAAGCGTTACGGTCTGATGTTGGTTCGTCCGCGAGCCCCAGCAAGGCACCCGCCTGACGATCGATCCGGCCACAAGCCACCACAGCCGGGAGCAAGGCGGCAAACAAGGCAATACGGTGCTGCATGGGTTCTCTCCTGAAGTTGGCCAACCGGCCAGAACATTTTTAATTGAATTTTATGGTTTAATCAAATTCTAATTTATTTGATTAAAATAAATAAATTCAGATGGTTATGGTAAAACGCGGCCTCCGCCAGTCTTTTTACAAAGCCCGGCCGACGTGAAAAGATTGTGTTCAGAATGCTTTACCGACGCCCCATTGGATCGCTGCTGCTGGCGGCAAAGCGGCCCCGGCTGGCCGCCTTTCAGAGAAACCTGGAGGCTTTTGACGCCGTCCAGTCGATGGTCCTTGCCCGGGCCATGGGGCAAATTGCCGGCAGTGGCTTCGCCCTCGCCCATGGCGCCCGGAAACTCCCTCGGCTCGAGGCGTTTCCTGTTTGCGACTATGAGGCGATGCGGCCCTGGATCGCGCGTTTCGCGTCCGGCGATGCCACCGCCCTGTTCGGTCCAGATTCCGGCCTGACCCCGGATAAATGCCAGTTTGTCACCACCAGCGGCACAACTGGCCGGCCAAAGTTGATCCCGGTAACGCCTGCCTCATTTGCCGCGCAGGCCGCGGGTTGGGAGGCGTGGGGGCTCGCGACGTTCGCGCAGCACCGCGACGCCGCGTTCTGGGACGTGCTTCCCGTGTCTTCTCCGGACCGCGCGTCCATGAGCGGCCTCGCGACGTGGACCATGCAACCATTCAGTTTCAAGACGTTGTATGCCGTACCCGGCGCGGCGCAGGGGATCGCGCCGTTCCACGTGAAATTGAAGGCTTTGCTGAGGCTGACTGTCGCCAACCGGAACCTCGGGATGCTGATGGCCGCGAACCCATCCACGCTGTTGATGTTGACCGAACTCCTCGCGCGCCACGGGCATGACCTCGTCCGGGACCTGCGTAACGGCACCTTCTTCGCCCAAGACAACGACACCGCCGGGCTGACGAACTCCCAGGCCACCAGACTCGGCCTGCACCGCCGCGACAAAGGCGCGGCACGACGCCTGGACGCCACCCTGCGACATCAAGAGCACCTGGCGCCCAAAGATGTCTGGCCGCGCCTGAAACTTGTCACCATGTGGCTCGGCGGGACGCTGGCGCACTACTGCGAGTCCCTGCGGCCGGCCTTGGGCCACGTCCCGTGGCGCGATCATGGCCTGGTCGCGTCTGAGGGGCGATTCACAGTCCCCTTGCAAGACAACGCGCCCGACGGCGTCCTGGATCCGGCTGCCGCGTATTATGAATTCCTGACGGAGGGCGACGGGGAACCCCGCTTGATCCGGTCCACCGACTTGATCCCCGGCGAACATTACCGCCTCGTGGTAACGACCCTCGGCGGTCTCATCCGGTACGACATGCACGACGTGGTTGAGTGCGCCGGATTCCTCAACGGCAGACCCGGCAGCGCCCCTGTGGTCCGGTTCCTGCGGAAAAGCAGCCAGTTCGCCAACGTCACGGGCGAAAAACTTTCCGCCGCGCAAGTCACGGAAGTCCTCGCCAATCTGGCCCGGGATGTTGGCGCATGGGGCCCCGCCCTGCGCGCGACCAGGTTTGTGACGATGGCGCCCGACCGGGGCCTCAGGCCACCGCAGTATGTCCTCCACGCGGAGACCATCGCCGGGTGCGACCAGAAAGTGTGGGAAGAGGTCGCGAGGAAGGTGGACTCGGCCCTGGCCGGGCTTAATTTTGAGTACCGGGACAAACGCGAGTCCGGGCGCCTGGGCCCGGTCCGTGTCACCCTTTTGCGTCCCGGCAGCCTGGACGAATTACGGACCCGGCACCTGGCCCGGACCCCCGGCGCCACCCCGGAGCAGTTCAAGCAACCCGTGCTGTTGGATGACATCACAAGTCCCTTGAGGGACATGGCTTTGCAGGTGTAGGACTCTCCCCGTGAACAGCGGGGAAAGGGTCACCGTGAAGCGCGAATCCACAGCCAATTTTTCGCGATTGCCGGCCAGGTTGCGCCGGCTGATGAACGAGCGGATTTGCGACGTCCTCTGGATGATGCGGGCGTCGACAGCCCAGGCTCCAGTCAAACGCTACGTCGAGAATCTCTACGAGGAACTTGCCGGTGCCGGACTGCGCAACCTGCGCCCGGAGGTTTACTTTGGCAACGAGTGGTTCAGTCCCGGCGGGGTGCCGGCGATTGCCATGCCATTCTATCTGGCGCACGACGACTTGCGCGAGATTGAACTCCTTCTGACAGGTTCCGTGGAAGGGGGAACACCATCCGCGATGCGCAAACTGTTGCGCCATGAGGCGGGGCATTCGTTCGATCATGGATACCGGATCCCTCGTGATTTCCAGTGGCGCAGTACATTTGGACGCGATCCCGGAGTGTACCGGCCTGAAGTTTACGTGCCGGACGTCTTGAGCCCTGATCACGTCACTCACTTGCCGGGCCACTACGCGCAGGCGCATCCGGACGAGGATTTCGCGGAGACGTTCGCCGTCGCGATCACACCGGAAATGGACTGGGAATCGAAGTACCGGAACCGCCCCGGGGCGCTGAGAAAGTTACGCTTTGTGAGGTCCCTGATCCGGCGTCATGGTTCGCAGGGCCTTCGCGAGAAAACCATTGTCCGCACGAGCGATGCCAGCCGCATGCGCATTTCGCTGGCGCGGCACTATGAAGTCCGGTTGATGAACGAAGCCCGCTGGGAGCGACAACTGCGGCGCCTCGCCGCGTCATCCTGAGCATCCCGTCATCCTGAGCATCCCGTCATCCTGAGCGTCCCGTCATCCTGAGCGTCCCGTCATCCTGAGCGTCCCGTCATCCTGAGCGTCCCGTCATCCTGAGCGGAGCGAAGGATCCTCTCCCCCCACCGTCAAAAACCTGACACCCCTAAAGCTTTCCTGGCAACGCGGCGATAACTCTATACGGAGGAGCCCCCTGGAACATCCACATAGACGATCCACGAGGAGGATCAGGAAACCATTGGCCACCAAGCTGGACATCGTACTGCTCTACGATCTGGGCTGTGAACCAGACAACCGGCCGGGTCATGAGCGCTGGTTCATGACGGGAGACATCTTCCGTGACGAGCGCCATGTCATGAAAGCGCTGCGCCGGAGAGGCCACCGCGTTGAGCCGTTCGGCTTGTTTGATCGCCTGGATCTCCTTCTTGAGCGCGTTACAAAACGTCCTCCGGATGTTGTCTTCAACATGTGCGAGGCGTTCTCCAGCCAGCGTCGTCACGAGGCCGACGTGATGGCGGTGCTGGAGATGCTCGGAATTCCGCACACAGGCGCCAGCGCCGAATCCCTCAACATCTGCAAGGACAAGGCGCTTTCGAAGAAAATCGTCTCGTACCATGGCGTGCCGGTTCCGAAGTTCACCGTCGTGAAAACGGGATTGAAAAATCCAGGCCTCGACACCATGAGGTGGCCGGCCATCTGCAAACCCATCGATCGCGACAGCAGCGAAGGAATCAGCATGTCTTCCGTTGTGCGTGACGCCGGTTCCTGCCTGAAGATGATCGAACGACTTCAGAGACGATTTGGATCCGGTATCATCGTCGAGGAGTACATCGATGGTCGCGAAATATATCTCGGCATGATCGAGATCCCCGGACGCAAGAACCTGGTTGTGCTGCCACCTCGCGAGCTTTTCACTGGCAGCGGACCTCGTTTTGTGACCTGGCGCGCGAAGTGGGACAAGGCATACCGCGAGCGCCATGGAATCGACAGTGGCCGCGCGCGAAAGATCGCGCCATCAACGACGCGCCGGCTGACAGAGATCGCCCGGGAATCCTTCGGTGCCCTCGGCTTGTCTGGTTACGCGCGTCTTGATCTCCGCCTGAGAGGCAACGGCGAGGCTGTCTTTATCGAGGCGAACCCGAATCCGTCCATCCGCCGCGGCGACGACTTCGCGGCTGCCGCCGGCGCGGCTGGAATTGAGTACGATGACTTGATCGAGGCCATTGTCAGGACGGCATTGAACCGGAATGCGCGAGTCCGTGATGTCGCCTGAAAACCCATCTCAGCCCGCTGGCCCACGTCATGTGGACGCGCATGCCCACATCCTTGAAGAACCGGAATTCGCCGCGACGATGATCCATCACTGCGAGAGTCTTGGGATAGGCGCGTTCTTCCTCGGCGGCTACGACCCCGGCGACTGGGACAGGCAACTGAGGCTGCGTGAAAAATTTGGCAACCGGATCCAGATGAGCTTTGGCCTGCATCCCTGGTTTGTCCACAACGCGTCCGGCGAAGAATGCCGCGAGGCGTTCCAGAAACTGGAGTCACGATTAACCACGCGGGCAGACCACACAGGAATGATGCCCTCAGCGATCGGAGAAACCGGGCTCGATCACGCTCTCGCCACAGATAAACAAGATCGCGAGCGACAACTGGACTGGTTCAGGCGCCACTTGCGCCTTGCCGGGAAGCTGGGAATGCCGGTCGTGCTCCATGTCGTGAAGGCACACGGCGCCTGCCTGCGAGAACTTCACGCGCATCCCGGTACCACGGGACTCGTCCACGCGTTCCGCGGCGAAAAAAACCTGATCGTTGAATACGCGCGCCTTGGCATGCTGCTCTCCATCGGCCCAAACGGGATCGCCGGGATGTCCAGGGAAAATCTCGCGGCGATACCCGACAGGATTCTCGTGATCGAGTCCGACGCCCCGACGGGAGCCATCGGGGCGCGCGAACGTGGCTCTTCAAAGGTCAAGCCCGCGCATGTAACGCCCGCAGTCATCATTGAGGTCGCGGAAAAAGTGGCGCTCGCCCGGGGCAAAGGCGAGACCGTTGGCGCCATCCTCGACCTCAGCCGGGAGAACCTCTCACGTGTCTTCCAGATTGCCATCCCCGGATGACTTACCGTCCAAGCTGGCGCATGAAAAAATCGCGGGCGGCATTCGCGGCCTGTACCCGTGAATTCGACAACTCGTGTTCATCCGGAAACGTGAGTTTTTCTGAGTTGGGACCGGCATTGTTGCAAACGGCCGGCCCCGCGGCATCACCCGTTGCCATGATGCACAGCACCGGGCGCGGCGACACATCACGGATTGCGAGGGACGGGTCATCACCGCCCCACAGGATCGGAACGGGTAGCGGCACCATGGCCACGATGGCTCGCACCCTCTGGTCACGCTTCGCGAAAACAAGGCCTGTCATCGCGCCCATGCTGGCCCCCGCGTATCCAAGCCTTTGCGGGTCTACCTCCGGTCGCGTGGACAACCAGTTCAGGGCCGCGCCGTAGTCATCCACAGTCCAGTCTTTGATGCCCGGGTTCGTCACCCGGTCGCTCTTCTTGATGGCTGGCAAGCGGTCACCGGTGCCCGGCCAGTCCAAAGTCATCGCGACAAATCCGGATTTGGCCAGAATCTGCGAAGCCTCCGCCACTCCACCGTCGTCCTTGTTTCCCGTAATTCCGTACATGACAATGATGCCGGGATGTCTCACAGCGGCGGAACCAGGAGGAACCCACAGATAACCTGGAACCGTGTCACCCCGGCTCCCTCTGAACTGGATCTTTTGCCGGACAACCTGAGTGGTTGCCGTAGAGACTGGCTGGACTCCGGGCTGCGTGCCAGGCGCGACCGCGTCTTGGGCATCCGTCGCGGACTGGCCGGCAGGACGCGGCGGACCACGACTGACTTGGCTCTCCTGGGCGCAAGCTGGCAAGATTCCAAGCAGCACGGCCAGAAGGCGCGCGCAACCGGAAACGACCTGTGATCCTGTGTAACAAAGCGACATGGCAGCCGTTTCGGTTTTTACCCGATAAACCTTGAGTCGTGATCGATGTTCGGATAATTACCGCCCGCCATGCTGGTAAACGGACACATTGACCGGAGATTTGAACGACTTGGCCGCTTGATCGGAGAGGCAGGCGTGCGCCGCCTGCACGACTGTCACGTCCTGGTGGCTGGCATGGGCGGCGTGGGATCCTGGGCTTGCGAGGCCCTCATCAGGTCCGGGATCGGACGGATCACTCTCGTCGACATGGACCGGGTCTCGCTGACCACGCTCAACCGGCAGATGCCGGGCCTCGAAAGCACCCTCGACCGACCCAAGGTCGAAGTCGTCGCCGAAAGGCTGCGCCTGATATCGCCGCGCGCGGAAATCCGCCCCCGCTTCGAGCACATCAATCCGGACACCTTGCCGGCACTGCTTGACCCTGCCGGTCACGATGGCAAGCCGATCGACTTTGTCATCGACGCGATCGACCAGCTTGGCAACAAGTGCGCGCTCATCATCCACTGCAGGCAACGTGGGATTCCCGTCATCGTCTCGACCGGCGCAGGCGGCCGCCTCGACCCCACGCAGGTGCGCATCGCCGATCTCGCCAAAACAAAAATCGACCCTCTCGCGCGGATGGTGCGCGTCTACCTTCGCAAGAAGTATGGATTCTCAACCAACTCCACGTTCAAGATCCCGGCTGTTTTCTCAGAGGAAGATCCGGCTCCATCCATCATGCCATCACACCCGGAGGCGGAACGTGGGAGGTTCGAGATCATGGGACCTGATGACGCTGACCGGGAAAAGACCGGCGAGCCACTCAGCGAGGATGACCTCCGCAATAAAAGGAATGTCATCATGGGAACGATGGTCGGCGTCACCTCAACATTTGGCATGGCGGCGGCGTCACACGTCATCCGCGAACTTCTCGCCAAAACGCCAGTCCGGCCGGACTGAATTCGCCTTTTTTGCCGGATTGCCAAGGCCCCCCGTCGCTTCATCATTCCACGAATTTGCCGAAAAGAATCCGGGAATTATCACCTTCGCGTCCGGGGTTCGATGGACAAGCCGCAACCAAAAAGAAGGTCGACCGACATCAACGACGGCGTTTTCGCGCTGCGTCGTCGCGGGAAGTTCTCGCTGCTGGTGGCGGCTGTTTGCGTCCTGTTTC
Organism: bacterium; assembly: GCA_010029825.1. Taxonomy (GTDB): domain Bacteria; phylum Bdellovibrionota_B; class Oligoflexia; order Oligoflexales; family RGVZ01; genus RGVZ01. The sequence goes on along the minus strand of RGVZ01000003.1, from coordinate 46,250 downwards.
CCGTCTTGTTCATTGGCGGGCAGATCAAAGAACTTCTCGCGCCGTCCACAGATATTTACCGGGACCGCGCGTTCGAGAACCTGACCCGGCAAAAACTGGAATGGGACGTCTTTTACGGAAATTCCCCCATGTGCGGCAACATTGAGTGCCACCTGACCGCGGACTACCCGGCCGGGAACTTCACCCGCAGGATGGTGTTGCCCGCGCGGGAATTTCCTCTGAATGGTTACAAGCCGGGGCAATTCATCTACCTGAGAAGCACCCTCAAGATTCCCGCAGGATTAATGAACGCGGATAATCCGGTCGCCCTCCATTCGCTTTACGTCTGGGCAAAGAGATACGAATTCTTCGTCAACGGGGTCCAGATTGACGAGGGCGAGGCTGAAACGATGAACCTCACAATACCAAGACGCCTTGTCGGGGCGGACGGGGTCGTCAACCTGGCGCTGCGCATTGATCCGGGAAACTTGCCTTACCAGGGCGTCGCGAACCGGAAGGACTTGTTGATCGGGGACAGGGCGACACTCAAGGCAACCGCCTTCAAGTCCCATGAGCTCAAGACAACCTACTTCCTCTGGTTCCTGCTTCCGCGACTCACCTTCTGCTTCATCTTCGCGTTCCTCTATGTATTCCTGGCCCAGAACCGGGAACTTTTCTCCTTCATCCTTTACATCCTGGTCTCGTCGATAGGCATCCACCTTGAGTCAGGCTACGCCGAATGGATCGAGGCATGGGGCGTCAACCGCGGCATCCTCGCGGCGATTGCGCAGTCATTCACGGAATTCCTGCTGATCCTGTTCATACACGACTTCTTCCGGATGAAGACACCCGGGTTTTTTCGCGCATTCCGGATCACCATGGTGGTTCAGGCAGGGTTGATCACCGCAGCCTGGCTGACGCTCCCGGCGAAATGGACCGTCAACCTGATCTTCGCGCTGACGATCATGGGCAGGACCATGGCCGTTTTCTATGGGCTTTACGCGTCGTGGACAACCATCGAGTACCTTCAGCGAAGCAGAAAGAGTCCAGCGCGAATCGTAACCGCCAGGATCCTCTTCGCCCTCTTCGTTGTCGCCCTTGCGCCGATGTTCCTCGAGAACCGTCGCCTGCTGGCCGACATCCTCGACATGAATTTCAGCGGTTTTCCCTGGACCTACGCCTTTGACCTCGTGCTGTTCGCCGCGCTGGCCTCGATCACGGCCTACGATTACGGCAATACCGCCAACGCCAAGTTGCGCATCGAGCGCGACTTGAAAGCGATGGAAGACCGCCTGGAGCTGGCGCGCTCTGTCCAGAACATGCTGCTGCCGGCCACACGAAAAGCCGCCGCCGGGAATCTTGAATATCAATTTTATTTCGAGAGCGCCCAGACCATGGCGGGCGACTGGTATTACGTCTGGAACACCGCGAACGGTGAGACACGACTTTTTGTCGGCGACGTCACCGGCAAGGGGCCCCAGGCCGCCCTCGCCGTCGCGACCATCATCAGCGCTCTTGCCGGGCACGCTGACGCCAACGACAGCGTCGAGGATACCATCAACGGATTGAACCGGCACTTGTTCAAACTATTCGCGGGGCGAGTCATGTCCACCATGAGCGTCATGGTGATTGAGGCTTCACACGACGCCGGAAAAATAACGCTGTTCAACTGCGGTACTCCCGGCTGGATCACGACCGCGGGCCGGAGCCCATCGCGCCTCAGGGCCAGATACCTTCCCCTCGTGTCGCAGCAGATTGGAACCCAGGAGACCGTCCGCCTGGGCCACGCTCAAATCAGCCTCCAGCCAGGCGAGTTCATCGCGACATTCACTGACGGATGCATCGATGGCAGCCGGGCAACAAAAAAATGCCTCGACAAGCTCGGCGAGTACGCGCCTGCCGACGCGGACTTCATTTACCAGGTCATGGTCGACGCGGGAAAAGAAACAGTCCAGTCGGACGACCGGACCGCGTTGATTATCACCCGGGCAAGCGCCAGCGGAACCGTCATGCCGCGGATTTCAGCGTGAGCGCTCGGCGTCCAGCATGCCTCTCAAGGATTCCGAGAAGTGATTCATGAACGGAATTGTCCCGTAATTGACCGTCTCGTAACGCAATCCCCGGCCATCCGAGAAGTATACGGCAGCCACGCCAGTGGAGCCGTTCCACTCATAGGACCCGTAAAGCAAGTCATAGGTCAGATCAGCGCCAAGGTCGCTGTCGCACGATTCAAAAAACACCAGGGGAAATGCCAGCGACACGCCCTTCAAAATTTCCACCATCGCCGTCTTTGAGACTCCTGGCGCGTCAAGGACGCCCGACTCAGAACCCAGGTCGTTCTTCAAGTCACCGGTCTTCAAGTCGAAAACCTTCAAATCACCATATTTCAAGTCACCGATTTTCAAATCGCCGGTCTTGAGGTCACCCGATTTCAAGTCTCCGATCTTCAAGTCACCAAGCTTCAGGTCTCCGGTTTTCAGATCGCCGGATTTAAGATCACCAACCTTCAGGTCACCGATTTTCAGGTCGCCGACCTTGAGATCCCCGATCTTCAGGTCACCGATCTTCAGGTCGCCAACCTTCAGGCTCGCGAGATTCGCTTGCTTGTCCGGACCCATGTCGACATCAGCGATCTTGAGGTCGCCGATCTTCAAGGCCATTTCCTTGCCCTTCGAGGCGGGGATCAGGACATTTTGCAACTGGACACCATTCGCGATGAGGTCACCAAGCCTCTGGCCATTTTCAAGCGACAGGTCAACCAGGCGAACCTCGCGGATCGCGACCGTTGAGGCAACCATGACATACCGCTGCGCCAGTGCCTGGTCAGATAAAAGGTCTGCCCGGTAAGAAAGTTTCGGGGAGATGACAAGATCGCCACCACCGTGTGATTTGGTAATCAATACATACGCGAGGTCAGAAGGAGCAATTCCCTTCGCCTGCATTACGGTTTTCACAAAGTCCAGAGTCGCGGCGAAAACCTTTTCACTCGACAGCGGCATTTCCGCGTAACGGAAATCCTGCTGCTCGGCAGCGCTCAGGCCAATGTTGAAATCCACTTCCTCAACCTGTCCGGCGTATTTGGCTGGCAGGCAAAATCTGGCTTTTCCGGCCCGCGCCAGTCGGTTCGTGAAAATGAACAGGCCGGTGTTACGCGACGCGTTTTGGGCGCCGCAAATCCTGGACTCCAGACCACCAGCGTCCTTGTCCACCTGCGAGGAGAACTTTTCCAGGTCGTCCGCGTAGGAACGCTGGATCCGCGCCAAGGTCGCCATCTCGGCGGCACCGGCAGCCCCGGATTTTTGAGCCAGCATCACAGCGTTATTTATGCGGGAGTACAGCGCCTGCATCTGGGGACTTTGAGGCGTCTCATTCGCGTAGAAAATGACAATCTCACCGGTGCCGATCTTGCGCGCGAGGCCTTCGCGCATTTCGACATCTTTTGAGGTCGCGGTCTGGGACGTGCATGCGCTGACGCCAGGAACCAATACCAACAACGTCGAAACGACGAAAAATTTGGTTATCCCAATCGTTGTTTTCAAGCGCGCCTCCTGAAATTGTCCTCCCTTATCGGACGGCGTGCTGGAAAACTGAAGGGCACCGAAAAAACCAAGTAAATTCGAATGGTTCAGCGAGCATCCAAAAAACTGGTCAGAGTGAATTCGTAATACTCAAAATTGGGACTGTTCTGACCGGCGATCGGAAAACTCGCGGTGAAATTGGCGATGAACGGAACCAGGAATTCTTTCTTCTGGTAGGCTTCCACGGTGTTGATGGAGAAGCCAGCCTCGTAAGTCAGCAATTCGGTGCCCGAACTCGCGGACATCTTGTCGTAATTGCCAACGATGCTGCCGGTGTAGCGATCCTCATAATGGACGTGATCCGCGAACCGCAATCTGGCGCCATAAATTCCCGAACGACCTTCAAAAAAAGCGCCAAGCTCGACGTCGTCCCCGGGGTTGTAAAGGACGTTTGTCTTGCGATCCGCTGCCACGATGGACTCGTTTTCCTCAGGTACACGGCGCTTCACACGGGCGTCCATGTTGTAGGCATACATCTGGTCCATCCCGAGCACCAGGTTGCTTGAGACCATGGCTCTTTGCGTCAGGGACTGCGCGATCGAGATGAACCCTTTGCCGAGACCAACGTCATTGATCAGGTCAGGGTCATCGGCATGACCCGTGGGCAGTGAAATGGAAGGACTGTATTCAATGGAAAGGGGCAGCCCGGAGATCAGCTCCACGTCGAAAGCTGTACGCCCCCCCAGGATCGTGTCACCGATACCGGAATAATCCCAGTGGTCCACGGGACCGTAACCTTCCGATTCGATCGCGTTGCGAATGGTCGCGGCGTCAAGTTGACTGGCCTGTTCCAGACCGGCGCGGAGCTCGTCAAAAGCCATGTTCCCGAGACGATCCAGGATTGCCATCGCGTTGTTGGACCCGGAAAACTCCACACGGTTCCGCACCTGGGCCTTGGTCCAGGGAATGCCGGCAAAAATGGTCAAATCCTTGCTGGCCCCATAAGCCAACCCGAAAATCGAGGCCGACAGGTCTGCCGTCACATGTTGCTTGAGGACACCAAGATCGAGTCGCGTCTCCGCGGGATCGCCCACTGAGTCAAGCACCGTCGCGAGACGCTGCAGGTCTTTTCCTGCTTTCCCGCTGCGGAGCATGTCGTGATCAAACTTCATCGTGTAGTCAGCGCCAATGGGGCGCAGCTGGAAATTGGAATCAAACGCGTTTTCCTGGCTTCGATAGGAACGGTAGCCGGCCTGCCAGGCGACGATACCCTCAGGAAGAAGGCTTTGCGCGAAAGCGCTTTCCGCCGACGAGACAAGCAACAGAACAAGGAGAAACAGGCGTGAACCTGTTCCAGTGCGCGAACGCCTGGCCGGTCGCGCGGTCAAATCGAGGCAGAAGCGTCCCACGCCTTGATCCCCGCGTCGATGGTTTGAACAAAGTTCGCGATCTCAGCCTCATTGGCGCTGTATGATTTCAAACGGGACAAGGCCTCGCGACACCAGATGGCTTCTTCTGGCGTCAAGGCAATCACTCCGTTGGAGTCCACACGCGTCGCGAGATTGTCAATCAGCCTCTGGCCAACGACAGCCAGTCTTCGCCGCACAAAACCACTCCGCAGGATTTCTTGCTCTACCTTGCCGAAAGTAGCGATCATCTCCGCCTGCTTGGCGACCGGAATCATTCCGTCACCCGCCTCGAATGCAAGCCAGTCGGAACCGCGGCGCAGGGCGCGAAGGACACTCAAACGAAGGGCATCCTGGAGTTTCGGCATGCTCTCACGCAGGGTCGATTTATCGGCTTCTGACAGGCCGGATGAATCCACAGACTGGATTTCCTGCAACCACGCGGCAAGGGAGTTCGCCACGCGCACCATGCTGACAATGTCCGTCTCGCTGCGCTGCACGCGCTGCTCCGGCAGGGACCACGAGTCACCGATCGTCATGGAGTCCAGCGCGACAAGTTCGTCACCCAGGATGACCTGCATGCCCTGCAGGAACGCGAGTCCAAGCCGTTGCGCGTCGGCGGGGAAAATATTCGCGTCATCTGGCCCGAAAATGGCCCCGGGGTACTTGCGGGATTCGAGCCGCAACCCCTTGAAGATAGCGGCGCCCGCGCGCCACACGCGCGCCTGTTCCGCGAGGTCAACCGCACCGGGCTGGCGCTGCCACCGCTCCTTGCCGTTGACGATCAATTTCAGGGACGACATTGGCTGATAGGCGATCCGGAGGTCCCCAGACAGACCGAGAGCGGGCGCGCCATTCTCCGGGAGCACCTCATAGCCGAGAAGGGCGCCCGACGGATCATGCGGATTGATCATCAGGCCACCGTAAATGCGACCATCGAATCCGCGTTTGACGCCCAGTATGTAATTGATTTCCGCCATCATCCGGGCCCAGCTCACCAGCTGGATATCCTGCTCCAGGGGCAATCCAGGACGGCTGCGCCCGGGACCTGCAGTCCACGGAGCCGGGCCACTGGTGACCAGAAGCCAGTTCGACGCGGCGTTCGCGACACTGAATCCTTCCGGGCGTACCTGGCTCCCGCCGGCAGACGCCGGACGGCGCCACGGGAGCGGCGCAAAACCATCGAAATAAATACGCTGGGATGATCCGATCCTGAGAGGGTTCTGCCACGCGGTCTGGATCATCGAGAGCAAGTTCGAGCGAACTGTACTCTCAAGTTGCGAGTCATTGGCGAAAATCTTTGAGATGACACCATCGGCACCACCCGGAAGATGAAGAACTGCCTGGATGCGCTTGTCGCGCAAAACGGCCTCACGAATCTGCGGAACGAGGACTTGTGGCAGCGCGCCGTTGGCCTCCAGCATCCTGGTCAATACCCGATGGGTCCATCTGGGCGCGCAATCGCAAAACGCCACGGACCAGAGCAAATCGTCGTAATCCATGGACTGGTACTGCTCACGAATCGCAGCGCCCTTGAATGCGCTGACCTTGGAAAACGGGACGCGGTTTGTGTCGCTCTCCAGCGGGAGCGCTGCATCATGGAGACCGCCATCAGGATTCAACCCGTTCTCGTAAATCTTTGGAAGGTCGCCACCCACATTCGCAGCATCGCCGCCAGCGCGCGTGTTGAATGGCATGATCCAGTCGCAGGCAACCAGACCCTGTAAGGACAGCAGCACTAAGATGGTGGCAACAACACGACGCATGGCAGCAACAACTCGCCTCCAGTGACCGTGAGAGCAATTCACAGTCCAACGGTAACCCATTGTTTTCCTGAAAGCTGTCGATTTTTATAACGCCAAAGGAGCGCCAACTGTCAAAACGTTTGACAATTCCAGACCGGGATCGTGCCAGAGCATGACAGCCGGCAAGGAACATCGGGGACTTGCGGCAGTGAATCACGACTGGCCCGTGCCTTGCACATTCCCAGGCAAACCCGGAGGAAGAGCATGAATCGCGCACGGCACATTACCGTTTCCTTTGACTGTCTCCACCGGCTGCGTATCCCGCGCCCCGGGTGTCGAAGTCGCCCCGGGCAACCAGCAGGTCCAGCGACCGGTCGGCCCGGGGTATACCCAGAATGGCGGTGACCAGTCTGATGCCGATACGGGCAGCTTGACCGCGGTGCTCGACGAGCGCGTGCTGAAAGACAATTTCAATGTGGACACCGCGAAGCTGTCGTACAAGTTCAGTTTCCTCGGTAAAACCGATTCGGGCGCGATCCGCTTCAACATGGGCAAGTCACGCGTCAGTCTCAACAAATTGAAGCCAAACCAGCCGGGAACAGTCACCCTTGAGATCTATGAAGGTACCGCGCTTCGCTTGAAAGGAGAGCGCCAGGGCGTCACCCTTCGCCCGGGCCAGAACGAGATGGAACTCACCTTGCGTCTTGTTTCGCCGCCATCGAACCCCGGCATCACCCCGCCCCCGAACACGAACCCCGTCCCGGCGCCGAACCCACAGCCGATCGACACAAGCCTCTCCATCAATGTCGGCATCGAAGGCACCGTTCCACCGAGCAATCAGCCGAGCAATCAGCCGCCAAGCAATCAGCCGCCGGCTGATCCACAGACACAACCGGGCACGCCGCCCCAACCCTCGCAGCCGTGGAACGGAATCGGGGACCGCGGGAATGAAACCTGGAGCATCCAACCGCTCGACTGACCAGCGGGAATCACACCAATCAAAAAAAGGACCCTTCCGGGGTCCTTTTTTCTTTTGACTGTCGCCGGAGATCACAGGCCAATCGGGGAATTTTTCAAATTCACCAAATCTGCCACTCACTCACACCCGGTAACCCCGTGCCGACACAGGATACGCAAGACCTCTTTCAATTGCGGGGGAGCCCATGGCTGCGCATGCGCGAAAAATGGAACAAGAACGTCCGTCAACCGAGACCCTGATCTCAAGCCAGGTCTTCGACAGCCTGAAACTCCTGCGCAAGCAGATGGAGCTGCTCGTACCGGAGAAACCGATGGTGTGCACTGTCTCGCTCTGCGCCATCCTTGCCCAGGGACACGTCCTTCTTGAGGATGTCCCCGGAATCGGTAAAACAACGTTTATCAAATCCATCGCGAAAATGCTTGGCCTGGACTTCAAACGTGTCCAGTTCACCAATGACGTTCTGCCGAGCGACGTCATCGGGGTGGATGTCTACAACCAGGAAACCCAGAAGTTCCAGTTCCACAGGGGCCCGATCTTCACCCAGATCGTTCTCGCCGACGAACTGAACCGGGCGTCACCGCGCACGCAGTCAGCGCTGCTCGAGGCCATGGGAGAGGGATCCGTAACCATCGAGGGCCGGTCCCAGCCGCTCCCCAAACCATTCGTCGTCTTCGCGACGCAGAACCCGAATGAGAGCATCGGAACTTATCCGCTGCCTGAGAGCCAGCTGGACCGGTTTGCCGCCAAAATCCGCCTCGATTATCCGTCCAAATCCAAAGAGATCGAAATCCTGCGCGTGGCGACCATGGACCCGTTGGCCTCGGTCCCGGAAAAACTGCTCGAGAACGGCGAGCTTCTGCGCACGCAGGCCGCGCTTGACGGCGTATTTGTGGCCGACCGTGTCCTGTCGATCGCCAAACGCGTCATCGATGCCTCGCGTCACGCCGAGAGCATCAAGCTCGGTATCTCGACCCGGGGCGGAGTCTCCTGGTTGCGGATGGCCAAGGCCCGCGCCCTCGTTGAAGGCCGGGATTATGTTATCCCCGATGACTTGCTGTACCTCGCGACATCATCCCTTGCCCACAGGGTCATTCCGCGCGCGGGACTCGATGGCAACGAGGCGATCAAGAACATCATTGCCCAGGTCGATATTGACTGATCAACACGATCCGGGCCGGAACGGGGCAACATGTACTATAAATCCGTAAACCGCGGACTTTCCTTCACGACGCCGGGCGTGTACGCCCTGGCGCTTGTTTTTGTCGCGGGCCTCATCGCGGTCAATACGGGAATGAACGCCCTTTTCCTGTTTCTCGCGTCGGGCCTCAGCCTGATCCTCATCTCCGGGATCCTCTCTGAATCCGCGATCAAGAACTATCAGGTTTCCGGGTACCTGCAGCACAGCGCGGAAACTGGCAAAGCTTTCGATCTCTTGCTCGTCGTCCAGAACAACCACCGATTCGTGCCTATCTATGGATTCGAGAATTATGCCGTCCGGGAGATCCCGAAGGCCATCATCCTTCCCGTGAAACCGAAGGGTACGTTTGGAACTGGCAACGTCATGTCATTGCCGCCCAAAGCCTCAAAAACGATAACCGTTCGCATGGATCCGATGAAGCGAGGGCTCTATCGCTCGATAAAATTCCTGCTGCGGACAAACTTTCCATTCGGGCTCATCGACAAATTCAAGATCACCGAGGCGAAGGGCTTCCTGACGGTGCTGCCCAGGATCGTTCCGGAACTCTATGAGCAACTCAAAAGCGACTACCGCAAACGCGTCGCCCAGCAAGACGACGAACGGGAGTTTTTCGCGCACAAGCCCCACACAATCCAGGATTCATCCCGTCACATCGACTGGAAAAAAAGCGCGGGAAAGCCAGCCCGACTCTGGGTGCTCAAGGAGTATCGCTCGGAAGTCGCGGAATTCGGCATCATGATCACCACGAACTGGGGAGCGCTCCGGAAGGCCGAGACCGAAGAAACCTACGAGCGCCTGATCAGCGTTATCAGGACCGCTGCCGAAGTCATCAAGGACGCGTCACGCGAAGTGATATTGCAGCACGACGATGGCTCATATACCTCTGGCTACGAGGAAATCTGTCACTTCCTCGCGGCACTGCCCGATCACGCGAACAAGGACCGGAAGTGGGAAATCCTCGACGCGAAAGCCGAGATCAAAGGGGTTTTCCTGCAACTTGAAATCTCACTGGCGGGCTATGAATGGCGTAATTATATCAGCCATGACCCGCGGCTCGCGGCGGGGCGCCATAGATGATCAAGAACACCATCCAAAACGCACTAGACCATCGCGTCTGGAGGTTCGCGGTCATAACCGCGCCCAACTATTATTTTCTGTCATGGTCAATCCTGCTTGTCACAACACTCGGATTGACCGCCCTGAGCCATGCCACAACGTTACCGCCACTGATTGCTTCCGCGACCCTGTGCGCAGTCTGTGTGCTTGGCCATCGTCGGCTCGCGCAGCGCAGTCTTCGGACGGTCCGCCTCGGCGGATACGCCGTCAGCCTCGCGATCGTCCTGTGGGCATTCCTCGCGCGACGCGCAGAGAAAGACTTCGCGACAATAGCGATGGAAACACTGCTGGCGGTGCTCCCTGCCCTCATGCAGAACATGACTGCGCAGCGTCGCGTGTTTGCCGCGATCACGGTGACAAACCTGATATCTCTCGGCGCTGTCATGCTGGCTGACAACCTCGACAGTTATGGCGCGTTCCTCGCGTTCATTGTCGCGATGGCAATGACCTTGAACGCCGCGCGAATGTATTTCCTCTCGGTGAACGCGGGCGACGCGACTGAACGACTGACGGTCAATTTCTTTTACCAGCTGGTGCGGGCAATCCCGATTGGCGTCATTTTCGGAGGGATGATTTTTTACTGGTTCCCGCGCGTAAACGATCTCGCGATGGACTTCAACCTGTCAGGCGTCAGGTCCCGGACGGGTTATTCAAACCAGGTGAACCTCGGCGGCAAAGGCAGTATCGAGGAATCGAACCGCGTCTACACGTGGATTTCCTCCCGCGACACCGAATGGCTCGCAAACAACGGCCCGATGCTTTATCTTCGTGGCGCCACGTTGGATGCCTTCAACGGGAAAACCTGGCAGAACTCCGGAAAATTTGCGCAACTCGTCATGCAGACAGCCGACTTCCGCGTCGGCAAGGCGCACACAAAGGCGCAGATGGAGCTCTCGTTTTTCAGGGAACCCTCTGCCGCAAGGGAATTATTGGTTCCTTACGGCCTCTGGAATCTCGAGATTCCGATGCGGATCAGCCAGGAAACGATTGTCGACACGAACGGGACCATCATCCTGAACCGCGACGAGTCCATGCGATACCACTATGACCTCCGGTTCAGCCCAGCGCTGCCGAATTCTCACGAGGAGATTGACATCTCGCTCACCCGGTACCGGGGAGTGATGGATTCACTTCCTCCCCAGGTGAAACGGTATTTTGAGATGTCCGCGGGCGACGCGAAGCGACTGACGGAGATCCCGGCTGAAGTTGCAAGCCAACCATGGTTTGGCGATTTCGTGCAAAAAGTGAATAACGAACTGGGCGCCCCGCCGGCGTCCATGGGCATCGGGCATATCTTGCGGAACTTGCAGCGACATTACCGCCAGCAATACACAGCCAGTCTCAAATTCGAATTCACCGGTGAAGACAACCTGAGACAATTCCTGACGACCGGCAAGGAAGGGCACTGTGAATTGTTCGCGACATCCGCGGCATTGTATCTGCGCAACCTCGGCATACCCGCGCGGCTTGTGTCGGGATACCACGGCGGCCAGTTCAACGTCATGTCGAGCATGCTTGAAGTCCCGGAGCGCAATGCCCATGTTTGGCTCGAGATTTTCTCGCCGGGCGTCGGGTGGCTGCCTTACGATCCGACCCCGCTCGTTCTCCAGACTTCACGGAGATCAAGCATCGAGGAAGCCTATAGCGCGATCGCGAACGCGGTACGTTTCTGGTTCATCCGGTACGTCATTGACTATGACGCCAAAGCCCAGAAGGAGCTCGTCATCACCGTCAGCCGCGTGGACATGTCAAGGCTCCTCGACGTCAAGAACGTCTCGTGGGACCAGAATACGACAGAACTTACGATGCTGGGGGTCCTGTTCGCGATTTCAGCATGGCTGTTGATACGGGTCCTCACCAGGGATGATCATTTACCCGATGCGCCAGCCTACTATCGCGCGTTGGCCGCGCGCCTCATCAGCGCGGGATTCACTCGCAAAAAAGGCGAGTCCTACCTTGAGTTCCATAAACGGTTGCTTGAGTCCGGCATCAATCCCGATCTTGTGACCAGCGCTCACCATGCCCTCGAGCGCGACCTTTACAGACGCGACGCCCATAGCCGCGCAGAGCAACGCATCCTGCACAAGGCGCTGCGCAAGATGCCGCTGAAACAGAAAATCATGCCAGGCCAGCAAAACGATCCGTCGCGGCAGTTAGCGCACGGCTGATGCCGGACTCACCCGCCGCGTGTCCCGCGTCCGGTATGACGAAGAATTCCGCCTCGGGCCAGGCCTTGTGCAGGTCCCACGCGGACCGCATCGGGCAACACACGTCGTAACGGCCCTGGACGATGACGCATGGAATGTGCCTGATCCGGTCCACATTCTTGAGTAATTGACCGTCTGAATCAAAGAATCCCTTGTTGAAGAAATAATGGGACTCGATCCGCGCGAAGGCGAGGGCAAAATCGTCAGCGCCGAACCGTTGCGTAACAGCCTCGTCCGGGAACAACTTGCTGGTCGCGCCTTCCCAGGTACTCCAGGCTCTGGCCGCCTTCAATTGGGTTTCCCGGTCCGGACTCGTCAGGCGCTTGTGATATGCCGTCAGGAAATCCCCGCGTTCACCTTCAGGAATCGCCTCCTTGTATGGCTCCCACGCGTCCGGGAAGATGTTGCTTGCGCCTTCCTGGTAAAACCAGTCGATCTCCTTTTTCCGGATCAGGAATATTCCCCGAAGCACCAGCTCCGTGACGCGCGCTGGGTGCGTTTGTGCGTAGGCAAGGCTCAGGGTGCTGCCCCACGATCCGCCGAACACTTGCCACCGCTCGATCCCGAGGTGTTTGCGGATCGCCTCCATGTCGTCAATGAGGTGCCATGTCGTGTTGTCGTCAAGGGACGCCCACGGGCGACTTTTGCCGCAACCGCGCTGGTCAAACAGCACGATCCGGTATTTTTCCGGGTTGAAGAATTGACGGTGTTTGGCCTCAGTGCCTCCCCCCGGTCCGCCATGAACGAAAATCACGGGCTTCCCCTTGGGGTTCCCGGAAACCTCGAAGTAAATCTCGTGACCCGAACCAACCTTCAGGTGGCCGGCGTTGTGGGGTTCGATGGGTGGATAAAGCCAGCTGTGAGAATCGCGACGCAAGGATGTCATCTTCTTCCTTCCCGTTCCATGTCACTTTTTTGTTGGCGGCGCGCTGGACTTGCATTGCGCCGCGTCCCCGGAAAACAGGCCTTCGGCCTCCAGCCGGGCCACGGCATTGTGCCGCGCCCGGAAAGTCTTGAATGGATAGTGGTCAGCCCCACCTTTTGGCGAATATCCCACCCAGTCTTTCATGAAAAATCCCCGCAAGGGCTTCTCCAAGGCAGCCAGGAATGGTCGCGCGGATTCCGCGACTTCCATATTCGCGCAGTCGACGAGCAAGTTCCATTTTGAATGCCACTGCATCAAGTTGTTCATGATCCTGGACTTCAGGATATCCACCTGTTCATTTGACTCGATCACGACTGGCACGGAAAAGCTCATCTCAACGGTGTGCTGCCGGAAATGATTCTGGAACTGGATTGACGACCGGAAGTCGCCCGGGGCGCCGCGCGCGATCGCCTCACGCAAACCAACCTTTTCGCGGGCCTCATCCTCACCAGTCGCGACCTCGAATGGGAGAAACTCGTGACCAAGCGACGCGTCAAAGCCGAATGCGATGGCCTTTCGCAAGAACAATCCCTCAAGGAATTTCATCATGCGCGCGAACGCGTCGCGGACTTTCCCGTCCTGTCCAGGGGCAGGATGAACGGACAGGTTTGCCAGGTCCACCAGCGCCTTGTAAGGCGAATGCCAGGACTTGAGCGCGCCCATCCACTGGGAGCGCATTTCCATGACATCCCTGTCGGACGTGATGACAACGGCCTCCGGGAAAGTGACGATCATCACCTTCCGCTGGAAATTGTTCTCGAAATGGATCTTCACGGGCAATTCACCGTTTCTTACTGCGCTTCGATCAGCGCGCGCTCAAGAACATCACCCAGTGCCGCCAGGCTGCGATCACCATCGTATCGCACGCCGTTGATGAATAATGTCGGAGTACCCGTGACCCCGAGCTGGTCTGCCAGCGCGACATCGTCCTTGAGCTTGCTGAGAATATCCTGTGACTTCTGGCAGGTCTCGATCGCGTCCTGGGGCAACCCGGTCACCTTTGCCCATTTGACGGCGTTCTCGGCCGATGCCTCTGATTGCTTCGAAAACGCGAGCTCGTTGTATTCCCAGAATTTACCGTATTGGCCTGCGCAGCGGGCCATGGTGGCGATGGCGCACGCATGCGCGTGAAAGGTCCCGTTGATGTTGTGATTGCACTTGCCATCAAGCGGGTAGTTCCGGAAGACAAACAGAACACGGGATCCATACTTCGCCTTCAGTTCCTTGATCGTCGACGCGAGAACCGCGCAGCCCGGACACTGGAAATCGACGAACTCCTGGACCACCACCTTTGCTTGCTCATAGCCGTACCGGTAGTCCTCGCCAGCACCTGAATACGCAGAGCGCGACAGGGGAATCTGGCGCGCCGCGCCCTGGCTGGAAGGCTGTGCGGCCTGTTGCGCAGACGATTGCGTCAGGCTCTGGGCTGATTGCGGGTTCAGCTTGGACGGTTTTCTGGTTGCGACGAACTGTGTGTAACTCCATCCAGATATCCCGGTGATCGCGAAGGCGATGACTCCTCCAATCGCGACAGCTCTCTTGCTGAACGGTCTCGCGAGTTGGGCACGGCCCATGTGCAACGAAAACGCCATCATGATGTTGACCAGGTAAATCCCCGCGCAAACAAGGCAGAGCGCCTGGACTGAAGTCGCGGAAACGATGGCGAGAACAATCGAAACGGCAACGCCGATCAGCACCATGACCGCGTGGGTCTGCGCCGCCATGCGTCCAAGGGAACCACCTCGCGAAGCCGCGGCACGCATCACGTTGAATACAAGCAAAGAGGAGAAAAACGCGATTCCGTAAACGCCAAGGGGAATCCCCGCGATCTCGCTGTAGGGGCTCGCTGCCGCCGCGTCACAACTGATGACATCATTGACGTTGCATACCGCGTTGGTCGCGCCACTTGCCTTGAACGCCAGGTGGTGCCGCAGTGAGTATGCCGACAGGGAGAGACCCAGCAAGGCAAGGGCCGCATCCAGGATCAACGACAACGAGTGCGAACGGGATGAGTCTTGGGCCATGCGTCGAATCCTCGTAATACCCAGGGTTATATCCCCGAAAGCATTGGAAAAACCAAGGTACCAACGATTGACCTTAACCGCACAATTAGCGGTTGACAAGCACATGCCGTTCCAGCAAATTCGCCGTCTGCCAGCATTCGGGGGCCATTAGCTCAGTTGGTAGAGCGTTGCAATGGCATTGCAAAGGTCAGCGGTTCGACTCCGCTATGGTCCACCAAACTCTCGTCAACCCGCGCCCGTATCCCGTCATTCTGAGCCCGTATCCCGTCATTCTGAGCCCGAAGGGCGAAGAATCCTCTCTTTATCAACCCACAAAACGAAAACATCGCGCCGCCTGTCCACCGGATCGACCTGCTCGATTTCCACGACGACCTTGAGTCCCTGACGCGCGCACGCCGAAACAAATTCCTGCAAATAAGGGCGCCCCGGGTCAGTCACAATTGCCTGCGCCGTTCCCCGCGCGAACGCCTCCCGCAAAAATCCGGCAACGGCATCCGCCTGCCCGCGATCGTACAAGACGTCACTGGCAAGGACGCAATCGATCATCCCTGCCTCCCCACCCAGCAAAACGTCCTTGTCGCGCCGCCAGTCAACCGCCTGATAACGGAATCCGGGATGGTCCCCCAGCGCGTTGGCTTTCAGGTTACGTCGCAAAAAATCCGGGACATCCGGGTGCATGTCCGTGGCGGTGACCCGCGCGGCACCGCGCGTGAGCGCCACCATCGACGGGATCGCGAGGCCGCATCCGATCTCCAGAAAACCCATGCCCCTGAAATATGCGTCAGGCTTCACGGCAAGAACGTTGGACAAGGCGCGGGCAGAATCCCAGACCGCACCGAAATACGGGCAAAGTTCCGCCAACAAATCCTGCTCGCCGCGCGACCGCAACTCTGCGAACATGTCGTCAATAGCCCGGTTGAAATCAGCAATGACCTCAACTTCGAATTCCCTGTGGAACCCGGGGGATGAACCAACTCTCACTTTTTCGATTCTGGTGTCGTAACGCATATGGATCCTGCCCAACCCCAAATATCAGCCAGCAGCTGGTCCCGTCCACTGGTCCGCGTGGCCAAGGACATGTCGATCGACGCTGGACTGGTTTGCGTGTTGATTGCCGCCGGGCTTTACGGCGCAAGGAGATGGCGCCTCGCCCGGGTTGCGGGCTGGCTTGGTCTCGCCGTGCTGGTCATGTTCGCCTCACCCCTGACATCAAACCTGCTCCGCGCGCCCCTTTTGCGCGCCGGGGCGGAACTGGCCACCACCGCCAACGACTGTTCCGGACATCCGGGTCCGGTTGTGGTTCTGGGCGGCGGCGCCACCGCCGCTGGACTCCCTGCCTTTGAAACCATGGAGCGGGTCCACGCTGCCGCTGGCTGGATCGCCACCAACCACCCGGCACTTGTGGTGATGAGTGGAGGACCGACAACGTCCGCCGCGGCTGAAGTTGTCACCGAGGCAGGGGTAATGATCGCCTTTGCGCGTTCCATTCTGGGCAACAAGGCTGAAGGCGTGCGCTTCATCGCGGAAAACCACAGCCTCAACACCCACGACAACGCCATCTTCAGTCGAGATGTCCTTCATCAGGAAAGCCTGTCACCGGCGGCTCCCCTGCGCGTTGTGCTGGTCACATCCCAGGTTCACATGCCACGCGCTGCCGCCACATTCGAAAAGGCCGGCTTTGAGGTTTGCGCGGTGATCGCCCCGGAAGTTCCTCCGGCCGCTGGTTTCGTGAGTGAATCCGGCTGGCTCAACTTTGCCACCGCGCGCAAAACCTCGACCACCCTGAACGAGTGGTTCGGGATTGCAGGCTACTGGTTCGGGGGCTGGCTCTAAACTGCCCCCATCGGCTGTTCAACGGAGAGGGCTTAACGGCTGGATGAAGTCCAGCCGTTGGGGTCAGTTTCAAGTTTTTGCCGGATTTGCAGGAGGATGTCGACTTGCGCCTGCTGGATTTGAAACAAGGTCCGCATCTCCTCCGCGATCAACAAATCGATTTTCCGGTGCAGCCCGCGGATTTCCAGCTCGGCCTTCAGGTTGATCATGAAGTCGGATCGCGCGCGTTGCCGGTCCTTGTCCTCCTGCCGGTTCTGGCTCATCATGATGACCGGGGCTTGCAACGCGGCAAGGCATGACAGGATCAAGTTCAACAGGATGAACGGATACGGATCGAAGTTCGTCCCGGCCAGCGCAAACGCGTTGATCCCGATCCAAATCACGACAAAAAACCCGAAACTGATGATGAACGTCCAGCTTCCCCCGAAGTCCGCGACCTTGTCGGCGACCCTTTGTCCCATCGTGAGCGTCTCATCCCGCTCCAGATCCGCCAACCGGTTCGACAGGGTTTGTTCCTCGGCCACGGATTCCCGGACCAGCTGATCGAGTTGCTGGATGTGCAAAGCTTCCGCCTCAAGCAAGTCCTTCAAGTCCGGCACAGTCACCACCTCCCGAAAATCCAGGACAACATCCAAAACCCCAAAGCATTGCTAACATGCTCGATCCCTGTTGTCACAGGGGGTCCAAGCATCCTATTCTCAGCGGATTGGACTCAAGTGGAAATTCCGTACCGATCGCCGGAGCCTTGTCGCCATGAAACTGCAGCAGCTGACCCAGGAACAGATCCATTCGATGACCCTCCGCCAGAAGGACGAATGGTGGCTGAAAAATGTTTATCAGGGCGACATGCCGCAACTGACGGCGCGCTCAGCCATAACCGGAATGATCATCGGGTCACTGCTGAGCCTGACCAACCTTTACGTCGGCATCAAGACGGGCTGGACCCTCGGGATCGGGATCACATCCGTGATCCTGGCGTTCACGTTCTTCAAGCTCATGTCGCGCATGAAATTCGGCAAGGAACTCACCGTCCTTGAGAACAACGCGATGCAATCCATCGCGACATCGGCAGGATACATGACGGGACCTCTTGTCTCGTCGATCAGCGCGTACATGCTCGTCACAAACCAGATGATCCCGATGCACCACACGATGATCTGGATCATCCTCCTGTCGGTCCTCGGCGTGTTGTTCGCCTTCCCGCTGAAAAAACGTTTCATCAACGACGAACAACTACCGTTCCCCGAGGGTCGCGCCGCCGGCATCGTCATGGCCAACCTTCACACGGGTGACGGCAAGGACGGCCTGTTCAAGGCCAAGATCCTGGGCATCGGCGCGCTGATGTCGGCAACGATGGAGACCCTGCGCAACCACACGATCATGAAGTGGCTGCACGCGGAGTTCCTCGCGATCCCCGAGCACTGGGACGACCTGATTTACAAGATCAACAGCAACCTTGACCTGAAGATCATGGGGACCTCGATCAAGGACCTGACCATCCGCTGGGAAACCTCGATCGTCATGCTCGCGACCGGCGGCCTCATGGGCGTGAAGACCGGTTCGTCGATGCTGCTCGGCGCCATCCTCAACTATTTCATCCTGGTCCCGTGGCTGCTGGACCAGGGGATCATCGCGTCCCCGAAATTCAAGGACATCACCATGTGGGCGCTGTGGCCCGGCGTCGCGATCATGACGACCTCATCCCTGTTCGCGTTCTTCTCGAAACCGAAGATGCTGCTTCAGGCCATGGCCCTCCTTGTGCCGGGCAAGAAAAAGAAAAAAGACGAGGACATCCTCAAGGACATTGAGTTGCCGATGTCCGTCTTCGCGATCGGCATTCCAGTGCTCGGCGCCCTTACCGTGATCGTCGGCCATGAACTGTTCGGTATCGAGTACTGGTTGGGTGTGCTGGCCATCCCGATGGTCTTCATCTTCACCCTGATCGCCGTCAATTCAACTGGCCTGACGAGCATCACCCCGACGGGCGCCCTCGGGAAATTGACTCAACTGAGCTTCAGTGTTCTGGCCCCCGGCAACATGCAAACCAACATCATGACCGCCGGCATCACCGGTGAGGTCGCCGGCAACGCCAGCAACCTGCTCATGGACATCAAGCCGGGCTATATGTTGGGTGGCAAGCCGCGCCAACAGGCCATCGGTCACGTCCTGGGCATCTTCGCCGGCGCGTTCGCGGCCGTCCCGGTGTTCTACCTCCTGCTGCAGAACAACATCAGCAAGATCACCTCCGAGGCGATGCCGATGCCGGGTGCCCAGATCTGGAAGGCGGTCGCCGAAGTCCTGACCCGGGGATTGTCGTCGCTGCACCCGACCGCGCAGAAGGCGGCCCTGGTCGGCGCCGTCCTCGGTGTCTTGATCGAATTCATGAACGTGAAGATGAAGGGCAAGTTCCCCATCTCGGCCATGGGGCTTGGCCTGGCTTGCGTCCTGCGATTCAGCGACTCGTGGGCCATGTCGCTCGGTGCCTTCCTGTTCTGGGCACTGCACCGGTCTTACGAGACACCGGTGAAAGGCGAAAGCAACAACGCGAAGACCATGCGCAAGATCTTCGTCGACAATCAGGAAACAGTCTGTGCCGGGATCATCGCCGGTGGTTCCATCATCGGAATCATCCTGACGATCATCGAAACCGTCTTTATTTGATTCAGCCGCCAAACAAAACGCGGAACATCTTCTTGACCAGACCCACAACTGAGTTGTCCTGGGGCTTCTGGGCCGCGACTTGCGGTTGGTCGTGGCGCATGGGCGCACCCTGGTGATGGCCGCGATCGCGTCCGCGATTGTGGTCACGCTCATGATGACGCTCATGGCGCGGTTCGCCATGGCGGTCATGACGGCGCTCCCCGCCGCGGTTGCGGTCGCGATGCTGATGATCATGGCGCTGAGGGCGCTGCTGCCCATCGTGGCGCATTTGCTGTCCTTCATGCCTGCGCGGTTGCTGGCCATCACGACGCGCGTGCTGTGGACGTTCGCCGCCGGGGCGCCCATCACGACGCGGCCCGCGGTCGCCATGGCGCGTGGCGCCCGAACGACCTGCCGATGAACGGGATGCCTTCATTTCCTTCCACGCGCGGATCCGTTCTTCGAACGGGTTGCCGGCTTCGTCAACGACGCTGTCGTAGGCCGTATCGTACCACTTGGACTTGACCGGGAACTGCTCACCGAGCAGGTCCTTGATCGGCGCGAAATTCTCACCGTAGTCATCACAGATCAGCGAGAAGGAGCTGCCCTTCGCGCCGGCGCGTGCCGTCCGGCCGATCCGGTGGACGTAGTTGGCCGGCTCTTGCGGCAGGTCGAAGTTGTATACGTGCGTGATGCGCGAGATGTGCAGGCCGCGACTGGCGACGTCCGTCGCGATCAGGGCCTTGACCTTGCCTTCCTTGATCTTGTGGATGAGCTGGATGCGCTTGCGCTGTGGCAAGTCGCCGGTGATCAAGTCGACATCGACGCCGTTGTGGCTCAACTTGTAGTGCAACCACTCGGCCGTGAGTTTCGTGTTGGTGAAGATGATGCAACAGGTCGGTTTGTGCTCGCGCAACATCCCCAGCATGACCTTCAACTTGTTCGGCGCGTCGACGATAATGGCATGCTGCTCGATGTTCTCGGGCGTCAGCGTTTCCGGATTCACGGAAATGTAGGCCGGCTTGTCCAGGTACTCAAAGGCCAGTTCCTTGACCTCGTCATTGGTCGTCGCCGAGAACAGAAGTTTCTGGACGTCCTCTGGCAGTTTCCCGAGGAAGAACTCGACGTCCTCGATGAAACCCATGTCGAACATGCGGTCGGCTTCGTCGCAGACAAAGATCTTGCACTGCTCCAGGCGGATCAGTTTCTTCTCGAAATAATCCTTCAGCCGTCCCGGCGTCGCGATGATCACGTCGACGCCCTCTTTCAGGCGTTTTGCCTGTTTGTCGTAATCGATACCGCCGAATACGGCGATCGAACTGATCCCGAGGCGTCCAAACAGGTTTTGCGCGTCCTGCTCGATCTGCATGGCAAGTTCGCGGGTTGGCGCGAGGACCAGCGCCAACGGGTGGGCCGCGCCGCCGGCAGTTGGACTGCCGCCCCCGGTCGCCCGGTGCTCGAGGATCCTCTGGGCCGTCGAGATCAGGAAAACTCCCGTCTTGCCGGTGCCCGTCTGGGCAAAACCGGCCACATCGCGGCCAATCAAGGTCAGCGGTAAACACATGCCCTGAACGGGCGTGGGCTGCTTCCAACCGAGCTCAGCGATCGCCTGCCGCAAGGAATCGGTCAGGGGAGCCTCCGCGAACGAAGTCAGGCTCTCTGATGCGCCCTCGTCGGCTGCGACCACCCTGGACTCGTCCTCGAAATCGTCGGAGGGCCGGATGACTTCGGTTGCAAGTTCAGGTTTTTCTTCGGGAATCTGTTCTTCGAGGGGCTTCTGGTTTTCGTTCAAACTGTCAGTCATTTTGTGAGCTTTTCTCTTTTATTACAGGCGCTTACGCCGTTTACGAGGCCGGGTATGCCGGCGCTGCCTTGCGGGGCCAACACGGCCCCCCTCAGCTTGTCGAGCCACCTGCCGATTGAAAAAAGGAGGCGGTTAATTTCGAGATCACAAGCCTGAGGCAATGTAGTCATGGCCGAAGATACCAACAAACCTCAAGGGGCAGACGGCCAGAATGCGCCCCACCATACAGAAGTCGCCCCGCCAGCGCAAGGAACCCCTGAGGCTCAAGGCGCTTCGGGCGTCGCCGAGGCCCAGAAAAAGTTTCTCAGCCTGCTCAATGAGCGCATGCGGGAATCCGAGGGGCTGCTCATCCTGGCCTTGAACTTCCCCGAGTCGAGAATGGCCGCGACGCAGTCCTACGGGGCGAAATGGCGGCAGGATTCCCGCCGTTGTTTCACCGTCGTAGCCCGCGTCAAGCGCCGTATGCGTGCCGATTCCGCCGCCTGAAACGTCCCCTGCCCCCCCAGGCTCCCACTTGAGCCCGATACCCAAAATAGGTCAACATAGAGCACCAGGGATAAACAACGAATCCGACAGGGTTTAGTTGGGATGTCTGTCAAATACGGGAGCGTGCCCATGAGAGCGTTGACCCAAGGATCTTGCCTGATTCTCCTGATGTCGGTTTCCGGCTGCTTCACGCCAGCCAAGGAACGCCAATTGAAGGACGAGATTTTCAACCTTCAAACAAGGGTCATGCAACTTGAGAGCGCGTTGATGGACGAGAACACGCCGGCGGGTGAGGCCGCGAAACGCCGTTTGGCGTCAACGGCAATGGACATCGAAAAGATCTCGTCGGAGATGAACCAGATCAAAGGCGAACTTGAGGCTCTGAAAATTGGCGTGACGACAGGTTTCATGCCCGGGGTCGAGGGTGACCAGACCAACTCGGTTGGGGGTAAAGTCCGGACGCTAAACGAGAGAATGGCAGCGCTGGAGGCAACCCAGGGCGAAGTCATCGCGTCACTGGAAAAACAAGGCGTCAGGCTGAAAACGCCTGAAAAATATAATGAAAAATATAGCGAGAAATCTGGCGAGAAATCTGGCGCAACTGCCGCGCGGGGCTCAGACAAGGCCGGAGATCCCATGCTGGAGAAAAACGCGGATCGTGAGACAGCGACCGCGGGTGAAGAGACCAAACCCGCGGAAACCCCGCGCAAGTCGGACAAGACCCTGACGACACTGAAGAATTTCCGCGACGCCTACGGCAAACGCCAGTTCAAACGTGTGGCCGAGGACGCCCCGGCGGCGCTCAAGGCGACGACAAAGGCAAAAGACCGCGAGGAGATCGCGTTCCTGTACGCCGAATCCCTTTACAAGGTGGGGCAAATGCGCGAAGCCGCCCTGCAGTTCAATGAGTTCATCGACAGCAAGCCAACCGCGAAGTACCTGCCCCAGGCGCGCCTGCGGATGGGAGACGCCTTCCGCAATCTCGGGGATCCGGCCACCGCCAAACTCTATTATCAGGAGCTGATCACCAAGCACCCGAAAAGCCCCGAGGCCAATAAAGCCAAAGACCGCCTGAAAGATCTTGGCAAATCCTCGCGGGCAGGCCATTAACCGTACCGATGTTGATCATCGGTATTGAATCCAGTTGCGACGAGACCGCCGTCGCCGTCTTGAGGGACGGCCGACAGGTCCTGTCGTCCAAAATCTCGTCCCAGATCGCGCGCCACGCCCCGTTTGGCGGGGTTGTTCCCGAGATCGCCGCGCGCGAGCACCTTAACGCCATCCAGCCACTTTTCGACGCGGCCCTCTCCGAATCTGGAATCAAGATCGGCGACCTTGACGCCATTGCCGTGACCCAGGGCCCGGGCCTTGTTGGCGCCTTGCTGGTTGGCGTGTCATTCGCCAAGGGCCTTGCCGTGGCGAACAACAAACCCTTGATCCCCGTGGATCACGTGCACGCGCACATCCACGGCGCGCTCCTCGGCCTGAGCGACAGCGTCGCGGAATCAATCTTGCCTTGCCTTGCCCTCGTGGTCTCTGGTGGCCATACGAACATGTACCTCGTCGAAAGTCCGCTGAAGTTCAAACTGATCGCCCACACGGCGGACGACGCGTGTGGCGAGTGCCTGGACAAGGTCGGCAAATTGCTGGGCCTGCCATATCCAGGTGGACCATGGATCGAAAAGCGTGCCGCCCACGGCGACCCCGATGCGATCCCGATGCCGCGTATGGTGGAACGCAAGTCGCGGATGGAGTTCAGTTATTCCGGCCTGAAAACACACATGGCCCAGATGATCGCGCGCCAGACACAACCCATCCCGGAACAGATGGTCAACGACATGTGCGCGGCGTTCCAGCGCGAGGCGTTCAACCAGATCATCCGCAAACTGGACATCGCGCGGACACAACATCCGCAAATCCGTGGCATCGTCGTGGCCGGAGGTGTCGCCGCGAACAAAAAATTCCGCGAGATGGCGCAGGCGACGTTCGCTCCGCGCAAGATTGAGTGCCACTTTCCCGACCTCGCCTACTGCTCCGATAACGCGGCAATGATCGCGGCCCTGGGCTGGCACATGTTGAAAGAGCGCGGGGCCGGGGCGTTCCTGGACCTCGCCTGGGATGTCTACGCGAGGTACCCGTTTGAAACACACGCGACATAAACAGAAATTTGACGACAGCCAGCCACGCCAGAAGAAATCCCTCGGCCAGGTTTTCCTGCACGATGACTGGCCGGTGCGACGCGTGGTGGAAATCGTCCAGGACTGGAAAGCGACCGAGGTGATCGAGATCGGACCGGGCGGGGCCATCCTGACCAACGCCCTTTCCAATGCTGGCATCGACACGACCGCGATCGAGAAGGACGACCGTTTCGCCGAGCGGGTCGCGAACGCGGCCATTCCGGGAGTCGAAGTCGTCAATCAAGACGTCCTTGAATTTGACCTTGGCGCCTGGATTGACCGTGTCACGAAATCAGGCAAGCGCGCCGCGGTCGTCGGAAACATTCCGTACAACATCTCGTCTCCCATCGTGATGTGGGTCTTGCCACACCTGAACCGCCTGGCCGGTGCGACATTCCTGGTGCAACTTGAGTTCGCGGAGCGCCTGGCGGCCAAACCCAGCACCAAGGACTACGGCAGCCTCAGCGTCTACACGCAGTTGCGCGCCAACACGCGCCTCGACTGCGAAGTTGGCCGCGAATTCTTTACGCCTGTCCCGAAAGTTGACAGTGCCATCGTGGTGATGGAACCGCGCATGGACCAGCCAGCGCCGGAAATGTTGAAAAAAATCGAGTCGGTCGCGCGCGCGGCGTTTCATCAGCGCCGCAAAAAACTGCGCAATGCCGTCAAACCGTTCTTGTCAGGACGCAACGAGGCCGATTGCCCGGTCGACCTGAACCGTCGCCCGGAAACACTCACTCTCGACGAGTTCGCCGAACTCGCGCGGTTCTTGTCCTAGGGAACCCAGATACTTCCGGCGCCGGGCAGGCCCTCGCGCGGTTCCCGCCGGAGCCCTGGAAACCGCGCGCGGATGAATTCCTCGTTTGAGACGTCATCTGATGCCTTCAGGATCACGCGGCTTTTCAAGGAACCGGGCGGAAAGGAATCCGTCACAGAGGCATCACCCAGGAACGGGTCGTTCTGGATCAGGTCCGGGCCCCAGTAAATCCTCGTCGTATCGACAAAGCACACCTGGGCCATGTCCTCCGGCAAACAAGGCAGCAGGGCGAGGCGTTCGGCGACAAACCCTGAAATCTGGCTGATGCGCAGCGGCAAGAGGATCGCGACCGACATGAAGGACGACAACAACAACCACGTCACGACGCGGGACGTTGGTCCGGCTGCGCGCGCAAAAGCCAGACCGGAAAGGACCGCGAACCCGAGGAAGGGTTGCAGGTAACGGTATCCCCAACCGTGCCCCTGGTTCAGCGGAAAGAAAAAATAGAACACGGTCGCGCACGCCAGCGCGGACGCGGAAACCGTCATGAACAGGCTGGTTGCCGCGTGATCACGCGGATCATCACTTGATGCGGACTGACCGCGATTTCTGAACCACAAGATCAACAACCCGGCAAGGCCCGGCACAGCCCATTGAAAAAACCGCAGGATACTCATGACGTCCTGCAGGACCTGGCGGAATGTCGGAATACGCAGGTGCCGCGCCAGCCACGAAAGCTCTGTCAGGGACGGCGCCAGTCCCGGGCTGACTTCCTGACGGTGGGAATGGGACAGGCCCTGCACGAAACCGGTCCATCCGAAGGTGAACACGATAACGAACGGGACATAGGGAACGGCGAGCCACAGGGCATCGCGCCACCTGCGGGCACCGAGAAGAACGACAAACGCCGGTACGGCCAGCAGCAAGTGGCTCATCTGGTTCGCCGTATGCATCGCCATGGCGCCGGCAATGCCAGCCAGCGCCATCGAGACGCGACTTTCCCGCCGCAATCCACGGATGAAAAACCAGGCAAAAGCGAGGTGCATGAGCAACACAAAGTTGGTCGCGAAACCGGCCATCCCGAAACCCTCGACCGAGACGCTGCCAGCCATCATCATCATCGCGAGTCCGGCAATCCAGTCAGTGGCCAGCAGTTGCCACGCGCAGGCACCCGTCAGCGCGATGACGGCACCCGCGATCAGGGGGTTGACGAGGAAACGCATGCGGGCACGCTGAAATGGCGCTGATATCAGGGCGAAAACCGGCTGGTAACTGGTGATGACACGACCACTTCCGTCATCCGCGACCAGGATCCTGTTGGCGAGTTCCGCGGGCGCCATGCGCGGCGCCATCCACGAAGGCCATTGCCCGGTCATGGATCCCCGCGCGAAAATCCTTGTCTGCGTGACGTTGGCGTACTCATCGCCAGAGATTGACGCCATGCGATAGACGTTGAGGCTGCCGATGACGCAGACCAGCGTCACGACCCCGGCAAAAACCCATTTGTATTTCCACTTCGAGACGAGATCTTCCTGCTGACGGTCAAGCCCCGTCCGCTGACAAATGAACCACGCGGCGACGGCGATCAGCGCGCAAGCCAACGCGGCCGGGATCTCCTGGTCGATGAATTGCGAATCGAACACATCCAGCATGAGCGGGGATGGAACCTGGGATTCGCGCCAGAGGGCGATCGCCATCGAAAGGACAGAGACGCCAAGAACAGATCCCGTCAACCAACGAAGGTGACGGGAAGAGGTTTCATGGTCGACAGGGAAACGGGAAATATCTTCAGGCATCCTCGAAATCCGCGTTGTCAGAAGGGTCGTATGAATCCTGGAAATCAAGATCCACCACTATTTGACCACTTTCAACGCGAGTGCGGCAAGCCATCCGGATCGAACCATCGAGGGAAAGTTTCAGACGGCGCAACATGGCCAATTCATCCTCGCTTTGCGGGCTGACAGAACCATGGGACGCGTCCACCTTGACACCACAAGTTCCGCAACGGAGCGAGGCGCACATGAACCGGATCGGAACGCCTGCCTGGCGGGCCGCGACAAGGATCTTGGTCCCGCTGTCGACTTCGGCACGCGCCCCGGAAGGCATGAACACCACCGATGGCCTTTTCGCGACATCATTCATACTGACAGGGAAAACTCCCGCAATGTGTCATTCAGCGACGTTTTGAGATCTGTCGAGGGTTTTCTCTCGCCAATGATGTAGGCGCATGACGTATAGATCTTGCCGCCGGGAATTTCTTTTTCCACGGTGCCGGGAACAACCACGCAACGCGGTGGCACGTGCCCCTTGATCGCGGGCATTCCTGGTTTGCGCGTGTCAATGATCGGGGTGGACGCAGTCAACGTGGTGTTCGCTGCCAGCACAGCCTCGCGCCCGATCCGGACACCTTCGACGGCAATGCAGCGCGACCCGAGAAACGCGCCGTCCTCGACAATGACGGGATTGGCGGATGGCGGTTCAAGGACACCGCCGATACCCACGCCCCCGGACAAGTGCACATTCGCGCCGATCTGGGCACACGAACCGACTGTCGCCCAGGTGTCGACCATCGTCCCTGATCCAACCCATGCGCCGATATTTACATACGACGGCATCAGGATCACCCCGGGTTCCATGAATGAACCGTAACGGGCGACGGCCGGCGGCACGACGCGCACCTTCAAGTCCTTATAGTTGGTCTTCAGGGGAATCTTGTCGTGATAGACAAACGGCCCGACTTCCATGACGGCCATCGGCTCGTACTTGAAGTACATAAGTATGGCCCGCTTGATCCAGGCGTGGGTCGTCCACTGGCCATCAGGCGCGTCCTGGGTTGCAACTCGGATCTCGCCGCGATCCAGCATACCCATGACGGATTCCACACTGGCCCGCAGGCGCAGCTCCGCGTCACTGCCCGGAGGCGGTGGATTGGACGCGCCTTCCTCGATGGCGGCGCGCAATTCGTTGATCGCGTTCGCAGTTGTGCTCATTTCAGATACTCGCGCAAAAGATTCATGGCTTGTTGCATGGGCGCGTCCTCGGGAACCAGAGCGAACCGCACGTAACCCCGGATCCCCTCGCTCAGCCATTGCGAGGGCGACGCGATCACGCCGATCCGCGCGAGATCGAGGACAAACTTGACGTCATCGTCGCCAAACCTTGGCGGGATCTTCGCCCACAGGTAGAACGTCGTCGACGGGATCGCCTTGATCATGCCCAGTTCTTTCAGCAACGGACCGAAAGTCGCGAGGCGGCGTGAAAAAATCCTGCGACGCTCGACGACATGCTCGTCGTCCGCCCACGCGACTGCGGCGGCATGCTGGATGAAGTCAGGTGATCCGACGCCGAAATTCGCGCGCGCGTTCAGGAACGGCTTGATGATCCGCGGGTCACCCGCAACCATGCCCGCGCGATACCCGGTCAAGCCTGAGCGCTTGGAAAGGCTCATGAATGACAGGACGCGATCCGTCGTCAGCTGCAGAGGGTTCAATGGCCGCGGGTCGGTCTCGACCGGCGGAAATGCCCCACCCGGGAATTTTCCGGCCAGTTGTCCGTCGAGAGCCGTGTCATAAATGTCCACATAGCAATCGTCTGAAAGCAGGATCGTGTCCGTCTTGTGGCACCAATCAATCACCCGTTTCCAGTAATCGAGTGGCGCGGTCGCGCCGGTCGGATTGTGGGGGTGATTGATCCAGATCGCGGCGGCGTTCTGTTGTACGTGATCCGGAAGTTCCCACGGTTCCAGCAACCAGCCACTTGACTCACTGACACGCACGGGCCACGGGATGCCGCCGGCATAAAGGGTCGAACTCCGGTAAACCGGATAACCAGGATCCGGATAAATCATGTGTTTCTTGCCGCCAGCCCGTCCGACGAGACACAGGGCAATGTTGAAGATAGCCTCTTTACTGCCCTGGCTTGGGATGACGGCCAGGTCATTTCCCGTCGCCAGGTTGAACCTGCGCTTCAAGTAACCGGCGTGGGCAACGGCCAGTTTCTCAATTCCCTTCACGCTCGGGTACTGGCTGATTTCCGGCAGGGACTTCACCAGCGCCTCTCGCACCGGGGACCAGGTCGGAATACGCGGATCACCCGTGCCGAAGTCGTAGACCGGCTTGCTTTCTTTCACGAGCCCGGCCTTGATGCGGCTGAGCTCCTCCATCGGGTAGGGCTTCAATCCCGCGGTGACATCATTGACGAATGGATTGCTGGACAAGTAGCACCCCCATTGGTTTCATTCCCATTGGTTTTACCCCCACTGGGACGAGCCAAGGTCACTCCTCAGCTGCCACAATTCAGGAAAGAATCTCTTGGACAAGGTCCGGGTCAGGTACTCGACGCCGCTCGATCCACCAGTGCCGCGCTTGAATCCGATCATGCGCTCCACCATCGCGACATGGCGGTATCGCCACAACATGAACGCCTCATCAAGGTCCATGAGGGCCTCGACCGCGTTGTACATGTCGATGTGCGCTCCAGGGTCACGGTAAATCGACAACAAAACGTCTTTGACTTGCTCATCCGGTTCCCACGCGGCGGCCGGGTCCCGGTCCAGCACGCGTTTTGGTACCGGGTATCCCTTGCGCGCCAACAGCCGAAGGAACAAGTCGTACATGGATGGACGCTCCATCGCCGCGCGCAACTGGTTCATGTGCTCCGGCGTGGCGCGGAAAAATTTCAGATATCCGGGGTCCTTGAGCCCGATGCGGAACTCGACGATGCGAAACTGGTGTGACTGGAACCCGCTGGCCGGATTCAGCCTGTTGCGAAAACGGTTGAACTCCGTCGGAGTCATGGTCTCGAGGACCGAAACCTGGTCGACAAGGATCTTCTGGATGGCGTGGACGCGCTTCAGCGTCCGCAAGAATTCCGTCAACGAGTCCGCGTTGAGCGCGCGCTCGCACTTGTCCAGTTCGTGCAGGATTTGCTTGAACCAGAGTTCGTAGACCTGGTGGATGATGATGAAAAGCATCTCATCGTGTTCCGCGGGTGCCGATTGCGGAACTTGCAGGGACAGCAAATCATCCACCCGGAGGTAACGGTCGTAGGTCAACGCGTCGCCCGAAGGCTCGATCAATGTCCCGGGAAGGTTTGCCTTGTCGCCCTTGTCTTTCACGCACAGCCTCCGTTACGAGGTCATCACCGCCAACCATTCAAGATTGTCAGTATGGGCGAACATGTCGAAAGCTTCAACTTGTCTCAGCCGGAAACCGGCATGGCGAAGGGCGGCCAGGTCGCGCGCCAGGGTCTCGACTTCGCAAGAGACATAAATGAACCTGGCGTCGGGATTCTGCCTCAGGACGTGGGCCAGATGGGCCCTCGCGCCTTCGTGCAAGCCGCGCCGGGATGGATTGACGACGATGATCTCGGGCTTCTGCGCCCATGCCGGGAAGGCCGTCTCCGAGTCCTCAACGCGAGCCGCGAGAAACGTGGTCCGCTCCGACAAATCGTTGCGCTTGGCGTTCAGGGCAGCGTCGGCGACAGCGGCTTCGTTCTCCTCGACCCCGAACACGCGGAAACCCTGCCGCGCCATCATCAACGACATCTGGCCGATCCCGCAGTAAAGGTCCCAGGCCACTCCGCCCGGAGACGCGAGTCCGGCGAGCTGCTCAACACGGCGATACATCATGGCGGCCTGCCATGGGTTCACCTGGAAAAAGGCGGTCGGACCGACCTCAAATCCCAAGTCGCACAGGCGTTCGCGCAGACGGTCGTTGCCCGTGAGACGGATCGTTTCCTCGCCGAAGATCGCGTTTCCGGATTCGGCGTTGATATTCATTTGGGTGGAGGCGACCTTGTGCCCCTCACGTTTCAGGCGGCTGACGATTTTCTGGAGATGGGCCTTCTGGCTGGTATCGCGCACCACAAACGTCAACATGATCTCGTTGGTCAGGTGCGAAGACCGCGCCACGAGATACCGCAAATCTCCCTGGCCGGTCGTCTCGTTCCAGGGCTGCACCGGCGACTCGTTGAGGGCGCGGCGCAGGTCGCGCAACATCCAGCGCAGGGCCGGAGCATGGATCGGGCAGTGTTCGATCTGGTCCATGACCACGTGGCTGCCGGGCTCAAAAAGGCCGATCGCGAAACGGTCCATCGACGCGTCCCGGCCGACGGAGGCCTTGGGGCGGACCGCCAGTTTCACCAGCGTCCGGTAACCGAGGCGCCGCGGCGCTTCGTTGACGCCAAGGATCTGGGCCGTGCCGAGCAGGTTCGCGGCCTCGAGGTGTTTGAGACCCTTGGTGAACTTGGCCTGCAGCGATGGTTCGTAAGAGGAGTTCACAAGAACGCAGGATCCGCATCCACCACCCTCGACCCGGCAACCGCGATCCGCCTGGGGTGCGGGGGCACGGCGCGCTCTGGCGCCCCTCTGGATTTGAGTCTTGATCGGGGACATTGCGAATCTCTTGGATACGAGGGAATCGAGTCACGCCGGACCGGCAAATCGTCAGTACAACCAGTCGTCCAGCGCCTTTGGAGGTCGGCTTGTAGCACTCTTGAGGGGTTTACGGAAGACTTTTACCCCGAGGTTTCCACCCCCGCTCGCCACGTGTTTCTCCCAGGCCCTCCACTCTGACCGTAACGTCCCGACAAGATAAGGAGAATTTGGGCTTTTCGAGCCTTTTGAATAAGCGAAATCGTTGAACAGATAGGTAGTGGCGTGCTTGACCCAGCGATAGGAAATATCCGCGTCCGTCGGGGACTTCAGGTTGGCCGGTAACTGGAAAAAGACAATCATGTCGCCGAATTTCAAGGGCGAACGCGCGGGGTCCACTTCGTAAAACGAGCTTTGCAGAACCCGCCACAGCTCGTCGTTGTTGATCATCACCTCATGATGGTCCCGCTCGGTCTTGATGTTGACCAGCTGGCTGCGCACCATTTTCGGGTACTGGAACGCCAGAGCCGTCATGAAGCAATTCGGTCCCCGGAAGATCTCGAACGACTTGACCGCCCTGCGCGGGCCCGCCGGCAGCAAATCGGCATCCACATCCAGTTGCTGCGCAATGCGCAACTTCCCGGCGACCTTTCTCAGCTCATCGGCCTCCATGAAAGGTGCCAGCTGCGCGAGCAGTTCCCCGCGCGCGTCCGGTTTGTCCAGCAACCGGGCGGAATCAATCGATACCCGCACATGGGTGCGCTGCATCCTGGTCGTGACCGCGGCGGCTGACATCAAGCGGAAAAGGTCAGGATGAACACGAATTTTTCGAGTCTTGTTCAGATCATCCGCGGCCACCGGGTTGACCATGTTGTTCTGGTTACCGTGGGCGCCCTGTGGTTCTTGACCCGCTTGCGCCACCCGGTCGCCACTGCCGGTGGTCACTTCGGCCTCTTCATGGGGATCCACATGGGGATCCACAGGTCTGGCGGTTGATTTCGCCAATTCAGCGTCCAGCGCGGCCATCAGCGCGCGATACTTCTTGGGCTTTGCGAGTTTCAGGGCCATCGCGGCGCGCTCATCATCGTCGACAGGCACGGCAAGATAAAGCGGTTCGACGCGCGAATCTGACTCGGCCGCCTGGACCCTGCGCTCGATTTGCTCGAGGGCAGGCGCCACCTGAATTTCATGCGCATGCGCTGGTAATGTCAGTGACGCACGCATCGATTCGTACCGGGTCGTGAACCCGCGGGCATCCGCGCGCGAGGAAAGCATCACGAAAACCGCGCAGAAAACTACCATCATCGCGGGACCGCGAAATTTTCTGACACTCACTGTTTTTGAACAATATTCCCGCATTTGCCGCAAAACCAAAGGGTTGAACCGGGCTCGCGAGCCGCGAACCCGCGGCACGACCTGTGGATCGGCGTCAGGCGGATTCTCTTGACGAAAGAAAGCTGGGATAATGGATCGAGAGGGGTTTCACGCTGCGAAAGCGCCGTTCTTCAGCGTTGTCGCTCACGTTGAATCAGTTGAAATCACTTCGCTTGGCCCGGGAATTTCCCGGATTACCAAGACCAGAAATGCCGAGACATGGGAGATGCGCGCATGAGTACGGTGCTGATTGTCGACCCGAGCAAGCCAAGCATGGTCATGAGCTCCGAGGTATTCAAGGACAAGATCCCGGGAATCACGGTGGTCGTCGCGGCCAACGGCAAGCAAGCGCTTGAAATCCTCGAGGGCGGCGAAAACGCGGAAGGTTCAAAGGTCAATCCGGTTGTTCCAGACCTCTGCGTCGTTGACTTCGACCTGCCCGACACGGACGGGGTCACCCTGATCCACGCGATCCGCAAGGTCTTCCACGGACCGGTCCTGCTTACGGCTTTCCCCGATGACATCGTGAAGAAGGCCGTTGGCGACGAGCTGTTCGCGTATGACGATGCCGGGATGTGGGTACGCAAGCCCGTCCGCTCGGAGCAGCTCGGCGAGAAAATCGATCGCTTCCTGGTCGGCAAGTTCCGCGTCCAGCGACGCTTTGACTTCAATCCGAAGACACGCCTCCTGGGCAAGAGCGCGGGACGCGGAAAACGCACACCGAAATTTCCCGGACAGCTGATCAATGTCAGCATCGGCGGCGCGTGCATCCAGTTGTCTGCCGCCGCGAAGTTGAAGGTTGGCGAAGAGGTCGCGATCGAGCTCCCGATCCCGAAGAACGAGAAAGCCGGCGCCGAGATGGCCCAGCTCAAGAGCCACGTCGTATGGCGGACAAATGACGGAAAGAAAGTGGGAATCGCGTTCGAAAAGATGAGCGATCAGGGCAAAAAGGGTCTCGAGCGCTTGTTGAAACAACTGAACGCAAGCGCAAGCGCGTAGCCCCGGCCTGCAATGCGCGATGAATTCATGAGTTACCTGGCGGCCGCCACGAAAGTGATCGTGGTGGCCGTTTTGCTTGGGGAAAGTTTCCTGGCCGTGACGCGACTGCTGCGTCCCGTTGATTTCTTCGCCGCTGAGAACGCGACCATCATCGCGCCAGTCGTCGCGCCACTTGTCGTGCACACGCTCATCATCGCCCTCGCGTGGATCTTGGTGCGCCAACCCGTAATGAGCTTCGTCGGCCCCGGTGGCAACCGCAAGTCGGTCACGACGGCGATCATGATCGTTGGACCGGGATGGCTGGCCCTCGCCGCCACGGCCGCGGCCGCGACGTCCATCTGGATTCCCGTTTCGCTCCACGGCGCACGCGATCCTGAGTTGGCGCGGCCACCCGCCTTTTGGTGGCTGGCAACCGTGATGCTGGCGCCGATCCTCGAGGAACTTGTCTATCGCGGCCTTGTTTCGCCAAGGCTGCGCCGGGACTGCGGGAACCTCGCCGGCAGTTATTTCGCGGCTGTGCTGTTCGCGTGGGTGCACACCGGCCCGACCCTGGCCGGCATCCTCGCCGGAAATCCGGGCGGGGTTCCGCCCGGCCCGCTGCTCCTTGCGCTGATCGCGGACTGGCTTTACCTTGAATTCCGGAGTATCTGGGTTCCCGTCGCGTTCCATGCCGCGTGCAACGCGACGCCTGCCGTGTTCGGCAATTTGGACCCACGGTGGCTTCGATGGCTTGGAGAGCTCTATCAGTGACCAACAAAGAGCTGACGAAAGAAGAAAAAGAAGAACGCATCAAGCGACTGGCGACGGTTGTTTGCATCTGCAAAGGCATCCCGCTCGGCAAAGTCCTGCCTGCCATCAAGGCCTGCGACACGGTCGAGGACGTCAATCGCATGGCCGGGACTGGCTCTGGCGGCTGTCACGGGGAACGGTGTGGGCCGCGCATCAGGATGCTGCTCAAGAAAAAACACGACCTTCAGGATTCAAGGCCAGCCACGCGAGACACCGCGTCCGACAAGGACGAATAGATCTCGACGTCGCCGGTTTCGACAGAGGTCGCGATCCCGCCGGAACGTGAGCCCTCCCCCCCGGCCACCGGTCTGGTGATACGAACTCCCTCTGGCAAGTCATAGGAAAGGCTCGCGGCCTCCTGAACCAGGATGGGCCGGGCGTCGGCACGAAACCCGCACAGAACGTCACTCCACTTGTCCCCGATCATGAAACTTCTGGAACAATCGATGTCGAGGGTCGCGGCGGCATCCCTGAGGAGTTTCACGCCCGGCTTGCGGCACTCGCAACTCACGTTATAGGGAGCCACACTGCCATCGGGATGATGAGGACATGTCATGATCATGTCGAATCGCGGCCCACCGCGCCGGACAACCTCGGACTCCAGCGCCGCGTTGAATGCCGCGACATCCGACATCGCGAACTTGCCCCGGGCGACGCCACTCTGGTTCGTCACGACAACGAGCTTTAAACCAAGTTTTTTCAAGAGAGAAAGGGACTCTGGAACACCGCCTGGAACGACAAGGTCGGCAAGGCGCCAGGTGTATCCGCGGTCGACGTTGAGGATTCCGTCACGGTCAAGGAAAACCGCGCGATTCATCCCTTGTTGTCCACGTTCTTATGGAGCCAGATTCGCTCTTTCTCATTCACGGCGTAAGGGATGACCCGCGAGAGGATCTTCTTGTTGAGTTCGGCGAGCACCATGGTGTCATCCCCCTCGGACGCCATCATGTCGTACTTCTTGAACTCTTCCTCCAACTGCCAGTACACGTCGATCGGCATCAGGAGCTCAATAAGAGGCCCGGTGGCCTGGATTGAGTCCCGCCTCGTCGAGGCGAGCGAGATCCGGTTGCCGATGACGAGATACTTGCGGATCATCAGCGCTTCGTTGACGACTTGCTGGTGGACTTGGCCGCGGGCTTTGATTTGGCAGCAGGCTTCGCGGCGGAAGTTTTGGCAGCAGGCTTCGCGGCCGGCTTGGCAGACTTCTCAACTTTGGCTGACTTGGTCGCGGAGGCATTTTTCGTACCCGTATCGGAGCTGGCCTTTTTCGGGGAAGCCTTCTGGGCCTTGTCAGTTTTCTCAGCCTTGTCGGGCTTTTCAGCTTTTTCAGGCTTCTCGGCCTTGGCCGCCTTCGCGGGCTTCCCGGCTTTTTCAGCCTTGGCGACCGGCTCGACCACAGACGCCTTGGAATTCAATTCCACATGTTTTGCCTTCACTTCAGGCTTCTCATCGACATGCTCCGTTGCGCCCAGTTCCATTTCGTGAACCAGGTCAAACAAGCGTTTCCACAGGCTGTTGTCCTTCCGGAGCCATGACTCGAACAATTTCCGCGCCGGGCGGTTCACGAGGGCCTCGGAGGTAAAGTACATGGAGAAATCGCGTGGCGACTTACGCTGCTTCAGCTCGGTGACATGCTGGGCAAGGATGAGAAGTTCCGAGCCGCGCGCGCGCAGGATCAACGAATCTTGGATGGGCATGATCTCAACTGGTTGCAAAGGTGACTCCCTGGGAAAAATTAGAGCGAGAGACTCTCTGAATCTTGTGCTTTCGCGGCGTGAGCCTGTTTTGTCTTCTTTCTAGCTGAAACCCCGATGACAGGCAAGGCAACGCCGCAAACAAGGACCATGGCGGCTCCTGCAAGTGCCAGACCGTCCGGGTGGCGGCCAAAGACAAAAACCGACCAACCGAGGTTCAAAACGGGAGTCAGGTAACTGACCGCGGCGTTCAGCGCGGCCGGCGCGCTCTGATAGGCGGCCGTCAGGAAAAACTGGGCCACGCTGGCCATCACGCCGGCCCCGACGAGAAACCCGTACGTGACGGGTCTTCGCGGCCAGACGATGCCTGTCGCGCTGCCGGGAACCGGCACTCCAGCGCCGTTCCCCATGAAGATGAGCATGTGCAACATCATTCCAACCCCGCACAGGTAGAAAATGACCGTATTGGACGAGTTGCTCCGTCCGGCCCGCGCGATCATCAAGTAGGCGATGGCAGCCCAGACGCCGGACAGCAGGGCGACAATACGACCCGCCGGATTGTGGTCCTCAAACCGGGGCTGGGCCAAAAACCACAGTCCGATGGTTGCCCCGGCGATCGCGACCCACGCCAGACGGGAATTGGCCTGCCGCAACACAAAGGGGCTCAGGGCCGCGATGATGATGCTGTTGCTGGCATGAAGGAACGACGTCTCGCCGACGCCAATCGCGTGGATTCCGTACATGACGAAGATCAGGGACAGCGCCCCGAAAAATCCGCGTGCCCACAGCGACGGCCTGCGATCACCCGGCAATTTCCAGAGCTCGCCCGAATGCCACGCGACCCCCGCGATCACCAGGATGTTGACGATCAGGCGCACGAAACTCGAGACCAGGGGCGACCCTTCGGGCTCCAGAATCTGCGCGTAATTGACCATGGCCCCCATGAACGAGAAGAACACGGAGGCCATGACCATGAAAAAAAGGCCCTTGCGGGCCTCTTTCTCGTATACGTTCTTGTCAGGCTTTCGGCTCAACCGTCACGGTCGCTTTCTTGATCGTGACATCTGCCATCGGACGATCACGGTCGTCAGTCTCGACCTCGCCAATGGTTTTGACAACGGCGAGGCTGTCGTCATCACTGGTACGGCCGAAGGCCGTGTACTGGCCGTCAAGGAACGCGGCCTTGCCCAGACAAAGGAAAAACTGGGACCCGGCGGAATCCGGATCTTGAGCGCGGGCCATCGACAGGACGCCGGCCACGTGCGGCGTCTTGTTGAATTCCGCCTTCACCCGGTAACCCGGCCCCCCTGTGCCGACACCTTTCGGGCACCCGGCCTGGATGACAAACCCCGGGACGACCCGGTGGAAAATGATGCCGTCATAGAAACCGGCGCGGGCCAGCCCGATGATGTTCATGCAGTGGTTGGGCGCGACATCCGGCAGCAGATCGAGGCGGATGTTGCCCGCGGTGGTCTCGAATTCCACCTTGTAGCTGTTGGCCGCGAAATCGATATCCTTCTGGGCCGCCTCTACTTCGGACTTGTAGTTCTTCTCAAACACGTTT
This sequence comes from bacterium, assembly GCA_010029825.1. GTDB lineage: Bacteria > Bdellovibrionota_B > Oligoflexia > Oligoflexales > RGVZ01 > RGVZ01. Next base: position 8,663 of record RGVZ01000003.1, on the reverse strand, counting down.
TCTCCTGTCGTTCCCGGCCATTGCCTTCCTGACCGGAATTGCCTGAAACTGGTTGAAACTGGTCAAAAATCCCGGCGGATCATATACTATAAGGGCACGATCTCAAGGCAAAAACCCGTTCGGGGAGACCCGTCCGCCAAGGACGCCCCGGAGGACAATCCAGGAAGGATCCGCAGATGGCCCGTCGTCATTATGGAACCGTCATTTTGGCTGTCGCGGCTGCCGGGATCGGTCACGTCGCGTCGGCGAACGTGATCGGCAATGACACCCAGAATTTCAATCCGACCACGAACGGCCTCGATTTCGTTACGGTCCAGTCTTCCGAGACCCTGGACCCGGGCATCATCAACTTCGGCCTTTTCCTGAACCAGGCGAACAACACCCTGCCACGCCTGCGTGACCGCGAGACCAACGAATTCCCGGCAAAGAGCGGCGACCGCCTGCTGGGCATGGACCTCAACGTCGGTGTCGGCATCATGCCCCACCTGGACCTTGGCCTGTCCTTGCCGCAGATCATTGACCAGAAAGTCAATGACACGGATTCCCCGCGCGGACAGTTTTCCCAGCGCGGCAACACGGAAGTCCGGATCAACGCGAAATACCGGTTGTCGGGAACAGACGATGGCGGATATGCCGTGGCCGGATCCGTCAACTTCAACCGCCTGAAGGACAATCCTTACGCCGGGAAAAACGGCAGCCCGACGGTAAACCTCGAGGCCCTGGCCGACACCACCTGGAGAGACTATTCGCTGGCGCTCAACGTCGGCTATCGTTGGCGTGAGAAGGGCGACGAGATTTACTCCGGCAGCCCGATCGACCCACTTGGCAACCAGTGGATCGCGTCCACCGCGGCGAGTTACCGTTTCAAGGACTCGGACACGCGCGCGATCGCGGAGATTTTCGCCAGCTGGCCCGTTTCGAAATCCAATGACAACACCAACCGCGCGAGTTCGTCGGCTGAATTCCTGCTGGGCGCGAAGCACGACATCAGTCACAACCTCGCTGTGCATGCTGGTTTGGGCCGTGAACTTTCGCAGGGCATCAGTTCACCCGACCTGCGTGTTTACGCCGGCGTGAACTGGACGACCGGCCCCGAATTCAGCCGCCACAACGCGCCAACAACGCCAGAAGAGACCAAACCGCAAAAACGGCCCAAGCCGCCGACGGATCCCTTCGCGCTGCCGCCCAAGGCCGAGGAAAAAATCATCATCAACGATCTCCTGTTCGCCTTTGACAGCGACAAGGAAATCGTCAACGACCCTCACTCGATCTTTGAGCGTCTCGTGGCGCATCTGAAAAAAGGCCCGGGCTGGAAAAAGTTGATCATCGACGGATACACGGACAGCGTCGGCAACGACCAGTACAACCTGACCCTGAGCCACCGCCGCGCGATGAACATCCGCAAGCGGCTCATCGAGGATTTCAAGCTCGAACCCAACAAGATCATGGCGGTCGGTCACGGCGAGGAAAACCCGATCGCGAGCAACAACAACTACCAGGGCCGCCGCTTGAACCGCCGGGTCGAGCTGCGCATCTATCGCAAATAAGGGAGCACCCGAGGATGAAAAAGAACATTCAACTCATCGCGTTGGCCAGCCTCGTCACCCTGGGCGGATGCCGTGCTGCCGGTTACGAGATCATCGATCCGGTGAAGGACCGGCAACGTCCCGCCGCGCCCGACGCGACGGCCAGCCTTTTGCCATCGGCGCGCCTCGAGGTGACCCAGGCCGGAAAACTCATCGGTGTCGTGCGCACCAACCAGGGCCTCGTTTTTCGCCCCTCCGCCGACACGGTGGACCCGGATTATGTCGGCAAGAGTCCCTGCGCGAATCCAGGCATCACCAACGCCGAATATCAGGTCAGCATTGACGGCCAGAAAGTGGCCAGCGCGCGCCAACGCGGTTGCGAGCCCCTCGAGGTTCCGTACTCGTTCGTGAAAACCGGCGCGCAAATCGTGTCGCTGAAGGTCATCAGCGCCGACGGAGAGACCGCGACCGCGTCGCAGACGATCCGCGTGGTCGACAACGACCCGTGCTGCGCCGTACCCGCCCCGGCCGTGCTGGTGACGGCCGCGCCCCTCGTTGCCTATCCCGGCGAACTCGTGAAGACGCAGGCCAGGTGCCTCGCGACAGAGGCCGGCACGATCTCATGGAAATTTGGCGATGGCGCGACGGCCCTTGGCGGGACTTCTTCGCACAGTTTCGACACAACAGGGCAGTACGTGATTACAGCCACTTGCACCCTCGGCAACGGTAAAAAAGCGGAAGCCACCGTGACCGTTTCAGTGATACCGTCCGGCCGCCCGAGACCGCCGGTTGGAACCCCGACGCTGCCCGGCGCGATTGAACTCGGCATGCCGCCATCACAAGTTCCGCCGAACCAGTCGGACCCAAGCCAGAATTGAAAGCCCAAATGATCCACGCCATCGTCACCTGCCCGGATGAGACCAAGGAAGTTCTTGCCAACGAGTTGCGCGCACTGGGGGCGCGCGACATCGACCTGCGCTACCGGGCGGTGGCGTGCGTTGTCGAGGACCTTGAGACATTTTACGAGTTGCACCTGAAACTGCGGACCGCGAGTCGCATCTTCCGCGTCGTCAAGGAATTCGCGGCGCACGATGAAAAGATGCTGGCGGCGCAGGCAAAACGCGTCCGCTGGTCAGAGCATTTCGCGCCCGAGAGAACATTCATTGTCGAAGGCGTTCCTGCGGACCGTGGGCCAGGCGTCATGGGATCCAACACGATCAGCAAGACGATCCGTGAGGCGCTTCAGGCCTCTTTCGCGCAACATACCGGCAAAATCCCGAAGGTCGACTTGAAGGAACCAAAGGTCATGGTGGTCGCTTTCATCCAGAAAGGCCGATGCACGCTGAGCCTCGACACGACTGGAAAGACGCTGCACAAGCGCGGTTACCGAACGGAAGGCCACCCGGCCCCGATCAAGGAAACACTGGCCTGCGCGATCCTGGATCTCGCGGGATATGACGGGACACAGGCGCTCCTTGACCCGATGTGTGGCAGCGGCACGATCGCGATCGAGGCCGCTTACAAAGGACTGCGCAAGGCGGCGCACATCCACCGCAAGAAAGGCGAGTTCGGGTTCGAGTGGCTGAAGGATTTTGACAACAGCGTGTGGCGCAAAGTCCAGGACCGCGTCCGCGGCGAGCGCCTCGAATCCTTGCCGGCGCCAATTGTCGCTTCGGACATCAGTCCAAAGTACGTCGAGATGGCAAAGCAAAACGCGTTGCGCGCCCGGGTCGAGCGCGACATCGAATTCAAGGTTGGAAAAATCGAGGACGCCCGCCCGCACGCGGAGACCGGCATCCTGATCGCCAACCTGCCCTATGGCGCGCGCCTGGCCAAAGGCGAGGTTGAGGCCCTGACGAAACTTTACGGCGAGATCGGCGACAACCTGAAACAGAACTTCAAGGGCTGGCGCGCGGCGCTTCTTGCCGCGGAGGAATCGCCGTGGAAGTTCATCGGCCTGAAACCGACGCGCAAGTTCAACCTCATGAACGGCAGCATCAAGGCCAAGCTCTTGATCTTCGACATCTATGCCGGATCGAAAAAGAAACGGCCGACGGATCGCTAACTGATCAAGGATAGAACTTGAACAACCTCGCCGTGAAGTACGCGGGCCCGACCAGGGCCTGAAGGATGTTCGTGAAGAACGACGGGTGATGTTTCTCCCACACGTAATGCCCGCTGAACTGGATCAGCCAGCCGCCGATGGCGATGGCGATCACGATTCCGGGCGGTGTCACACGCCCGACGGCGAGGCAAAGGATCATGTACGCCGTCAAGATCACGGCGATGCGGGCGTCATGGCGGAAATACCACGCCGCGGCGATGGCGATGGCGACGACCCCACCCGTGACTGGCCCCAGGTGAATCCAGTCCATCATCGCGACGATATGAAAAAGGATCAGCGGAATCGCGATTTTATGGGTGAGTTGGTTGGTCGGGTGCTTGTGCCCGTCCTCGTATTCCTTGAACAGCTGGATCATCCTCGGTGTCATTTTCTTCCCTCCCGCACGAGATCGGGAAACCCCCGCGATTTCTTCAACTTTGATGCGCGCGGGAATCATGTTATCAGATTTGCCCATGGAATTGAGGGCATACGCCGAACGGATCCTGTCCGGCACAACAATCGAAGACAAGCTTGCCGGTCCCGCCTCCGGCCACGACAATCCCTTTTCCGACGACCACCCGGGCGCGGCCCTTGAGACCGTCCCGGAATTACCGGGACGCCCGCTGGCACTCGCCTTTGACCGGCGCGCGGGCACCTCGAGTTCCATTCCCGGGCAGTTCACGGACAAGGCGAAGTCCCCGGCGAAACTTTCCGACCCGCGCGGACGCGGACTCGTCCTGCACTACTTCGCGAATCATGAATTGCTTGCCCTTGAGATCATGGCGCTGGCGTTGCTGCGTTTCCCGGACGCGCCGAAATCATTCCGCCTCGGCATCGCGCGCACCATGCTCGAGGAACAAGAACACCTCGGCATTTACATCCGGCGCATGAACGAGCTTGGCGTCCAATTCGGCGACTTGCCAGTGAACAGCTATTTCTGGCGCACCATGAGAGAAATCGCCTCGCCGGCCGAATACGCGGCCGCCATGTCGCTGACGTTCGAACAGGCGAATCTGGATTTCGCCCTTCACTACGAGAAAATTTTCCGCGATCTCGGCGACGCGGAAACTGCCGGCATCATGCGCAGGATCCATGACGACGAAGTCCGCCATGTCCAGCATGGCGTCATCTGGATGAAACGATTTGAGTCCGGCAAAACCCTGTGGTCCAGTTATCAGGACCATTTGCGGTATCCATTGACCCCCAGCCGCGCGAAAGGCCCGGTGTTTGACCAGCATGGCCGCGCGCGCGCCGGGATCGACGAGGAATTCATCAGGAACCTGCGGGTGTTCACGTCGTCGAAAGGCCGTCCCGCCGACTTGTGGTTTTTCAACCCCGGATGCGAGCGCCAGATCGCGATGTCCGCGGCATCACCATTCCTTACCGGTGGCGCGGCCTTCATCGAGCACGACCTCGCGCCGCTGATGCTCTATATCGCGGCGCCGGACGACATGGTTATGGTAAGCCGCAAACCCTCGATCGGGTTTCTCGCGCGCCTCCAGTCGTCTGGATTCACGATTCCTGAATTCGTGGAATGCGGAACCTCACCATCGATCAAACACATCGACTCCGTCCTCGCCGGACGCAAACTGGGCGCGTTGCGCGCGTGGGGAGAAACCACCGCTGCCTTGTCATGGTGGCATTCGCTGAAAAAATACTTTACCCGCATGCCTGATCCCTGGCCCCCGGGCCACGACCGTTTTCTTGGCAAGGATTTTACGGCGCGAATCCTGCGCGACCTGGGCGCGAAAAATCCTCCATCCGTCTGTCACAACGAGGCCGATGTCAAATCCGCCGCCATTGCCTGTGCCGCCGCTGGATTCTCGCACATCGCGATCAAACCGGTTCTCGGCGCCTCGGGCCTCGGCCTGCGGCGTGTCCCGGTCGCGCGGGCTGCCGTCGCTCCCGACGCGGCCCATCCCGATACAGCCCATCCGGTCATCGTTGAACCGTGGCTCGAAAAAGTTTGCGACCTCAGCGTGCTGTTTGAGGTCGAGGCATCCGGCCGCGTGCGCGTCCTCGATGTCACGCGCCCCCTCGTTGACCGTGCTGGCCGTTATTCGGGGCACGCCCTGGGCCGGCCATTCACGTTCCCGGACGCGAAGGGCCAGGAGTTCGGCCCCGAATTCTTCGCGAAAATCTATCCCGCGTGGATGGACGAACTCCGCGAGACCGCGCTCGCCGTCGGCAAGAAAATGCACGCGGCCGGATTTTCCGGCGCCGCCGGCATCGATTCCCTGGTCTTCCGCGATCCCGCGTCGGGCGAACTGGAACTCCGCCCCATCGTCGAGATCAACGCGCGATTCTCCATGGGCCGCGTCGCGGTCGCCATCGAGAAACACCTCAGTCGCGGCCAGCCCGCGATCTGGTTGCACATCCACAGGAACATGCTGCGCAAGTCAACCCACCAGAACTTCAAGGGATTCGCCGCGAAGATTGCGGAACGATTCCCGCTGCGGACCTCAACGGCCGCTGGCGCCACACATATCAAATCAGGTTTCCTGCCGACGAACGACCCCGAAACGGCCAGCGGCATCCTGACCGCGTTATTTGCCGGGCAAGATGCCGCGCGATTTGCGTGGGATCTGATTCACGGCTCTGGCTCGACAGGGACGTCATCAGGGACGACATAGGGCTGGTTAGCCGAACCATCGCCTGGGAATGCTTCTTCGATACGGGCGCCCGGCGCGACGTCTTGAAACCTCGATGCACTTGGAATGTCCGGACTTGACTCCTGCGTCTCGCGCCCGCCAGGGATAAGCAAGCTCCGGCTGGCGTCGCCCATGATTTGAATGGTCTGGGGCGTGGCAGTCGTCACCCTCTCATTGATGGGAGCCGCGACGGAGCCGTCCGGAAGCGCGAAAAAACTTCTCCCGTGCAACAGGTTTCCGGAGGAATCGCGCGCGAGGTCACGACTCCCGGTCACGTCGGTGACGTCGCTGGCGATCCCATGACGGGCGTTGAAATCTCGTGCGAAATCGTCACTGAAATCTGTAAAATATTGTGTCGCTACCTGGATGGTCGATGCGTTACCCAACTGGTTTTCCGGGCGATTCAGATAATCCGCGAACTGGCGTGGGGTAACGCTGCCGTCGGCGCTGCCAACTCGTTGGCGGGCGTATTCGGGGTTCATCATGCGCATCAATTCGTAGACCTCTCCGGTGCCACTTATCTGGTTGGCGCCGGACGCGTTGATCACTGCCGGGCCGGTATAATTGGGACCGAGATCCGAGGCCACTTGCCCGGAAAAACAGGACGAGTTGAAAATCACAGAACGGGTACTGTTGAAAAATTCCTGGCCAAGACCGCGGTTGATCGCCTGGATGCGATCCGCCGTCACTTCGAAATCGTCGTACCATTCAGTCGTCCCGGTTTCCGCGACATAGTGTTCACCTTGAATGGTGCTGACATGACGGGTCTGACCGTTTTCCTGTCTGACCTGGCCATGCGCGCTCATGTAAACGAGGGTCCTGTTGTCCCTGAATATTCCAAACTCCGAACGGCGCAGATTACGCAACTGATTCTGGAGCGCGGCTGATGACAAACCTGACATGTCAACAACACGAAAACCCTGTCGCCTTGCCTCTTCCATCAAGGAATTGTCCGCCCTCACAATGTTTGGATCCGAGATCTCTGAAGGTGCGAAGATAAATACTGGTTTTTTCCGGTCCGTCGCGCTGGCGTTGTACCCGTAGTCTGTTCCCGGATATGAGTAGACGAGGGGATCCTGCGACGGAACACGTTCAGCAAAGGGAGCCTCCCCCGCGAGAGGCTGGTCACCAAAATTCGCGCCCGAAGTTGCCCCGGACTTGCCAGAAGCCAGCCGCATCGATGACTTGCCACAGGGATTCGCGTCGATCGCTACGAGAGAACGACCGGTCGATAGCTTGATCACCGACATCCGGCTCACTTTGCCGCTGTTCCTGCAAATCTCATTGACGGTCCCGCGCTCGGTGCTCGCGAACCCCAGACTCGATCCCGTGTTGCGCATCTTGAAGCATGCCGTCGGGGCGAAAGCGATGAGGCTGATCATCACGATACGCTGACGGCTATTCGGCCCGGCGTTGGAAAAAGCCATGGAAAAATTCCCCCGAAAAAAACGTTCCGATTTTTATCGGACATAGCCCCCCCAATTCCGACCTCACTCGATTTTCAATTGGGATTACAGTCGGTTAAGGGACGTATTTTTCTCCGGTTAAAATCAGCAAAAAGGCAGACGGCACCCGGACCGGACGCATTCCGGTCAGGATGCCGTGAATCTGATCGAACTCAACCTTGGGACTTGATCAGGCCGTGTGACGCACCGGGCGAACGCCTTTCTTCACGTGGCCCATGCACTGGGCGACAATACCCTTCGCGTGAGCCGCCTTGTAGCTCGATGGCGCGCCGTACTTCCAGGCGTCCTCGGAGTCAAAGCGACGCGCCACTTTCGTCAGGCGCTCCATCGTCCACTCTTTCTTCTTGGACTGGGCTTCGACTTTACCGGAGAGGCTGTCGTCAGCGCTCTTGGCCGGCTTCTTTTTTTCCTTCGAGACTTCTTTAGCTCCGCCTTCAGCTGCTTTTGCTTCCTTGGCTTCTGGTGCTGCTGCCTTATCCTTGACCATGACTCCTCCTTTTGGCCGGCAAGAATTGCCGGGTCCCTGTCAGGGTTTCGGATTGCAATGGCTGTGCTTTACTTGATTTGTGCCAAAGAATCGCCGGAGCCGCTGAGCCTGTCACTCCAAAGATGCGAATTTCATGGCTCTATTTCCGGATTTTTTCGATCCACTCAAACGCCGCATTCACCTTCGCGCGCCGCCGTAAATCAATCGACTTAAATCCTTGACCACTGCGTTCATGGCTTGCGCCTGTCTGGCCATCTTGTCACTGGACGCGGCCACTTCTTCGCTGGTTGCGGCATTACGTTGTGTTGCCTGATCCAGATCATTCATGGCTTTGCTGATTTGAACGAGTCCCGCTGACTGCTCGCGACTGGCGGATGCAATCTCATGCGAAATTTCTGTCGACTTCTGGACGGACTCCAAAATCTCTTT
>RGVZ01000200.1 GCA_010029825.1 bacterium | reverse complement strand
CAGCCAGTACGGTAAAGGGATCCATTAGCGGACTTTGAACATCTGCGAACGGAGCATCGCGCCGAAGCCACGAGCTTTCATGTCAGCCTTTGTCGGAGCAGGCGGAACTGAGCAGTCCTGCATTTGCTTCAACGGAACGCTGCCTTGGCCTTCGATAACTTGAACCATGTTATCAATCTTTGTGGCTGGGGCTTTAAAAGTTTTAATCGGGTATGTCATGTCATCAATCCTCGTCTGGCTAAGTCATAGTTATATTCAACAAGAGGGTTACCGGAATATACACGACGCCTGAGATCTATTCCAGTTGTGTAGATAGGAGTTACGGGCTCCTTGGGGGGCTCCTTGGGGGGCCGGTGGAGAGGTGTGGTTGGCATGTTCGTCGGGACGTTCGAGCCGATTCCGAATCAGGCCTTCGTTGGCTACCCATACAACCTCTAGGAGGCTCCGGTGTCCGGGCAGCCAAGCAACAAGAGCGAGCAACTCGTCCGCTTCCGCGTTCGAGACGCGCAGCGGATCAACAATGCGGTGCTGGCTTTCGAGTCGTCCCGACGAGGTCGAACCTCCAGCACTCTTCCCAGAGCCCCCGGCGGCGGCGGCGGCGGCATCGAAGAGGTGCGTTTCGTCGGCGCGTGGCCGAAAGATACGGTCAAGCAAGTCTTCTACGCGTCGGACACGACCAACACGTCGACGGCAGCCGCGATGAACTTTCTCTGCTCGATCCTCCCAGACCCAGCCTATCGCATCGCCCTGGTGGCCCCGTCTGGCACCACGCTGGTGCTGGTGAACTCGCAGTGCTGAGGTTGAGTGATGTCGTTCTGGCCCCTGTGCTGCAAGCCTCCGCAGGCCAACACGATTGGCCGTGGCATTCCGAGACAGTTTCCGGACGGATACAACCCCGAGTTTCCCGCCGGGCGGCCTCGGCATTCCGAGGCTCTGCACCCCGCTGGGGCTAGGTCTGGTCGAGTCGTGACTAGCCCAGTCAAGTTCAAGTCCGTCTGCGGCGCAGCCGGCGTGTCTGAGGACGGAAAGTTGTATGTATGGGGCGGTGCAGCATTTGAGGCTGCTGCATATCGCAAATCGAGTGTCGCAACGAGAATCGTCGACCGGAGTATGAGATACTCTGTCACCGATACGTTGCTCTGGAGCGACGGCCTGGAGCCCCTTTCCTCGCTGCTCCAGGTCGGCGACGACGCCGACTGGAAGTTCGTGGCGTCTCCCCCCGCCGCCAGCGTACCGACCGTGATCGGCAGTCAAGCGACCGTGTCCCAAAGCGCGATCATCGCAGTAAAGACGGACGGGTCGATGTGGACACTGGGCGACTGGCAGTCCGGTGTCGACTGCGACTGGAGTTCGGGCGGTACGTTCTCTGGCAGTATCGCATCTCCGTCACCGGCAGCGTGGCGAGCGAAACTGAACTCACCGATCTCAAGTTTACGAACTGACTTTTCACTTGACCAACCACGATTCCTGCCAGTTTGGTTTACCGAAACGCCCCGGTCTTCCGTAAGCATTCAGAAGTTGCGACTCCGCCTCAGGCGATCGGGGTACGTCGATAACTATGATATCTCTGTTGCCACCGGCGAGCCCGGCAGCGGCGCTACGGTTCGATCCGAATATCGCGCGAAGATCGACGACGGCTGTATTCTCTCGGCAACGATCTCGTCCGGAGGCTCCGGGTACACGCCGAGCAGCGAACCAACGGTGACGGTGACGGGACATGAAGGCACAGGATCAGGTGCCGTCATCAAGGCAAGGGTCGGCGCAACAGGCGCCGTAGAGTCCGTCGTCATTCTCGATCCAGGAGAGGGCTACCGTCACCCGGTCACGGCCACGGTGACTGGGAATGCGACGATCTCCATCGCAGAGCCCAAGCGAGTGCGGGTCATCAGCGAAGGGACTGGATACACCTCTGTTCCGACGGTCAACGTAGCACCAGCGGCTGGAGATCAGTCCGCTGACGCACAGCCCAACGCCGCGTACATCGAAGTCTCTGAGATGTCTCGCTGCGGAGTTGGAGGACTTGAGGTCACCAGCGGAGGCTCCGGGTACACGTTCGCCACTGCGGTCGAGACGCGAACAGGCGCAACAGCAACGGCGGTCGTCAGCCCAGCAGGGGCGATCATTGATTGGACACTGAACTCGCCTGGGTCTCCCGTCTATTCGCCGCTCGACGATGAGCCGCTTGACGTGGAGGTCACCGGCGACGGAGAGGGAGCCAGTGCCAGGGCCATTCCGGCCGGGTCGAGAGTCCTTGAGGTCAAGGTGATCTCGAACCCCGAAGTGTGGACGCTGCCGCCGACGTTGTCGTTTGCCGGAGGCGGAGGCAGCGAGGCGGCAGCGGTGGTCGATGGAATCATCGGGCGGCTTTCGTTGTCTGTAGATGAAGGGGGAAGCGGCTACACAAAGTCGGCGACAAGATTTGCGATGGCGACGGGCGCATACACCACTGAACGGTCGCAGTATTTTCCCTGCGCTGTTGTCGCAGCGTCGGGTGCGGTTGGCGGCCGTCGATTCGACGGGGGCGTGATTGTCGGCGAGGCCATTCTCGCCCCAAGCGAGATCGTCAGCGTCGATGAAGACGCGGCGGATTACATCAATCCGCACAGGAATCCATACAGGACTCCGACAGAAAGTACGGAACTCATTATTGAACCGGCCGAGATGCTCAAGCGACACCGACTGGCGATGTCGGGGCTTACGGCAGCATCCGGAGGTGTCGTTCATCCATTCGAGGAGACAATTTTCCTCGGCCCCTACTCTCCGCAGTTTGAGGACAGCGAAAGCGGCAGGCAGCAGTTTGTCGACTACGTCTCGGAGTGCATCAGGGCCTACCTTCTCGGGCCAAACCATGAGCGACACCCGCTTGAGGTCACCGTCGATTCGAGATATGTAGCCAAGGTTTCGCTCGCTGCCTCGCTGTCAATGCCTCAGCCGCCGGCCTTGTGCATCGAGGTTCTGGCAAGGCCGCACAAGTATTGGCCCTTGGCTGCACAAAACGTCGGCTTTGCTGGTGCAGGCAGCGGAGTCGGCTGCTACGTCCCTGAGATTTTCGGGGCCGAAGAGGCCGATGGATCGCAGTCTTGGTGGGCGGATGGACGTCGGGACAACGACCTCCTCAACACGTCTGTACCGTTCTTCGTCGGCGGTGAGGTTACCGTCACTGGCGTCGGCGGGTCGCGACGGGTCTATCAGTCTGTCGACGGAGTCCTGCGTGAGGATTCGGTCAGCCCCAGGTCAGCCCCGAGCCCCCTCCCGGACGGAACGCCGACGCCGACCATTTCAGGCGCACAGCAGTACCGTGGCCCCGTTCGCGAGAACGTACTTGCCGACCCATCTCCCAGTTGGTCGAAGCCATCAGATGCGCAGCGCGTTCACTTTATCTATCCGACCGGAGGGGACTTTTCAGCCAGGGCGATCGCCGAGGTTGTGTACGACGAGACGTTACGGCATCCAGTCGTCGGGCCTGTTACGGTCGCCGAGAACGGGAAGTACGACGAAGAACCAGAGGCACTTGTGTACTTTGGCGGAGACCCTGCACCGCATAACTCTGGACTGACTGCTTGCACGTCGGCAGGGTTCGGCTTGAATGGTGATGCTTTTGCATACGCAGGCGGGCAACTCTTGTGGTGGGGCAACTCTGCGGCGATTGCTGACAACGCATCGCTGCCAGCAAGATTCCAGGACGATCCGACGGACATGACTGATGCCGCCGCTGTGTACAGACGCAGGCTCAGAGACATCGCGAGGGCTCGGCCAGGAGTCACCGCAAAGCCGACACCAACAGGCGGCCATCTCCGCTTTGCGGTCTCGGGAGACCTCGCCTTCGATGCGTTCGGTGGGGTGGCATTTATGAGAGCCCCGAGGCCTTCTTACGGAAACAAGGTCGCATCGCTCAGTCACGTCTTTGCCTCTCAGGAGACAAGGGGAGTTTACGCGATCAAGGCCGGGACTCAGGACAGTGATACCGCACTCTTGCGATACAGGCCGCGAGCCCTCCGTTTGATGGATCACGGAGTGGGGTATGCCGGGAGCGTTACGGTGGACTACCGGGGGCCGGGCCTCTCGCCGCACACACTGTCGCTCACCGCCAGCGTTGTCGGGCATGGAATCGTTCACGTCGGCGAGAACGGGCTCCTGCGAGACTCATCGGGGCGGTGGCGAGTGCCGGAGGCGGGGGCATACTCAGAGGCAACCCGAAGCGTCACGGGATGGTGGAGCCCCGCGGCGCCGCCAGAGTGGAATCCAACGACCATCGACGAGCGGACTGTTACCGTGGTGGATGTCGAACGGTCGGACTGCGGAATAAGCGCCTCCACCCGCATTGCGCAGAGATACACGGCCGTTGACGGCGATCGAGTAGAGCAACGGAACTTCATTGCCGTCGTGCGGACGCCAGGGTCAGGAGGCAGCACAGGAATACTGAGCGTCTCCGGCCCGAGGCTGTCGCTCTCCGCTAGAGGCGAACCGGTTCCGGGAGGAGTCCGGAACGAGTTCTCTGTCAGTAGAACTCTATCTAACGGCAGCATCGAAGCGCCGATGTCGTCTCGCGGAGGTATCCGCACTCCGGTGTACATCAGCCTCGTCAGCGACACGCCCCCCACAGCCAGCGTAACTAACGGGCAAGGCGTCGTTGTTGAGGTATTCGAGTCTCCTGAACTCCGGTTCACGCCGTTTTCGCTGTGGTGCCTCGACAGTCTCAGCGAGACAGTCGAGCCCTCTCCAGCGATCGTCGAGCAGCGCGGGCTTCTCTCGCGTCCATATTTCGCGGGCGTAGCCGTCGCTCCGGACGGAACCCTGCGAAGCGTGCGGGACAGGCTGTCGTTTACTCCCGAGGCGTTTGCGTCATTTCAGGCAGTGACGCGAGTAACGGCGGTCGCCCCCGAAAACATTCCACTGCCGTACTACGACGAGGGCGATGCGACTCACGTCTGTCGCGACGTTGGCGGCAGGCTCTGGGCAGTTCGCTCTGAGGATTTGGGCTGGAACTTAGTCGGGACTGGCCCGTTTCTGCGAGGGCTCGCGATCTCGGAGCCCTACGACTATCCGCCGTCTGTGACGACAAGCAAACCCAGCGGCGTCGCCTCAGGCGCGGTGACCATCGACGGCAAGGTCGTCGGCATCGCTGTCGTCGACGGCGGGTCTGGATACGAGACGCCTCCAACTGTCGTCGGCGCTGCCGCGCAGACGACGATCGCCGGGGGTGTGTGGAGGATCGACGTCACGGCAGGCGGCACTGGATACCGACACCCTCCGCGAGTTCGATTCTCGTCTCCAGGGCTGCCGGCCGAGGCGATCTCGCGGATCGACGACAATGGGCGAGTGACGTCCGTCGAGGTCACGTCTGGCGGAATGTACCACCAGCAGCCGCCGCTTGTTTCGTTTGAGGCAGTCTTTGACGTCGAGAGCATCGCCGTCTCGTCAGGCGGCAACGGTTACTCCGAAGCACCCAGCGTTACCGTCGTCGGGGGCGGCGGCAGCGGGGCATCCGCGACGGCTACGATCTCATGCTCCGTTTCCGAGATCATCATGCTCTCGCAGGGCTCTGGATACATCACGACGCCGACCGTCGAGATCACCGGAGGCGGCGGATCGGGGGCGGCAGCGAGGGCCGTCCTCGACTCAGGCTCTGGCCGGATCGTTCGCATCGAGGTCACAAGCGGCGGGACGGGCTACACGTCGCGGCCAACCGTTCGCGTGATCAGCACCGGCTCCGGAGGCGGCTCTGATGCAGTGGCTGAGATCGAGGGCTTCGTTTCCTCCATCGAACTGACATCCAGAGGAGATGGCTACGAGTCTCCCCCAAGAGTCATCATCACGGGAGGCGGCGGACTCGGTGCGGCCGGCACAGCCAGCATCGCGGCTGTCGGTTCCGGGGCGGCAGCCACTGCGAGGATCAATGGGTCAGTGGTCGCAGTGGACGTCACGAATCCTGGAGGCAACCTCCAGAAGCCTCCTGCGGTTTCGTGCGATCACGTCTCGCAGCCCGTGGAAGGGCTCGCTCGCAGCAACGCGATCATCAAGGCTGTGATCCTTGGCCGACCCACCAGCGTCTCTGTTACCGATCAGGGCAGCGACTACTACCCGCCGTTTTTTTCGCAGCAAGCGTCGCCGGCAGGCGACGGGCTCAGGACTCCGTCCAGTCCAGTTCGCAGGCCGATCGTGTTCGGCAAGGGGTCGTTTTTCTTCTCATCGCCTCTGTCGAGTGACTGGTCGACAAATATCGTTGGGCCTGTTGGGCCGCTGCCCAAGAGCAAGTTGCCGACATATCGCGGGTTTGCCTATCGCACCGCTATCCACGATTGGCTCAACACATTTCCGCTACTCGGAATCGCGGAGGTTGTTGGGGCGAGCGCAGGCTCCGGGGGGGCAATCGGCGAAGTCTTGCTGCCCAAGGTCGTCACACGACTTCGGGTGCAGACTCCGGGAAGTGGGTATGTGCCACACACGCTGATTCCCATAGTGTTTCGCGGTGGTGGGACGAAGGATGACAGGTTTCGTCTGCTCGTCGACAACGATCAGACTCGCCTGGGCGGAGTTATGCCGCCAAGAGAAGGAGACATCGTCGCGTACGCCTACTCTGGCAGCAGCGGCGAAATCATCGGAGTAGTTCAGCGAGCAGTCAATGCAGAGTTTCAAGCACCGATGGGCTTGCCGGCCGGCGTCGCCGCGTACACCTCGCCTCCGCAGTTCGAGATCGACTCCACAGGTGTTCAGGGCAGCGGCGCGACCCTGACGGCAGAACTCGATCATCCGCTGGAGTGCTACTACGCGCCTCAGGTCATCTTCGACGGCGATCACGAAGTGGAGGCCGATACGGCACTGACGTTGGCCGGAGTGGCCGTAGAGGGCGACGGACAACTTCCTTCTGTGTGCCTGCGAGGGCCGGAGCATGAGTTCTGGTCGCGGCGAATGAATAAGTCGTCGTTGAATCGCAGCAAACTCTTTCTGCGAAACTGGATCAGCGGATTCGACTCAGCCGCATCCTTGCCGCAGGACGTTCGTCTCGATGTCGTCGGAAGCGTCGTTGGATTCTCTCCGTTCGTCGGGCGGCAGGAGTGGCCCGAGGAGGATCAAGACTTCTTCGATGCTCCGGCCGGATTCTTCTCGACCGCGCCGGCGATGACCATCGAGGACGAAGACGGCACCGGAGCGTCGATCACGGCAGCGTCGCTGCCGGCCAGCGGCGCGATCTCGGTGAAG
>RGVZ01000199.1 GCA_010029825.1 bacterium | reverse complement strand
CCCGCAGTAGGGGGCCCCAATGACGCACGGTCCCTTGGGGTAGTGATTCACCAGGAAGTCAAAGCTGCTCTGGAAGAACGGCTTCACTCCTGGCTGGCCGGCGTTGATGTCCGGCTTCATGTCAGAGTCCACCATCACCAGTACATCCAGTCCGTATTCCCGGGCCATGAGGACGGCCCGGTTGCGGGTCATGGTGATGGGCGTGTCTGACAGGTTCCAGATGCGGACCTGTTCGATCCTGTCGGACTTGGACAGGTCTGCGACCAACGGCACCATCCACTCACGGATGTCAGGCACTTCGGAGGAGATGCCGCCGTTGCCGCCGTATGAGAACGTACAGAATCCGACGCTGAACTTCTGGTTCATGCCTGGGCTCCAAGGGGGAGCCGTCAGTGTACGGGCGGCCAGTATGTCAGTGCAAACCTAGCGTTTGGATCCGTACCGCGTCCCGGAGGATCGCGTTGGCGTTGGGGTAGCCCGTCCACTTATGGCGTCTAACCGCTGGCCATTTTGCACATCTTCGGACCGCTTTTGCCGCGCTGCTTCTGGGGTCATTTGCCACCCGCTAATTTTTCCTTGCCCATTCCATGGACGCCCCTTACTGTCCACTGGCATCCGACCAGGGTACCGGCTTTGCATTTCCTTAACCTGTTCCCTGTATTGAGATTGCTGTGCAGCCTGGCGAATTCTATCCGCGTCTGCTTGCCTAGCGGGCGATAGTGGCTTGTCGTTAGTAATTTCGCCAAAGCCAGGGTCAATCGGATATGGCAGCTGCTGGCTCGGAGGGATTGGTTGGGTGTAGCCGGGGAAGCCCCAGTCAGGCATGCGGCCGGGAGGAAGTTGCTGGCTCGGTGGGATTGGCTGTGCTGCACCCGGGGGTGGCAGGCCGGGGCCGGGCTGATCCCGGTCGTCAATCATGTCGCCGTCTCGGTCTCGGAAATCCATTGTTCGCCCGGACCCGGGAGGCGCATTAATTGACCCGCCGTAGCCCGGGGCGAAAGAGTTGGGCTGCGGAGCGGGAGGCGTAACAGTTGCTGGTGGAGTAGGCTGTTGCAGCATTGGCACGCCTGGCCAGTACTCTCCGCCGCTGCCCGGTTGTTGGGCCACCAATCTCTCTAGGTTTTCTTTCTCCGCGGCGCCCTCCGGAGTATTGCGCAGCCACCACTCATAATGTAGCCGTTCGTCTCTTCGGTATTTGTCGGCCTTGGCAGTTAGTTGCTGTTTATCTTCCGGTGTAACGTAAACTGTTCGCTGTGATCGCGAGCCCTCATTCACTACATACGGAACGAGCCCTGGGGCGGGCTTGTCTGACATGGCGGGCGTCCCTGCCGGGAGATAATCCTGTCCAGCTGTTGGCGATGCCGGCTGCCTTACTGGCGAGGCATCCTGGTTCAGGCCAGGATTCATCATGTACTGGACGCGGCTCTGGTATTCGGCGTCCCGTCGCTGCTGCTCACTTCGCCATCCGCCAGGCGGTGGAGGTGGCGGGGTCCACGTGGCACGCTCGGGAGGTGGCGGAGCGGACGGCGCAGGGGATTGTGTAGGTGCCGGCTGACCATAGGGAAGGCCAGTGGAAGGATTGACGAACTTGGGTACGTCAAACGCCGGCTGTGTCGCGTACATAGGAGGGGCCGACTGCTGGCCAAGCTGGGCAAGCAGCTGGTCCTGAAACCCTTGTGGCGGGGTAAAGCCGTATTGGCCGAACATGCCCATCAGCGCGTCCACGTTGCCAGTGGCGAACGGGTTGCCCTGATAGCGGCCATCCTTAATGTTCTGTGCGGCCTGGTTCCATGTAGTCCCCAGGTCCACACGCTGCGGCCGCTGGCCACCCATCAAGCCCTGGTTGTACTGGGCCTGGTTCTGGAGGAACTGCTGGACGAATGCCATGGAGCCGAAGGGCGTCTGGACACCCTGCGGTTTCTGGAACGCGCTCATGTTTAGCGGCGCGGACTGGGGCGGTGAATCGTATCCGGGCGTGTTGGGACGTTCGCCTTTGCGGGACGTGAAGCCCATGAATGGGTTGGACTGATTACTGCGGGTATCCATCGCCACTCCTACGTAGTTTGGCCGCCATCAATTACAGCAGGTTCCACTTCTGCTTTGCGTCCTCGCCGTACCTCTGTGCGTACCATTCTTCAAACGGTCGCGGCCCCTGCCATCCAGCCAAAAACTGCTCTTGGTTAACCAGGTCTTGCGCTCGGGCATTGCGCATTTCTTCCAACCGGCGCGCTGTGTCGTCGCTGTATTGTTTGGCCACACCGCGAATGGCCGCGCCCTGGAATTGCCCGCCGGTCATGTGAAGGCGCAAAAGATCATCGTATTGTTTGTCGCTGTTCCTGGATTGTTGGTATTGCTTTGGGCTCATGGTGGCCCGCTGCTTCTCGTTCATCCATTCAGCCATAAACTTTTCACGGTCTTGAAATTGCGCAGCCCGTGGCGCATCGTCACGCCCCGCCTGACGCTGCCGAATAAAGTCTTCACGGCTTATGGGCTGACCACCCTCCAGCGTGTTCAGTCGGTACAGAATATCGTCGTCCTGAGAGGACCAGCCGCCAGCAAGTTGCCGCCGCAGATTAGAGATTTCATTGGACTTGGACGCCCTGGCATCGGCCTCATTGGCTTTGGCGTAGGCTTCCTCTAGTCGCGTCGCGTACTGTGGACTCCAGGACTGGGGATTTGCCGCGTGCCAAGCCCGTTGTGCTGGTGTCATTCTTTGCCATTGCTGAACAGCCTCTCGCTCCATCTTGGCGATGATTTCGGCCTGGTTTGGGTCTTTGATTGCGGCATGCGCCCTCATGCCGCTCCACTTCTGAAACCCATCGTCGGCCGGCGCCTGCTGGTAAGGAGTGCCAGTGCTAGTTGGCGGAATTGCCTGGGCCTGCCCCATAGTCGGCATCGGTCCGCCTGTCTGCGGTCCCATGACGCTGTCGTATGTGGGGAACGGGCCGCCTGTCTGCGGCTGGGCCGGTGGAGTAGATGGCTGCGTCACGCCAGGAGACGCTGGCGTCGGACCGCCGGCCTGTGGCTGGCCGCCGTAGGCCGGCATGCTTGTTGGTTGCTGGCTTGGCGTACTTGGGCGAGGGGGCTGCGGACTACTCGCCTGCGGCTGCTGGTTGTAGATATTGAACGTCGGAGCCTGCTTGGCTTGACGGACCTGATTGCCGTAGGGGTCCATCTGCCCCTGGGCCCGCAATTGATTCTGACGGTTGCGGCTGCCAAACCCTGCTTGGCCAAACGCACTCATCGCTCGCCCTGCTTGTTGGTCATGGAATCAGTGCCCACGCCATACCCATGGAGCATCCGGAGCCGCTCGGCGTCCATCTGGGGCTCCGCCTGTCGCACCTCATTGATGAGCTGCCGGAGGTAGTCCAGGTTGGGTATGGCTGCGTCCATCTACAGAAAAAGCCTCTGACCCAGTCGCCCAGGTCAGAGGCTTCCCCCTAGCCCCAGAAGGGCGTGAACGGTTCAGACCCCGCAGTTGACGATCGCCAGCACCGCGGAGCCGGTCGTTGCACCGGCAGAGCAGGCGACACCGATCACACCCAGGCCGTTGTTCCCGGCAGCCGTGGTGGCCGCACCGACGCCGCTCGGCGTCACGCGGCCCGCCGTGGTTGCACCAGCAGTCGCAGCGGTGATCGCCGCGAGCCGGTCGCCCACACCGACCTCAGTCCCGGAGAGAGCGTGAGCCACTTCGGTCGGCCCAGCGACAGTCACCCAGAACACGTCGTTTGACGCCACCCCGGAAGCCGGGAGGAACTCGTCAACGATGCCTACTCGCTCTTCGTTGGTGACGGCCGAATAGCCATCCACCTCGGAGAACACCGCCGTGCCGGCCGTGCCCACCCGGAACCGTACCACTCGCTTCGGCAGCAGAGCGCCACCTGAGCTGTTGCGGACGGCGATGCAGGTCTTCAGCCGGTTGCTGCGGATCGCACCCGTCGAAGGGTTCACGTCGGGGAACTGCTTCAGGCAGCCCACCCAGCTCTTGCCGTCCGCTGTGGAATCGACACCCAGGGTCTGGCCAAGAGCGAACGGCGGATCGATCGTCAGAGACATGCGACTCACTCCTAACGGGTCAGGCGTAGTTCTTGAACTTGATGAACGACCTGGGCGACTTGAACTTCATGTTGCCCAGCGTGGAGACACAGTAGCGATAGGACTGGGTGACCTCGTCGTAGAAAGGCCCTTCGCTGTTATACATCTGCGACTCCATGTTCAGGAGTTCGATGTTGCCGATGGCGAGGCCGTATCCGGTGTCCGCCGGGACCGCGTACTCCGTGCCCACTTCCACGCCGTCGATTTCGACGGTGTTGAAGCCGAACGACCGCAGGCCGTTCTCGCGGGAAACAACGATGCGCTCCTTTGCGTCCTGCTTGTTCAGGAAGTCGATGTAGAGCTTCCGGTCCAGGACCACAAGGTCGATGGCGTCTTCCTTGGTGTCGTTCCGCTTGGCGTAATGCAAGCCGGCCCGGATCGCCTTCACGCAGTTCTCGGCCCAGGTGTTTGAACTGCCCGCCCAGTACGTGGACGTGTAGTTGACCAGGATGGGCGAGTAGAAATCGTACTCGCTGTCCGCCTTGCCGCCCGGCCACGTGCCACTCACCTGCGAGCCGCCGTAGTAACCCAGCTGGGTGTTGAGCCCAGCGTAGGTATCCGAAGGGTAGGCAAACGGATCCGCGGCGTTGGCCGAACGCTGGGTTCCATCGGTCACGTGGAGCGTGCCGTTGTTGCCCAGGAACGACTCCAGGCCGTGATACCGCAGCTCGTTGCCGCTGGCATTGCCGTCGATCCAGACCTCCTGCGAGAGGTACTGTTCGATGGAGGTGAGGAGGCGGCTGGCCATCTTGCCGGCCACGTTCACCAGGGCGCTGGTGCCCCGGTTCTCCAGAAGCTCCTTGCGGTAGATCATGTCCGTGGCCTGATAGCCCCGGTACTCCAGCTCCGCCTTCTTCCAGAGATTCTGGCGGCTGAAGGAGCGAGGAGTCTCGCCGTTGTTGCCCTGCGGCTGATGCAGCCTGTAGGACACCTCCCAGTCGAAGCCCCTTCCGGCCATGTTCATCCTGATGTTGCCGCGGCTTTCGATGGCAGCGAACACCATGTACTTGCGGAGGGAGGCGATCTCCTCTTCCCGCAGGTGGTTGACGATCGTCGTTGCAATCGACCGGGCGAAATCAGTGGACGAAGGCATCGCTCAGTTACTCCCTAGATGGACCCGTCTTTGACCAGCTGCGCCCGTAGACGCTCCTCAAAGCTCATCTTTGGCTGCGGAACCCGCGGTTCCGTAGCACCGCCGCTCCTGCTCGGCGCGCGTGTCGCACGCTGTCGCAGGAACTGCATGTTCGATTGGGCCTGCGGCTCCACCGGAGGCGGCTCCATTTGGGGAGGCGCCTGCGGCGTGGCGAACATCTGCTGCACCTGCTGATAGCGGAGATTCAGCAGATCACGCTCCAGCATGCTGGTTGCGTACTGCCATCTCCCTTCAGCCGTGGCGATGCCCGCCTGCGCTGCCTGTGCGATGTAGCCCCGGATAGCCTGACCCTCTGGCGTCACCTGTCCGTTGGCGTCGTACAGCCAGTCGGAGTTCTGCTGCTCCAACGACTGCACGTAGTTTTGTGCGGTGTATTGACCCAGCTGCTGCTGAACCAGCTCCTGGGCCTTCTGCTGGGCGATCGATTCGATGAAGGGCTTTAGTGTCCCTTCAGGATCGGTGACGAACTTCTTGGCGAAGTTGGCCGTGTACGCCTGGTACGCCCTGATCTGGGCCTGGGCGTCGATCGGTGCGTCCGGGGCGATCACCTCTCGGCCGGTCTCAGGGTCTCGGACGATGTACTGACGCCATTCGTCCTTCACCTGCGGAGGATCCCACCACTTGGGCTGGGCGGGAGCCTGCTGCTGGGCGGCCTTCTGTTGGGCCTGCCACTGCCGGTACTGCTCGGCGTTCTGCATGTACTCCAGGGTCGCCGGCATCATCGACTGATACTGGCGGAGCTGGCCCTGGGCGTCGCGGTAGCCCTGCATCGACTGATACAGGGTGCGAGCGATCGTTACGTCATCGGCTCCGTTGAACTCCGGCAGCTGCTTGAAAGCGTCATAGACGCTTCCGGCCGGCTGGGCCGATGCTTGCGTAGGCTGCGAGTTGTCAAAGGACTGCTGCGGTGCCGCACTCTGCGGCGCCGACTCCGGAGCTTGCGACTCCGGCGACGGCATTGCGTCGTCGCTCATCTCTTTCCTTTCAGGTGGCCAGGGGGTGCCTGTGGAAAGAAGAGTGCCCGTGGTCTGCGGATCGCAAACCGATTTTCAATAGCCGGGACCAGGAAGGCCCATGCGCGGCGCTGGCCTGGCGTCCCGGATGCGGCGAATCACGTCTCCATGGCGATCCACCAGCTCAGTGCGAATCGCCGTTGTTGGGGGACGCCCTCGCCACGCAACCATGTCTGCCGGGAACGCCAGGTTCACAGGATCGGTCATGGTTCCGGCGATGAGCCGCTGAAGCCCGCCCATCGGCTCGCCGTCTCGGTTGCGGTATAGGCGATCCTGCACGGCCTCCCTGTCCATTGGGTCACCGGAAGTGCCCTGGAGAATCGGCTGCACAAAGCCACTGCTTCGGTCGGTAGGGCGACTGAGCCCAGCCAGCACACCCTCTACTCCGCCATGGGCTAGGTCCAGTGTGTCAATTACCCCAGCCACCGGGCCTGGCAGCATTTCGTATTCCGACACTGGAGGCATGCCGGCGGCTGCGTCCAGCACAGTCATAAGGTGATTGGCGGCGTACTCTCGCCTGGGCATGTAGCCCTGTCCGGGAACGAACACCAGCGCGTCGCTGTTGTCTCGCAATGCCGGGGAATAGGCCCGCGTCAGCCTGGCAGCCGCGTCCATTGCGGCGTCATGTGCCGCCTGACGCTCCTGAGCCTCGGTCTGCCACTGAGGCGACTGCTTCGGACGGTACAGCGATGTAGCGGAGACGATGGGGTTCATCAGCCCACCTGCCTGGCAGTGCCAGTGAGATCGATGAGCAACGGACTCATGGGAGAGGAGAGTTCCTGGGCCTGGCGGGCCATGCGGACTCGCTCCAGCATGGACTGGGCCCGGATCTGTTCGATGTCCTTCTCATGCTCCATGCGACGAATCTCCCGGACCTGGGAGACACGGGACTTCATCTCGTCGTCAATGGCGTCGTTTACGTCGTCCGCGGCCTTGGCC
>RGVZ01000198.1 GCA_010029825.1 bacterium | reverse complement strand
AAAGAGGAGCAGGGCAACGAGGAAGCGGCGGCGTATCTCCTCGACTCGCTTTTGAGTCGGACGCTCAGGTGGTTGCGCGCCCAAGCCGCCATCACTGGGTCAGACGTTGCGTTGCCTCCAGAAGCTGCACGTAGCGCTCCCCATACTTCTTGAAGTATTTGTGGGCGAGGGGGTGAAGGTAGAAGATGCGGACTCGACGAGTCGATCGTTGAAGTGCGTTTAAGCGCGCGTATCCCAGCGGCATTAACACGCCAATCAACCTAGTGACAACCGGGTCAAGTTGCTCGTCTTCCAGCATGACAAATTTCGGAGTATCCAACAACTTGTTGGCTGTGTTGTGAACGGCCTCGTGCAGTGTGCTCATTGGTCGATTAGTCGTGCTTTGGCCACGCTGATGCGGCGTTTGTTTTGCAAAGTCTCGGGAATAGTCAGGGCCAATGACTCGAAGTGGGACACAACCTCGGACCACTCGACATCCAAACCTTTGAGTCTTTGCGAATCGGCACGGACATAGCAGCGAGTGAGTCTCTCTGCCCACCGCAGCAAGACCGGCAAGGACCGGTGTTGCAGGGTCGCAAGGTCGCAGTGTTGCAGGGACGGGTCCATGACATCGACCGGAGCAAGCGGCCAGACAAGTCCCGGCAGATCATACCAGCCGTAGTCGGCGGTGCCGCTCGGCGTATTACCCAGCCGACGCAACTCTTTGCGGGGAGTCCAGCATCGGAAAATCCGCTCGTGCAGTATCTCGAAGTTGCTGTGGAACCTGACCGACTCCATGTCGGGCATCACCATCGCGTTAACGGCGCGGTTTTTGTAAGCAATGGCGTGTGTTCCGCGACCAAGGTGCAGGGTGTCGGGAGTGTATTGCAGCGACAGGCGTCCCACCATGTGGGTGCCGGATTCGTGAACCTTGTCGTCAATCCAATCGACCGCGAAGGGACCGAGTTTTTCTTGTGTAAGTGTGGCCATATTTTCTAGTTGGTTAATCGTTGTTTTGCCGAGAGCAGGAGAACCGCATCGTAGTCGCGGACAATGACAAGTTTCTGCACCTTCGGGCGTTGTTTAATGAGCGTCTCGGCGGCTTGCACCACACTTGGATGAAGTCGCCCTGTTTTCTTCAGCCACGAAATTTCGTGGACACGTATCTTGCTGCAATGCACCGGCACAGGCCGGGAATTGGTGTATCCTCGGGTTCCGGTGACCCATTCACCAGCGGGAATAACCCCTCCGCGCGTGAATATTTGGAGAGCGTTTTTCTCGGATAGTTTCATGACGTGGTCTGTTTGTTGGTTTCGATTTCTTCCAGCCAGCGTTCCGTCTCCGCCATTTCCTCCGCGGTGCGGACGCACTCGTGGTAGTAGGTATTTCCATCGTGCCGTTCGTTGGTGGCGATGTGGCCGATGTGGTTGACGAAGTGGTGCGGCGGTCCGTAGGTGAACCATTCGGAGCCATCGTCGTCTTCGCCCTCGGTGACCGACCAGATTTGATCGTCGTCGTAACCAGCGAGGCGGGCTTCCTCCCAACTCTGGAAGTAGTCCTCGTCGGGTCGGCGGATTACCTCGAAGGGAAAGTCCGCGAATATGTCGTTGGGTGTTGTCATAGTGTGTCTTTCTAGGTGTTGGTATGTGATACCTGTTAGCAATAGGCGTCCTCCACGCGCTGGCAGTAGCCGCGCACAGAAGAAGCGTCGTAGTGAGTGGGCGTCATTCCCAACTCATCGAGAGCCTCGATGACATGGGCACGTCCGTAGTGAACGAGCAACTCGACGAACTTTCGGTCGAGTCGTGTGTAGCGTTGTCCGTTGAGGACGAAGGGGTGGATGAGGTCGATCATTTTTTGATCTCCCAAACGTCCCGCTCTTCGACGCCGTTGAAGTATTCATTAACGTCATCGGCATTGAGGAACTTCTCCTCCGCTTCCTCTTCGGACTTCGCTTTGATTTCGTAGGTGACTACTTCTCTTATGCAGTAGGTTTTCATTGGTTAGGTTTCCTTTCTAGTTGGTCAGTCTTTCTTTGGCCGAGAGCAGCAGGACAGCATCGCAAACAGCCTTGCGAATGACTTCGTCAGAGAACTTGGTTAACACCTTACCGAGTTCCCACAGCCCGTATTGGCGATACAGCCCCAGGTTCTCTTGAGCCGTTCGGTGCGTCTCGGACGAAACTAACGAGACGTGTTCGGCTCCGGTGGCTCGCTCGATTTCGCGGCAATAAGTCTCATACGAAGCCCAAGCGTCGCGGTTTTCGCGGTCGATCCTGTCGGCCCATAGGCGGAGTGATTCAGACATCATAGCGGGTGTTTTCCTTTCTAGTTGGTGATGGATTCGAGCAGCTTGAGGAACTTCTCATAGAGATGTGGTTCGACATGCAGCACGGTGTATTTGTTGGTGCTCTGCTCTTCCACATGGTCTGCGTTGAGCAGGATGTGGGTGGACAGATTGCGTAAGTTGGTGTCGTTATTGCTCATAGGATTGGTCGAGTTCCTCGACGTATTCACGCATCGAGGTGTTGAGGTCAGCCGGAGTGACGGCGACGTGCATCGCCCTTATGGATGTCCGGTCCGCACTAACATAGAAACGGACAATTCGGAATTGACTGAGTTTTAGGCCGAGAACAATGAGTTGTGCTCCGACCCACTCGCAGATGTTGTTGAAGGTTCGTTCGAGGATCATTTGTCGTGTTGGTTGTTTGGGTCTTTGACCCACTCGATGAAGAACCCAAGCTCGGTCAACGCATCGAGGTCGCGGTGATCGAGGGTGGTTCGGCGAGTGAGTTGTTGCACATAAGGTGCGAGGTCGCCTGTTGAATAGATGTTGCGGCGTCCGTAAACGCTGCGCTCGAAGAGTTGTAGTTTCATGGTCGTGTGGGTTGCAGTTCGCTCACGCGAACTTTCTTGGGTTGAGTGCCGCCGTGGAATTTCACGTGGGCGTAGAGGCCGTCGATTTTTTTGACAATCCCATGCCGGACGGCTTGCGGTCGTGGGTTGTTTGGATGTCGTTTGCTGACGAGGGTTCCTATCGTGAGGTTCATTCGCCCAACTCCTTTCGTTTCCATGCTTTGATCTGCGCCTTGGTCGGCGGTTCTGTGGCGATGAAGACCCATCGTCCGTCGTAATCGTCGTAGGCGTCCGCTGAGGGGTTGGCTCGGGCGATCGAGAGCGCGATCGAAAGGTCGTAGGCTCCGAAGTCGTTGATGTCTAATGCGTATAAGATGGGTGTTTTCATAGTTTGGTTTCCTTTCTGATTTGTTAGGGTTAAGAAGTTCCGAGCAACCGCTGGGTTGCACGGTGGTAGAGAAGCCATTGCTTGCGCTCTTCGGGATCGTCCCAGACTTCAAACGCGGTCAGGGTGATGCGCGTCACCGGCTTGTAAATGGTGTGTCCCGCTCGGGTGTTGTAGCCCCGCATGTGACTGCGGTCTTTGCGGCGGTGAGACGAGGGAAGAGATTGCAGGAACGTCCTGCTGCCTTCTCCTTTGATACGCGAGGCATCCGTCCACGCTTCGGAGGTCGGATACCGAGTGAGCTTCATGAAGAAGGGCTCGGAAAGAATTGTGCCGGTAGGTAATCCCATAGGTTTAGGTGGTTGAGATGAGGCGGCTCGTCGCCTTGTGATACGTGAGCCATTTCTTGCGCTGCTCGGGGTTTTCCCAAACTTTGATGGCGATGTGGGAGACGACTTTCCCGCGTTTGCTGCAACGTGTGTTGCGCCAGCTCCAGTAGGATTTGGATTTGCCTTGAGCGATGTGCGGAAACTTCAACGTCCGCATAAAGACAAGTCGGCCTTTCCCCTTGAGGTCAGTTGCCCAGCGGTAACAAGGTTTGTCGCAGGGTTGCGCGAGCTGAAGGAACAGGGTTGCAGGTTCGTTAAGGTCTAGTGTTTCAGTGTGCATATCGGGTGAAGAAGGTTGAGTTGGGCCAGTAAGAGTGGTTGGGGACGAGTGCCCAGCGTTCCCAAACGATGTCGTTGTCGGCTTCATCGAGGCCGACGTAGGCACAAGTCTTGAGCAAACGAGCGGGACGAGTGCGGGCGCCGTGAAGAAACCTGTCCTCGGGAAGAAGCAGGGTGTGGGTTGCGCCGCGGTCGCGAGACCAGACGCAGGGCGCGCCCTCCCAAAACTCGTGACGGACGCGATTGCGTCGTTTGGTTCGGTAGGGCCGAGCCAACTGGGTGACGATACAGGTCCCGACATAGCCGTCATAGAGCACCGGCGTGTCGCGGTTGATGAAGGGATTGAAGGGCATAAGTGTTTTTCCTTTCTAGGTTTAGATCCACGACGCGGCCCACTCCCAGTAGCCCTTGAGCGTTTCGCCGTTCTTGATCTCGCGCAGCCACCTTTTACGGGGGTAGAGAGGATGCTCGCCCTTCCAGTAGCCGCCGTGCATGTCCGCCAAGATGTGGGCACTAGTAGCGATCTCAGTTACGTAACTCGGGACTTTGATTGGAGGTTTCTTTTTCATAGGATGATGGCGTGTGATTCCCCGTTGACGGTGCGAAGTTCGATGGAACGAGCGCGTCCGCTCATCACACAGCGCGGTTGAGTTTTGCGGTTGCGAGTCGCAATGGGGACGTTGCAACTCAAGCCCTCTACGAAGTGGCAAGTGTCCTTGAAGTGCAGGGACAAGACGTTCTTGCCGCGCTGTTGCGAGAGCGGTTTGTTGTAGTGGAAGAAGAAGGTGTAGGGTCTTTGCTTTTTCATAGGTGTGTTCTCCCTTTCGTAGTTGTGGTATGTGATACCGGTTAAAACGCTTTTCCGTCTTCGGTGAACTCGGTGTCAGAGTCGCGGAGCCGCTCGGCGATAAATTCGTCGCTCGTGAGATACTCGTGCTCTTTCTCCAGCTCTTCGTATAACTGGTCGGCAAGACCGCGGGCTTCTTCGAGAACCGCTTTCTCGACCGAACTGTAGATCTCGTTGTCTACGAGTTCGTAGATAGACTCCAACTCATTGCACAGGCTCGGCCATTCGGGACAACAGGTGCAGGTATGGGGTGAGCATCGAGTCCATTGACCGAAGTTGATATAGACTTTGTCAATCTGCATGGTGCCGCTGTGGGAGTAGCGACCAGAAGTTTCCAGCGTGAAGTCGCAGGACAGGTCATCTATGCGGTCATCTTCGCCCAGCAGCCGCAGCTTTGAGTTAATCAACTTGATCTTGGCTGCAAGGTCGCAGGGTAACAGGGCGAGGATTTCCTCGTTCGTTTTATGAACGCGGCCGCGAAAGCAAGCGCCGTCACCTTGGGACCAGAAGCCGCTGAAGTGTATGTTTTTGTAGGAAACCGTATACCCTTTGAGGGCGACTCGTTCTATAAACGAGTTGTATAGGTGGTCCCACCAATCATAGTGTTCGACCTCCATATATCGGTGGTTATCCAAGGCTTTTTGTTTTGCTGTGTCTGATAACTCGTCAAAGGAATAGACGGAAATAGTGTGTGTTTTCATTCTGTGTCGTTGGTTGTGCCGTCCGCTTTGGAGAGCGCGTCTTCGATGCAGAAGACGACACCTTCGAGGAACGGCTTTGTTTCGGGATAAACGGTGAACAACTCCCGCAGATGCGAGAGAGTCACGCCCAAGGCAAAACGCATGCGCTCAACCGAGCGCTGCGATTCGGGATTCATGATATTTGTTGCGGCTTATCCGTTAACGGATTAGGCCGCGAGCAACCGGCGCCGTGCATTGGCTGTTGCATCGAGCACGGCATTGCGGACGTTGCGAGTGTGACAGTGATTGACGGCTTCCCAGTGTTTTTTGACGAGACGCTCGGGCACCGTCAGATTGAACCGCGCCAGCGAATCGCGAAGGGCGATAAAGCGGCCTTCCAGATACTCGCGGTTGTAGGGCCGGAGCATCCGCAGATACCTGGTCTGTAAGTTATCGAAGCGTTCGCTTTCGGTTTCCAAGACAACTTTGGCCAAGTCCTCGTCCGTGCCGTTGACCAGTCCATAGGCATGCAAGTTATCCACTTGCGGGAGCAAAATGGTCCGGTCGGGCGGGAGGTTGCGGAAGACTTCGTATTTATGAGTCTCGGTCGTCTGGCTGTGGCGGCGCTCGGTGAGGAGGAACCACTCATTCTTGCGGCCTACGGATTGCCAGCGGCGCGCAATACAGAAGTGAGTGCCGTAGGAGTAGATTTCGTTTAGGTCGGCAAACATCCGGCTCTTGGCGGTATGCAGACCTTTGTGACCGACACGGCCTTCGACCCATGCCTGGGCCAGATCGTCGTAGTTGGTGTAATAGCTTTTGTAAGTTTTCATAGGTGTTGTGGTATGTGATACCGGTTAAGCCTCAAGCCGTTCGGCGGCTTTGGATGCTTTGTTCAGGGATGCAAGGAACTCGGTGAGGTATTCCTTGACGACAGGAGTGCGCTCCGGCTCCACGCTGCCGTTGGAGTTGATGACGGCGGAGGCGTTGACTCTCTTCAACTTGTCGTTGATGCGCTTACGCACATCCCGTTCGGACTGGTCCATAGGATTGTATCCGCAGGGACGCTCATTGATTGATTCCCAAGTTTTATGCAGTTTGAGAATGTGAGGAGGCATTAATACGCTGGAGTCTGTGATATGACCCGCGCTCTGAACCAAAGAGACTTGAATTTGTGCCGACCAATTGTAGGCGTTCATCGTCACTTTGCTCGCAAGTGTCTCAAGGTTGTCTCGAAAATATTGAAGCACGGCAGAGTTTAACTCTTCCCAAGCCTCGGCTTTCTTCTGTTTGGCCTCGGTGTTTTCCTTCACCATGAGTTCACGCTCGGCTTCGATGAGCGCCTTCATGGCTTGTGCTTTGGTCGGTGGTTTTCGGTTAAGTGTTTCGGTAGTAGTCATAAGTTTTATAGGTTGTTGTGGTTTATCCGTTATCGGTTAAGCCGCGAGCCGCAGCTTTGCGGCGCGGAGTGTGGCCATGTCGGACCACTCTTGTTTCCAAGGGATGTTGAGGGCGTTGAAGGTTTCGCGGACGCGCTGGGTGGCGGGGACGTGGAAGCCGTCCTCTCGCCATCCAGAGACGCAATGACCGAGAAGTTGCTTAGAAGCCCCATACTTATTGGAGAAATGCTTGGCGAACGCTCGGTCGTAGTAGGCCAAGATCGCGGGGTGCAGAGACTCCAAGGAACAGGTCGCCATGTCCTCCGTGAGTCGAGGGACTAACACGGTCGGGACTCCTGTCGCGTCGCGCTCTTCCATCTGGTAGAAGCCGTGAGTCCGCTTGCGATACTCCGGTGGAATAAAAAAGCGGATGGTCC
>RGVZ01000197.1 GCA_010029825.1 bacterium | reverse complement strand
CCCGGTCGCAATCGATGAAACAGAAGTGAGTCCTGTCACAGTGGTTGGGGTAGGCCGGTTGGTTGTGGTGCCGTCACCTAGTTGACCGTATGAATTATAGCCCCAGCATTTGACCGTTTTGTCCGTCAGGACGGCGCAGGTGTGTTCATTCCAGGTCGCAATCGATGAAACAGAAGTGAGTCCTGTCACAGTGGTTGGGGTAGACTTGTTCGTAGTGGTGCCGTCGCCTAGTTGACCGTAGTTATTCCCGCCCCAGCATCCCGGTCGCAATCGATGAAACAGAAGTGAGTCCTGTCACAGTGGTTGGGGTAGGCCGGTCGGTGGTGGTGCCGTCGCCGAGTTGGCTGTTGCTATTCCCGCCCCAGCATCTGACCGTTTGGTCCGACAAGACGGCGCATGTGTGGGATATCCCGGTCGATACCTGAGTGACTCCGGTCAGACCTGCGGTGGTCATGGTGCGGGTATTGGTGTCACGGTTTCCCGCTTGGTCGCGGGCGCGAATCACGACCTGGTAGTTCACGCCGGCGCTGAGCGATCCGACTTCAGTGTCAAACGTGCCGCCATTCACGGATTGTGTGACGCTGAAAGAGGATTGACAGGAGCCGGACGACTGCGTCGCCACGCAAATGTCGAAGGCCACATCCGACGATTTGGAAAGGTTGTCAGTCGGTGCAGCCCAAAACAAGAAGGCCGAAGTACCGGTCGCGCGTGGCAAGATGGACTCCACGCCGGTGAAGCTCGGCGGCGTAACGTCGAGTGTGAAGGTTTCAGAGGATCCGTAAACCGGATCTGGTCCAAGGCGCACGCAGATTTTGTATTCGCCCTCGGAGTTGAAGGCGTTCGAGTCGGCGGCCGGCAGCGATGATGAATAACCAGTCGCGGCGGAGCACTCGGTGGCTGCGGTGGCGACCGCGTATTCCACGGTCTGGTAGTCGGCGTCGAGGGTGCCGGTCAGCGTCGTGGAGGTCGCGTGTTCCGCGGCGTTGAGGTAGCCATCACTGGTGATCGCGGCGAGGGCGAGGTTGCGGAAGGCCGTCGCGCTTGCCGTTGGACTGGCTGCGGGAGAAAACTTACCGACGACGACTGTGGTATCGACGCAGGCACTGGATGCCATGAGCAGCAGCGCGAGGCCGGGTGCGAGAATGGTGGTTTTGTGTTCGCCTTTCATAGGGGAAAGATCGGTGCGAGGTGACGCGTCCTTTAGGGTATGGGAACGGGAAGTGGAGTAAGTGTCTAAATTTATTGGATTAATGCGAAATTCAGACCCCGGAAAATGACAGAAATCCTTGACGGGAAAAACGTCAACGTCTTCCAGCTTCAGGCGGCCCGGTCCTTGATAAACTCCGGTGAGCTTGTCTATCTGGTTGGACGAGGCGCATGAATGCAGGCCTTTGTTGAATTTCTTGTCCCATCGCCGTGAGGATTTGACTTCAACGGCTACTTTTTTCCGGCCCTTGCAGATGATGAAATCCACTTCCGTGCCGCTTGGCGTACCCCAATAATGAATTTGCAGATTGAGGTTCCTGTAGGATGAATAGGCACGGATCTCATTCAATAGAAGGGTTTCCAGCAAGTATCCGGCCTGCTCGCCCAGACTTTCTCCTAATTCGTTGCGAAGCGCGCGCACCACGCCGCAGTCGAAGAAATAGAAGTTGGGTGCGGCGACTTCCTTGACCTTTGCCTTGAGGTGAATTGGTTCCACGAACGTCCCCAGAAGGGTGTCGACGAGGATTTCGAAGTACCCCTCCACAGTGGATCGCGCGACCCCGGCCTCACGAGAGATATTGTTCATGTTGGTGACCTGCGCATTCATGATTGCGGCATGCTTCAGAAAACGCTGATAGTTCTGCAGTTTTCGGACCACCGCCTCGCGCAGAATCTCCTCGCGAAGGTACGTCTCGACATAGGCATACAGGAAATCAATTTTTTCCTGTGAGCCAGGCAAGGAAAAAAGACCCGGAAGACTGCCAAACTTCATCCCGGATTCCGGTGAGAAATCAGAACCCAGCTCTTTTGAGCAAAGCGGGAACATCTCACGCTTGACGGCACGACCGGCAAGCTTCATGGCTGAACATCAATGAATGAACTTCATCGAGCAGGGCCGGCACTTTTTGAATTTCGTCGATTACGACCCTGGAATTGGCTGGCAGCGCCGCGACACGATCGCGCAGCAATTCTGGTTCAGAGGAAAATCTCAGGTACTCTTCCGACCGGAGAAGATCGATGGAAAGATCGGGCTTGAAGTGATCCCGCAACCATGAGGATTTCCCGCGTTCCGCGGGGTCCGAAAAGAAAGAAACTTTGGGACGGTGATACCAGAAGTCTCTTGTATTTCATTGGCATAACCCTATCACGCCGTTTCCGTAAATTTCACGGTAAAATTTACGGAATTAGAACACGTGGAGTTTTCCTGCGGTCGCCCGGCGCCGTCCCTCAACCCAGCAGTTCAGAGATCTCTTTCTCGAGGGATTCGGGCGTTGTCGCCGAGGCATAGCGCTTCACGACCTCGCCCTTCTTGTTGAGGAGAAACTTGGTGAAGTTCCATTTGATGGCCTCGGTGCCGAGGAACCCTGGCTCTGATTTTTTCAGGAACGCGTAAAGTGGATGCGTGTGGGGGCCGTTGACGTCGACTTTGGAGAACATCGGGAAAGTCACGTTGTACGTCAGCGAGCAGAATTGTTGGATGTCCTTCTCGGTCCCGGGTTCCTGCGATCCAAACTGGTTGCACGGGAATCCAAGGACGACGAGGCCCTTCTTGGCGTGTTTTTCGTAGAGTTCCTCGAGGCCTTTGTACTGCGACGTGAACCCGCACTTGCTGGCGACGTTGACGATCAGGAGGACCTTGTCCTTCCACTGGGCCAAGGTTGTTTCCTTGCCATCGATGGTTTTGACCGGAATGTTGTAGATGGATTCTGTCATGGTCGTGCCCCCCTTGAACTGTGGTCGCAGGATTCGTTGCAAAAGTTCAGACATGCTATTCTTGTGTTTGGATATTCGATTGGCAAGAGGCTTTGGGGCGACTGACTTGCGCACGCTGATTTCCGCCATGCTGTTGTCTACGGTTAAGATCCTGGCTCATCTTTTTTACCGGTTTGAGCCCGGTTGGGTCGGCATGCCGCTCAATGCAATGCAGTGGCAACAAATCCGGCTTGTCGTGGTCCTCAACCATACCAGCCTGTTTGAACCCTTGTACGCCGGGGCCTTGCCCTGGCGTTTCGTGTGGGCCCTGGCCAAGGGCGCGACGTTTCCGGCGGCGGACATCACCGTCAACCGGCCCCTGCTCGGGAAGTTTTTCCGGTTCCTGGCGCCGAGTGTTGTGTCGATCACGCGCAACCGCGACGGAACCTGGACTGAATTCTTGAAAACCTGCAGCCCGGATTCGGTCATCATGATCGCCCCGGAGGGACGCATGAAGCGGCCCGATGGCCTCGACAAGAACGGCCAGCCGATGACGGTGCGTGGCGGGATCGCGGACATCCTGGCGGGTATGACCTGGGACGGGATGATCCTTTTCGCATACAGCGGCGGACTGCATCATATCCATGCCCCGGGACAGGGATTCCCGCGGCTGTTCCAGACGGCGCGGATCAATTTCGAGGCAGTGGACTTGCAAGAATACCGGAGGCTAATGGGTGTCCCGCCGGAGGGTGCCAGCAATGGCGATGAGCCCTGGCGCCATTTCCGGAAACGCGTCGTGAGTGACCTCGAGCAGCGGCGCGACCAGAATTGCCCCCCGCCCCCATAACGGTCCAATGTCGTTGCTTAAATTTATACCGCCACCGTGGTGGTATTTTTCCTTTAGAAAATATCTGGGACGACGAGGACTCTTCCAAATTGCTCGATATACACCCGGTTCGACGCGACGCCGATCCACGCCGGACGCAGGGCATCACTGTTGTACCAACCAGGCATCGAAAAATTCAATGACCGCATGTCAACGGCGCGATCGGCCGGGGTCCCGGTAACAGTTGGCACAGAATTCCAAACGAGGATCCTGTAGTTGTAAAAATCGGCGACCAGAAACTTGCCGTTTAATACCACTGCACTGCGCGGCGAATTCATCCGGGAGCGGGTTGCCCCCGCCGCGCTGCTCGTCGAATTGGACTGGCCAAGGACTACGTCCGCGGGAACCCCGTCCGATGGACTCGCGCCAGCCCATGGCAGGGTGTTCCAAATCAAAACACGATTATTTCCGGTGTCGGTCACAATCAACTTCCCGCCGGAAATCAGCATGGCACCCGGGGCACTGAGGGTCGACGCGGAAATCCCTCCCTGATTCGCTGTGTTTGTGGTTTTGTCCGGCTGACCGACAACCTGCTGGATGGCCGCATGGGACGTGATGCCCGCAGTATCCCAGACAACGATGCGGTTGCCGTCAAGCGCGACCAGTTTGGAACCGGAAAGTGTCAGATATGACGAGTCACCGAGTTTGAACTCTGTGGTGTCCGCAACGCCTGTATAGTCCGTCGTTCCATCGACTTCTTTACGGCCCAGATTGACTGCGGGTGAAGGCAAAGTTACGGGCAGGTTCCGCGGGTCCAATCCGTCCAGGGCCCAAATGGACTGTCCGCGCGAAATCCAAGTCCTTGTCCCGCTGGATGTGACGTAGCAATAAGACGCGGCAATATCGCTGTCGGTATTTCCATTCGCGGGTGGGGTTCGCCACGTAACTCCCGCCATCGTGAAAAAACCATCGTTAGCCATGCAACTGAAACGGCCGTAATAGTTGCCCCACCAATAGGAGGACCGGTTCTTTCCGATGTCATAGTTTACTGCACTGTTCACCGAACCATCCGGTTGCCCGAACAGGTCCGTGGCAGTGGTGTTGCCTCGTGAGTATTTCAAGGTTCGCGAGTTATGTGTCGTCCAATAACATCCATCCGTGGCCCAGAATGTATCGAATTTGACATTACCTGAAAGGTCGCGCTCGTGACTGAGTTGTGCTGGACACGCGATTGACGCCATCGAGCGACCGTTGGTGTTTGCCGTGGTGGACGACCTGTCCGGCTGGCCATAAACGCGCGTAAAATTGCCCCCGAATTCCACGGTTCCTGAATTACTGCTTGTGACCGACTCCCATTCGACGATCCTTCTGTGATCGAAATCCGCAACGATCAAGGCATATCCGCCGGCGGCGCGGGGCACGAGGAGCACCCCGCGCGGGGTCGAGAGCCCCATTGTGGCGATTGTGTTACTGTCTGCCGCGCTGCCGTCAGTCGCCGAGGCTTGGCCGTAAATGACGTCGGGCGCCTGGTTGTTCGAAGTTATGGGTTTGACCCAAACTTTTACCCTGTGGTTGCCGGAATCTGAAACCGCGAGCATGCCTCCCTCGCAGCTTACTGCATACGGCGCCGACAACGATGTCGATGCCAGGTCGTATCCGGTCAAGGGAGAAACTCTCGCGACCGCGCCGTGATTGGCTGTGTAGGATGTAAAGTCGGGTTGGCCCAAAACGAAATTCGCGGCCTGGTCAATTGAAACCGGCCACCCCTCGAAGACTAAAACCCGGTTGCGCGCCCAGTCCGCGACGTAGAAGCGCTCGGCTACGGTGTCGTAGCACGCCCCGATGTACGACCATCCCGTTGAATTGAATGAAGCAGCTCCGGTGGTGCCTTGGCCGATTCTTCGGCTGGCCAGGACCCGGTCCGGTGATGTCGGGAGGTAATCCCAAAGCCACAGTTTACCGCGGGCCGTTCCGACCAGGAATTTGTCGACCCCGTTGGTCCACAGACTCGTGATGTCGTCGTAGCCGTACCACTCCGTGTTGTATGCCGCGATCAACCGGCTGTTGAAGACGTAGGTTGGTTTGTCAACTTTCGATGGTACCCTGTTGAATACCACTGAGAAGTCGGGATTATAGAAAAATGACCAGATGATCGAAAACCGGTCTGAAAATACGGCAGCGTCTATTCCCCATGGTTTCCATAAGTTCCAGGTCGGGGTGTTGACATCGTTGGCATTGATCGCGCCATATGGTGTCCATGCGGCGCCGGTAGAGGCCGTGAGATCGGGGTCTTGATTGTCGACACCCATGAGGGCTGTGACTCTGGCAGCTAGTTTAGAGCCTGCCGGGACCTCGCTGACCACGGCACTGGTTTCGCCGGGCGCGACTTCCATTGACTTTGCGATACTGCTTTCACTGAGAAGCTCTACGCGGTATCTGACCACGGGACTTTGCGGCGCAACCCAACTGAGCTGCACGGACGTTTCGCCAAGTGGTTTGACTTGGGGCGTCAGCCGCAAAGGCTTCAGTCCAGTCAAGGAAAAAGTCGCGGTATGGGTGCGACCATCCTTCGAGGCGGTCACGGAATAAGTCGCGCCCGCGAATGATTTTAAAGGCGATCCCGAGACCACGCCGGAGTTGCCGATAGACAGTCCAGTTGGCAACGCGGGACTGATCGTTACCTCGTCAAATGTTGTCACTTTGTCGTCAGCCGGTGCAATGGAGATACTTTCCCCGGCTACGGCAACAAGTGCTCCGGACGGATAGACCAGCGCAGCCGTGTTGTTTGATGATGCGCCGCTGGAAGTATTTGACGCGCTAGTTTCAACCACTGAGGAGGGGAGTGGTTGGTTTTGAATCGTTGAAACATCTTTGGAGACGGTTGAAACGTTCCTTTCGCAGGAAGACAAAACGCAGCTCCACACACCAACCAATGTCGCAACAGTTCGCGTATTTGTGTTTAGTTGACTTCTCACGTTGGTGAACCTCTCTCGTCGTATCGGAAAGTGTGAAGCAGGCATTAGGGGAACCGGAGATCCCACGCGTCTGGTGGCGAAGCGATTCCACAAGTATCTGTTTTAAAAGAATAATCCGGTCATCAAAAGCATCGGATGGTGCATTTTGCCGAGTGAACCCAATCGTGGGGAAACCAAGGCTGTCCAGACTGGGACCCCAATGTCACGGCCTTTCCGTCTGGTTCGGCAAGGAGATTGCCGCGAAAATTCTGATGAACTGTATGCGACGCGTTGCGGCCTTTTTGATGCCTATTTTCCGCGCAAAATCTCGTTCAAACTGATTCATAAGAACGTTTTCGTTGTAATTTCCCCGATCCTTGCATACGGGTAAAGGCCGTATTGATCCCTAGAAACCTGTGTGAGGAGAATGGCTGATGAAGATGATCAAAGCAGGACTTGTCGCCGCTGCCATGTTGGCATTTGGCGCATGTGGCAACCAGGGCGACCTCAAAGTGTCGAAAACGTCCAATGTGGCTGGTGCCGGGTCGTTTGATG
>RGVZ01000196.1 GCA_010029825.1 bacterium | reverse complement strand
GGCTGTCGGCACACAACGCATTCGCGTATGGCGCGCCCGTCACCACCGTCGGCAGGGCGACTTGTCCCACAAAGGTAAGTCCGGGTGTGAATTGAGTGTAATTTAAATTGGTCATTGCAACGTTACCGCTGCTGCTCCGGATCGTGGCCGCGCCAAGGGTCAGACTCGTGCCAGAGACCAGTGCGCCGCTATCAGATGACGCTGACGGCGAATAGGTAAAAATCAGGTTGGATGAGCCAGATCCACTCGCGTATGTCGCGGTGCGGCTGCTGCCCCCGATGGTGAAAGCAAGAGTTGGCGAACCCGTCACGTTCACAGGCACCGAGGTCGACACTTTGAAATTCAGTAAATATGTCGTGCTGCTGGGATCGATCGTTGCCGGGAAACTGAGCAGCGGAAGGGTATACAACGTCACACTCGCAATTGTCGGGGCCGCCGCACTTGGATGGGTATAGGTCGTCACATAGCCGCAGCTCGACGACGTATTACCTGCCAAGTCCGTAGCCTTGCCGTAAATGGATGTCGTGGCATTCGCAGTAACCTGTCCGGTGATCGCCATGTTGGTGTTCGCCGCGACGCCGGTTGCCGAACCAAACACAGTCGTGCATGTGTTGTTGGAGTACAACGTCAACGTGTAAATCGTATCGCCTGATGAACCGGGACTTGACGAAACGTACGTGACTGTCGGGGCAACGTTGTCATGCGTGTAGTTGGCGAGGAACACGCACGCAGACTTTTTTGAGCTCAGGGTAAACTGCCCATAGATCGCTGTCGTCGTATTCGCGCCCACGGTCGTGGTCAACGCGACGTTCGCGGTCGAGGTCATGGCCGCGGGTGCGGCCGGTGAAGTCGTCAGCGCGGTTGTACACGTCGCGTTGCTATACAGAGTCACCGTACCGGTAGCCGCTCCTTGCGGTGACTGGACGGTGACCGTAGGTGCTTGACTAGAGCCCGCCGTCGCCGAAATCGAGACAAATCCGAGAGTCACAACGCCCGGGTTTGCGGTAGATGTGCCGATGGTCGCGCCAGAGCCAATCGACACGGTGCCAGCCAATGACGCCTGTTCGTAACCGATTCGACCGGCGGATGCAGCCTTGCCCGCCACTGCCGGCGCCACCGTAAGTTCCGTTCCCGCTGTTGCCCGTCGCACTGATCGTGGCGCCAGTGGCATTGGTTACTGCCGTGGCACGGATCCATATCGCTCCACCGCCAGTGCCGCCGTTTTTCGTTGTCGCGTTGCCCGCGCCGCCAGCGCTGCCAAGGTAGAGATTGGTCCAAACCGAGTCCGTTACGGACGCGCTTGTATTCCCGTATGCGGTCCCGCCGGATCCAGTGGCAGTACCTGTCGCACCGGCAGAAGCGTAACCCGCACCGCCACCGTATGCATTTGAAGTATTTGTCGTCCCCCCACCACCACCTCCGTTGGGTGTCGTCAACGCAGAACCCGGTCCGTTCGGGGATCCACCTTGCACCATTGATTCGGCCCGCCCCGGGTAACCAGCTCCGTCCATACGGATCGTACCGCTGTTGGTCAGGGTACCATTCACCGCAAGGATCAGTTGGCCATTTCCGGGACCAGGCGCGGGCGACCATGCGGATCCGTTCCACGTACCCGCGAAGGCTTGGCCTGTCCAAATGGAGGCCGTGTTTATCGTCAGATTGCCATTGATGACGGCACCACCTGCGGTGACCGTCGTCAACGAACCCGCCACCCCGACCGTCGTCGCAGCCGGCAAACTCAGTCGACCAGTCACCGTGAGTGCAGTGCCTTGGATTTTATTGGTTGCGCCGGCGGTCACGTTCAAGTTGCCGTTGACGGTCAGGGTCGAGGTGCCAGTGAGGTTGATCCCGCTGTTGGAGGTCAAGTTGCCGTTGACGGTCAATGCACCGCTACTCATCGAAACGCCAGAGGCAAATGTCGGGTTCCCGGTCCAGGTCAATATACTGCCAGACACCGACAAACTACCCACATTCCAATTGCCAGTTATCGAGTATGTCCCGCCGGTCACGGATAGCGTACCGACCGTTTTCGAGGAAAAGACCGAATTGACATCAAACTGTGAATCTGGCGCGGCTGCCAAGACTCCGAAATTGTATGTCACGCCACCGGAGACATAAGAACTCTGCTGGCTGGTGTTAGCAAGAGTCACCGTCGTGATTGACGCGGGTGCTGACGTGAAGAAAGCACTGTCGACTGCCGGGTCGATCGTGCCGGAAGAAGCCGTGATCGAAGACGGCTCGATACGGATACGTCCGGAACCGCCATTCGTGCCACCCGTGCCGCCTGTTGCTGTAATTGGACCTGAGTTATTGAAAACCAAGGATCCTGCCGTATAACCAGTGATGTAAATTGTTCCACCGCTACCGCCACCACCGTTGGTAGTAGAATTGCCAAGCGAAGATACGGTACCGCTGTTGGTAAAGTTATTAGCCATGATCTTGATGGCGCCACCACCGTTGCCACCGGGCCAACTCGAGGTGGCGGAACCACCGCCACTTCCAAGATACAAATTTTGCCAAAAATCACTGGCACCATAAGTTATGCCCGGAGAACAACCCGTTCTCGGCCCGCCGACTGTCCCGTAGCCGCCGCCACAACCATAAGTTGAACTCTTTGCGCCGCCACCACCACCGTTGGCGATCGTACCGCTGTTGGTCAGGGTACCATTCACCGCAAGGATCAGTTGGCCATTTCCGGGACCAGGCGCGGGCGACCAGGCGGATCCGTTCCACGTACCGCTGAATGAGGCACCAGTGATAGTACCCGAGTTGTTGACGTTACCGCTGACAGTGAGGGCATCGTTGACTTCGAGTGTAGATCCCGTGCCAATCACGATACTCGCAACCGTCAAATTCGCGCCCTTTGGAATGATCAGGTACGCACTGCCCTGGAGGGTCAAAGTGTTGATCTTTGCATTGGTGGGCATCGTGCCTTTGTTGGTGGTCGTACACTTCGGACCTGTCGCGCAACCGGTGATGGCGATACCGTTGAATACGGAGTTGGCGGTACCGTCTACCGTCACGTTCACCGCGTTGCTGTATGTATACGTCGCCGTGGTGGCGGATGAGGTGTTGCCGAGGGTGTCGCAGGCGATGACGGCGATGGAGGTACCGGGGGCGGTGGTGGGGATGCTGATGGAGGATCCGACGGTGCCAGTCGAGCAGGTCGGGGCCGAAGGCGGTGTCAGGCTGGTGGCGACGGCGTAACGGAATTCCTTGAAGTTCGGTTCCGATGGGGTCGGATTCTGGGTGACGGTGACGGAGAAGGCTGTGCTGAAGGTCGAAGTGCCGGTCGAGAGGACAGGCGCGCCGGGGGCGGTATTGTCATGGATGTAGGTCCCGGTGACGGCAGTGGAAGCGTTGCCGGCGTAGTCACAAGAAATCACCGAGAGATACGTCGTGGCGTTGGAATTGTTGATCGCGATGGTGCCGCCTGATGTCAGGGACGTGCCGGTGGAGCATGTCGGCGCGGATGGCGCGGAACCGGTCTGGGCGACGTAGCGCAACTGGTAGAACGTCGTGTCGACGAGATTGCTGTTGGTGGCCGTGACGTTGATCGGCAGCGTCGTGGAATTGAGGGACGCGCTGGACAGGGTCGGCGCGTTTGGTGCCGTATTGTCGAACGAAAACACTTGCGTCGATACAGTTGAGGCGTTGCCGGCCAGGTCGCAGGCGATGACTTTCAGGGTTGTGTTGGCGGCCGGGATGGTCACGGATCCGGTCTGGGTGCCGATGAAATTGGTGCTGGAGCAAGTCGGCGTCGTGCCGTCCAGAGTATAACGCAAGTCCTTGAAGTTGGCGTCGAGAGTCTCGTTGGCCTGGTTGATGGATGCCGAGATCGAGGCTTTGATGTATCCAGAATTGGCGGTGCTGGTGATCGCCGGCGCGGTGGGAACCGTCACGTCGTAAGTGTAAGTCGCCGTCGTCATGGTGGAATTGCCGGCCAGGTCGCAAGCGACGGCGCGCAATGTGGTGGTCGCCGCCGGGATGGTGATCGAGTACCCGGTTCCTGAGTCAAGTCGCGTTCCTGCAGCACACGTCGGGGTCGTGCCATCGGTCGTGTAACGGAAGTGACTGAAGTAAGTATCGGGCGACGGCGAAGTCTGCAGGGTCACGCCGTACGAAGCGTTGAAGAAACTCTTGCCGCCGACCACCACGGGCGCTGTGGGCGCCGTCGTGTCGACGACGATGCTGGCGCCGGCACTGACCGCGCCAAACATGTTGCCAAACGCGGCGCGGGCCGTGATCGTATGTGCGCCTTGGGACATGGTGCCGGTCAGGGTGTGAGTCCAGGCACTGGTTGGCTTCAAGCCGCCACTGTTGAACGTGCCATCGACATAGAGTTTGATGACATTGTTGGCGATGCCCGTACCGGTCACCGCCGGGGCGGCGGAATTGACGTAGACAGTGCCGCTGTTGTTGACGCCATTGATGGTCAGGATGGTCGGTTTCAGGACCGCGCGCGAGAACGACGACTGGTATCCACCGGCGCAGTATATGCCGGATGTCCATGAAGTGTAAGTGGTGATACTGAACGGCACTGTGCTCAAGATTGATCTAAAGGCCGTCAAGTAATTCTGCGAGGCATGCGCGCAGGCAATGGCGTCCGTGTATCCGTCCGCGTTCACGTCCGCGGTACCGACGTTGACGGCGGCGGCGTACTGTCCGGATGTGTACACCTGCCAGCTAGTGTCCGACGTGAGGGTCGTGCCGTTACTGAGGTAGTAATAGACAACGGCGTTGGTGCCTCCCGCCGGCGAGACCCAGACGTCGCCGTATCCGTCACCGTTGTAGTCACCGGCCCCGACGAAGAGGCCGTTGGTATTTGAATTGTTCGCGACACGCGATTCCGTGATGGTTCTCAGCTGTGTCTGGGTCTTGCCCGACCAGACTTCGACGACCCCGTTGGTGTTGTTGGTCACGACCACGTCGCCGTTACCGTCTGCGTTGAAATCGGCGCAAGCAACGCGCGTGAACCCGGTGGATCCGGTTGTGGTGATCGTGAAATTTGGCGTCGCGTTGTTCGAGGCGTCCACGGTGAAGGGACTGTAATAAACATGGACGAGGCCGTTCAAGCGGCCAACAATCAAGTCATCGAGTCCATCGTTGTTGACGTCACACGAGGCGACGACCGCCTGACCAGTATAGCCCGTGTTCGAGACGGGGTAGATCGAGTACATGAGATTGTTGGCCGTCGGGGCCGATCCATCGCGGATGCGCACGATCGGACGGCTGGCGGTTGTCAACGTGCCTGTCACGATGTCGCTGACACCATCGCCATTGAAATCCCCCATCGCGGGGTACGATCCCCCGGTCCACGTTGCACCCCAGATTGATTGGGTCGAGAACGCCTGGGTCGGAGTCGCAGAGTTCAGGTTGGTGTAGCCGATGACAGGGCTGCCGCCGGCGTAAGTGCCACTGGCGATGGTCGCGATCGCGATGGGAGTGATCACGGGGGCGGCGGCCGATGTGATGGTATAAGTCGCGGAATTGGCGCTGGATCCAACGGAGTTGGTGGCGGCGACTTGATAGTAGTAAGCGGTGCTGGAAGCAATGCTGGACGTATCCGCGTAGGTCGCCGAGGTCACGCCGGTCGCGAGGGCGGATGTGAACGGACCGCTGACGGAAGTGCTGCGGTAGATCGAGTACGTGATCGATCCCATGCCGGAGGACGCCGTCCAGCTCAGCGTATTCGCGCCAAAGGAAGCCGTTGCCGACAATCCGGTCGGAACAGACGGCGCGCCGGGGCGGGCGTATACGGGCGTCGCG
The DNA here is from genome assembly GCA_010029825.1 of bacterium. Taxonomy (GTDB): domain Bacteria; phylum Bdellovibrionota_B; class Oligoflexia; order Oligoflexales; family RGVZ01; genus RGVZ01. The sequence goes on along the minus strand of RGVZ01000196.1, from coordinate 1,483 downwards.
AATGAACTGGTCGCCGTGCGGGAGGCGCGCACGGAGTAGTAGTAGTCGGTGCCGTCCTGGGGAAAGTTACCTGGGTTATTTGTCGAGTTGTCGGTCCAGGACGTGTTCGCGACAAACTGGGCCACTTTCATCCAGCCGGTCGTTGAGGTATTCGGGTCGGTGTTGCTGGCGCTGCGCCAGACTTCGTAGGTCGTCGAGACGGCGGTGTCACCGCCGGTGGAGGCGGTCCACGCGAGGGTGATCGAGTTGTTGCCCGGGGTGACAGTCACCGGGTCTACGGCCGTGAGCGCGGAGAACGGGGTCGCGCTGGCCGAGGCCGGCGTCGCGCTGCTGCCGTTGGCGTTCACGGCGACCACGCGGTAGTAGTAAGTCGTTCCGGCGGAGAGGCCTGTGCTGGAGCACGTCGTGGCGCTGCTGCCGCTGCACACGGTGGTGGCGTATGTACCCGCGGGGGCCGTGTCACGGGTGACCGTGTAAGAGGTCGCGCCGGAGACGGTATTCCACGAGAGCGCGACGGAGAGGGCACCGGCCGTGGCGGTGAATCCCGTCGGTGTCGCCGGGAGGGCGCTGGCTGTGGTGCCGCTGATGGTACTGGGCGTCGCGCTAACCCAGACATTCAAGGCGCTGTCGCGAACTTTCAACCAGAAGTAGTAAGTCGTGCCGGGCGAGAGCCCTGTAACCACGGACTGCGTCGCGTTGATGATCCATGGCATGGCGACGGTCTGTGAGGCGTCGGCCGTGTTGTTCGCGGTAGAATACTGGAGCTGGTAACGCAAATTCGCGGACGCGGTAATATTGTCCGTCCCGGAGGCCCATTGGACTGTAAGTGATGATGTGGTCGGACTGGTGACAGTCGGACTGCTGCCGGTCGGCGCGGTCGTATCGACGACGATGTCGCGCCAGGAGACGCGAGGGTCAGGGTCGCGTTGTTGCCGGCCCCGTCCTTGATCGACGTCCCGGCTGAAAGGGCCGTCACGCTGACATAATCGAGGTCGGCAGTATTCTGGGAAGCCCCGATGGTGTACGTGAACGTCAATGCGGTGGTTCCGGTGCCGCTCGCGTAATTCACTGTCGCGCCAGTATTGAGGGCGAGGGTCGGCGTACCATCAACCGTCACAACCTCACTGAAATTGACCTGGATCGAAATGGTATCGCCGGCCTTGTAGGAACCGTTGGCCGTTGATGACGTGACCGATGAAACTGTGGGTGCCACATTATCGTATGTGTACGACCCGACGGTTACGCACGCCCCGGTATTCAGCGCCGTGTCAGTTGCTCTGGCGTATATCGTCGTCGGTATGTCGCTCGGCGTCAGCGCGGAAGTCGCCATCGAAACGTTGCCCGACGAGGAGAAGACTTGCGTCCCGAGCGATCCTGAAGAACAGCCTGAAGCGCTGTACAGGGCGACGGTGGCGGGTTCGCTGAGGGTGAATGAAATTGTCGGCGTCGCTGTATTGCCAAGGGTCGGGACCGAAGGCGATGT
>RGVZ01000195.1 GCA_010029825.1 bacterium | reverse complement strand
GCCGCCTCGATCTTTACGTCTGCGCGCATAATGCCCTTATCGAACTGAAATTACACGGAAAACACCGCCGGCGGCGGGGAATTGCGGACGGCGCAGGCGGCGCGCAAGGGGGATGGCCCCTTCAGCATCTGGCATTGGCCGCGTGAGGCGCAGTCAAGTAGAGCAGTTAAAGTGTGGTAGAATGGGGCAACCAAAGCGTTTTGACCCCATACATCACTGCGTTGAAAGGGAACCCAGATGAGTCTCCACAGGATCCGTTTCCGTTCCATCGTTTTGGCTGCCTTGCCCCTCGTGATGGCGTCGGCGTGCACCAGCGACAAGGGATCTAAAGGTGTTGGCGAGCCTGTCGCGGCAAATGGCGGCGAGAAGGCATTTGAGGAGTCAAAGGTCATCGAGCGCGTCGGTGGACTGAAGGAAACTCCCAAGTGGGCCAACGGAATGGAACCCATCATGGAAGAGAAGGGCAATGTTGTTTATGTCCAGACGTTGACCATGGAAGGAAACTCCCGCCCTGAGGCCTGTCTGAAGGCCGCGAGCGACATGGGCCGCGCGGAGTTTGTGCGTCAGATCAAGGACGGCATCACGGCGGCGGGCCAGGTGACGGAAAGCTCCGCGTCCGGTGACGTCGCCATCGAGAGCAATATCGCGTACCTCAGCAACTTGAAGCTCAGCGGCGCGAAGACCACGGAGCGCTACTGGGAGAAGGTCGAGGAGAGCGACGCCAGCCGGAATCGTGTGCTGAAAGTGCGTTGCGCGACCAAGGTGGCCATCCCGAAAAACCTTCTCGATCAACAAATCCGCAAGGCAACAGAGACCAACGCGACGAATCCAGAGATCCGCAAGAAGTTGCTGGAAGGCCAGAAAACGTTTCTGGACCAGATCGCGAAAGAAGGCGCGACTCCCGCCGAAGGCGAGTCCCAGCAGTGAAACCATCACGCTGGCTTATGGCGGTCATTTCGGCGGCGGGGGTCGCGGCAGCCTGTTCTGCCAAGGCCCCCGTGCCTCTTTCCGCCAGTGTGGCGGCCGTCAGCGAGCCAGTGTCGACAACCAGTCAGGGCGCGCCCCAGGCCTCTGCCCCGGACTGCCTCCAATTTCTGGAACAAGCGCGCGCCGGGCAGGAAAGCGGCGCGTTTTTCGGTTTTGGTGAAGGCGCGACTTCCGAGGACGCGGTGAACATCTCTTCCGCGGATCTCGTGCGCCAGATCCAGACGCGGGTCTCCTCGTCCGGTGTGACCCGCGAGTCAAACCGCGAGGTTGAGTTTTCGACCCTCACGCAGTCCGCGGTGGATGCCATGCTGACCGGCATGGACGTGGCCCGGCGTTGCCGCGATGGATTCCGGTGGCAGGCGGTCACCCGCCTTGAGAAAGCCGTTTTTTTCCGGAATATACAATTGCGCGCCCGACCGCTGATCCGTGATGCCACCGTATTGGGTGAAGTCCTCGCGTCACGGTCCGCGCCAGCAAGTGAACTCATCGGAGCGGCGACCAGGGCCCGCGCCATGATCCGTGGGGATTTCGTTCAGGCACGGGACATGATCGCGGTGTGCCGCACTCTGGGATCTTGCGCGACGATTGACGATTCCGCGTTTTCAAGGCTCGAGGCGGCCGCGGCGTCAGTCTTTGGCCGGTTCGCGTTTGTCCTGCGCCCAGTGGATGACGAGGCGGCGGCCGTCGCCGGTGTGGTTTCAAGATTGCTGGCCGAGGAAGGCTTTGCGATCACCAACGGCGAGGGCGCGGCAAACCAGGCCAGACTGTCTTGCCAGCGCAAGGATTATCCACCGATGGCCCGGACCGGTTACATGGTGAGCGAAGTGATTTGCGGGGCCACATTCATCGTGGGCTCTGGTGATCCTGTTGCTGGACTCACCAGGACGTATCTTGGAAATGGACTTGGCGAAAGCCGTCAGGAGGCAATTTCTGAAGCCAGACGGAAACTGACGCGCAAGGGACAAGAGACGTGATGAACAGGATCCATGCAACAGCGGCGCTGGTCATCTTGGCAGCATTCATGCCCAATTGGGCCATGGCAGGTGTCGTGACGACAGACATCGGTACGGAATGCGGCGCCGGACTTCGTGACGACAGTATCTGTCGCGACATCAGGATCCATCCGTGGTCGGGAAAAGTAGAAGTGGCGCTCGGGTTGGACGGCGCGTTGGCCTTGCGATCCGCTGACACCCATACATTCTCGACTCGCATCAACAGCAGCGACACTGGCGCGACCACATTCAAGAACGAGGGTACCCAGAGCATGCGGTTTGGCGCGACCGCGCGCCTTGAAATCCTTGAACGATTCGGCGCGGGGGTTACCGCGGGCGTTGCAGACACGTCGACGGATGCGACACCGGAGACGGCCGTTTATTACAGTTCATCCGGATCGTACCCGTTCAAGCTCGAATACACGGGGCCATACGTCGAGACCGGGATCTATTTTCCGGTGCAACGACTGAATACCTGGGGCTTGTTCGGAGGCGTGCGGCGTTATCTTTCGACAACCGCGTCGGCCACCAACGAAAACTACGGCGGCTCGGTCAAACTTGATTACACGGCGGAAACAACGCCACAGGATTTTTTTATCGGTGCATTCATCGGCCCGGTTTATTTCAACCTGGTCAGCGCGAAGGAAATCTGGCGTCGCGACCAGGACAACTCGCTGCTCGACAATTCCGGCAGTGGTTTTGAGATCGGCGTGTCAGGCCCATTGACCGTACTGTTTCCGCGCTGAACTTCCCGTTCATTTGGTCAAAAGGTCATCAACAGGGCGTGCGTACGCGCAAAACAGGCTCATGTCGAATCGCAGGTTGAACTGGACCACGTCGGGATCCTGCGTCTGCGCCTCGTCGACAACAATCGCCTTGCTGAAATAGGCGTTCCAGATCTTCTGGCGATCCTTGACCGCCTGACTGAGATCAAAGGTCCCGTCGTCGCGCAAGAAAAACGGGGAACCGGGAACGGCGGCGCCAAAATAGCGCGCCTGGACGGCCGGCGGAATCAACATGGTGAACTGCATCGGCAGCAAAGCGGCCTCAAGGACTGCTGCCGGATGCACCGGCCAGATGAAGTCGCCGGTGCTGCTCTTGAAACGGCGCGCGGGCCATATGACACCCATGAGTCCATCAGATCTTGATGCGGGGATGGGGGCGGCCTTGAGGCGCCATTTATCCTCGACCTCGGATCCACCGCGCTCAATATTGTAGTGAGGAGAGTCGATCGCCCCGAGCAAGAGACCACTCTCACCCTGAAACGCCAACAACAACGTGGTCACCGATGGGCTCAAACGGGTCTCACGGAAAGACTTCTCGGCTGCCGCGCGGTCTGGGGCTGGCAGGGCCACCACGTCACTGACCTGGGCAGTCACGGGCCCGGTCAATGCAGGCGCCGGCTCGTCCAGAAAAATCCCGGGTCCCAAAACCGCCTTGAATGCCTGGTAAACCCGACCTTTTATCGCCGATGCCTCGTCAATCGGGATACCGGCTGGCGGGCGCGGAACAATCGCGCGCACCGGAAGGCTCCAGTCGCGCCGTGGACGGCCACTCGCGCAATACACTTTCAAGGTTTCCTTTGGCGAGGACAAGACGCGCTGAAACTGTTCGCGGGTCTTGAATTCGTCGTTGAGCGGCGTCACCCAGGAGACCTTGAACCGCGTCCCGGTGAGTTCAGCCTGGCGGTAAGTTCCACCGGAGGTGGACAGGCACGATGTGGCCAGCAACGCCAAGGCGCCGGGCGCGACATGCCGCAAAAAACCGCGGGATGCTGCAATTCTAGTTTGCTGGATCAAGGATCACCTGAACCGTTTCATGCCTCTGGGGGCCGGGCGTAATTCTCACGGATTTGCTGAGGAATCCCGTGGCGCGCACGATGATTTCCACGTCACCGGGATCCACGGTCACGCTGGTGACGCCCTCTCCCGAACACTTGAGGGGACGCGGTTTCCTGCCCCTGACAACCAATGACTCGCATGGCGGGATGCTGACAATGTCGAGAACCGCGCTCGCGCTTCGGGACGCACCCGTCGACGAATTGTCGTCAAACCGGAGCTCACGTTGTCGAACGAGGTCTTGGCGGCCAGACTGGCTGAACGTCGAGGATCCGGCGACCGGGGACTCATCGCCAGCGTCGTCAGCCGGCATGTCCGATTTCCGCACCTTTGCCATGTCAAACTCGCACTTCAGCCAGACCTCGAACAATCCGCCCTCCACCGGGCGAACCTCGTCCTGCAACGGTTTGCATGCCAAACCAGTGTACCACGCGTTCTCGCGGATCTCCTGGTGAACCGCGACGCCGGTCTCCGACTCAACGGTGACTCCGCGGACTGAAAGGTCGCTGCGCAGGAAATCCACCGCTGAAGACTTGCAACTGCGAACCGCGTACTTCCTCGCCTGGTCAATGGATGGCCCTTGCCCGGAGCAGACCACTTTGAGGGCGTTCCCGGACCGGGTCGCCGTGTTGTCTTGGGCCCATTCCGGAATCGTCGACTGGATCCTGGCATTAAGTTCCTTGTGGACCGCGCACGCGACGCACACGACGCCGACCACGAAGGCGGGAACGGCAAGAAAACGCGGGATTGATTTGCCAAATTTGCTTCTCATGCTCTGGGATTTCGTCAGAATCTGGCGAAGGTATAGCCCGAGAGCGGGAATTGCCCCGGGGGGACCTGCCCGCGGACGTCGCAACCGCCCGATCCATTGGCGGGATCTTCCGTTTATTGCCGATCTGTTGATTGATCTGGAACTACGCCTGCCCGCAACCTGCGACGCGATCAGACCATGCCAGCAGATTGGGCGCGAGGGCCTTGAGATCCACCCCGGCCTCGCTGCTGAGGGTGACAAACGGGTAGAGCGCAACGTCGGCCAGCGTCGGAGTTGAACCAGCCAGAAACGGCGAAGCGGCAAGCCGTGCGTCGAGAAACGGCAATTCGCGTTTCAATCGTTTCAGGGCCATGTCTACAGCACCAGGATTTGTGCGCCCGCCGAACCGCGTGGCCATGGAACGTTCCCACGCCAAGTCCAGAAATGGCCGGCAGGGATGTTGGCTGACGTATTCAAGCCACTGGTCGGCGACGGCGCGCTCGCGAAGTCCCTGTGGATACCACTGATGGAGTTTGCGGCTCTCGACAAGATACCTCAGGATGGCCAGCGATTCTGACAACGCGAAGTCCCCATCAAGGATCGCGGGCACCCTGCCCCACGGGTTCACTTTCAAGTATTCGGCCTCGCGATGCTCGCGCTGCTCCAGCGAAACCGGAATTCGTTCCGCCTCGATCTTGTTCCAGTCAAGAAAACAAAGAATCCGGCGGGCGTAAGGCGACTCAGGATGAAACCAGACTTTCAAAACAAAAACCTCCCCTGCGGCGCGGTTCAAGGTCACGAGTCACGCCGTGACCTGATTCGCCGGGCCTTTGGCATTGACCACAGAACTATACCAGCCAAATACGGCCAGAACGGCGGTCCCGTACGCCATGGCAATCAGGCCCACGCCAATGTCGAACGGTTTTTCAGCAGAGAGTGACAGCCGTAGCAGGATTGTCGAGATGATGAAACCCGCATTCCTGAAAACGTGTTCATACCGGTCATAATACGCCAAAGACAGAATGAGGATGAATACGTCGGTAAAAATCATGAATTCGAAAAAGTACGGAAAAAAGAACACGTCGGCATTTTTCAACAACTCGGGAAAGCCAAGTACCGTGCCTGGCACAAGCCCCAACCAAACCCCCATGTTCACCATGGCCAGCACCGAAAGGACCACCAGAAGAACGGTCGCACTCGCCTTCTTGAATTCAATGAACCCGTTGAGATCCCGATGAATCGGCACTTTCGGCACGATTCGATGAAGCCAGACGAAGACGGTGACAAGGATGAACATGAGAACTGCGCCGCCCATGTCCACCAGAACCGCCCTCACCGCCTCGGTTTCCGCAAACCAGCGTTCGAAGCTCTCAAAGTTGCCGATGTCTTTGAAAACCCGCCGGACAACGATCAGCGACACAACCTGGTACTGTTTGGCCACTTCGACGGTATGGGATTCCGCCAACGAGAACACAAGAAGAAGGACTTCGTAGAACAAAATAATGCTGAAAGGCGTATAAACCGCATGGAGGAAACTTCGATCAAGGCCTTGAAATAGCGTCTGCTGAATCCCCGGGAAAATCCGGATCACCCCGACCAGCAGGAGGTGCCCCAGGAATCCGGCGGCCGCGATCGCCGCGACGATCCTTTCAGCCGAGTCCTTCTTCGCGATTTCAAGCAGCCCGTCGTAGGCACCGGCCAGGGCCCTGCGCATGGCGATGAACATGATTTGCCTTTCCCGGGTTCGCAGTAAGGGGAGTGGTCATCGATACCCGTATCCGCGAGCCATGAGGGCGGCGAAAACAGGAATCAGGGTAAAGACAAGGATCTCAAAAAATACATATTTCCTGACGGCTACAAATTCCGCAACGCCTGGAATTTCCTTCCGACGTCCCCACTGGATGAAGCGGATGGTCGGGAAAATCGAAAGAATTGCAACTACACCCCAGACCGCCATTTTCGTCCAGAAAACAGGATTATTCGTGTAGAAACTGGCAGGCTTTACGCCCCAAAATATTCGGGCCACTCCGACCGCAAGGGAACCCGTCGCCGCAATTCCGTAAACAGCGTCAACTCGTCCCAGAAGCTTGAGCACGGAGAAACTTGGCGTGCCCATAAGCAGCAACCATTGTCCCACCAGGCAACCAGCGAGGGAAAACACAAATACATGATGGATGATGGCAAGTATCGCGTCGAACATGCCAAACATGATCTATGTTTGCCCGCGAAATTGCAATCCCCCGGCGGGGGCGCTACGGTACCCCTTGCAACCTGCGAATGCGTTCTTCAAGAGGCGGATGGCTGGCGAAGATATTTAGCAGCCGCGACGGGCGACCGGAAATCCGCAGGGCCGCGACGGCTTCCGGGGCCTCCGGCACTTCGTACCGGGCCGCGTGGCGCCGCAGGGCCTCGAGCGCCGCGATCATCGGGCCACGACCGGCAATCGAAGCGGCCCCCGCGTCGGCGCGGAACTCGCGATACCGCGAAAACGCCGCGACAACAACCGATCCCAGGATTGAGAACATCAAGTCGAATGCGATCGTAAGACCCATGTTCACCATCCCGCGCATCTCCTCACGGACGTTCTGGGAAATCACCCAGGCGGAGATCCGCGCAAAGAACATCACAAATGAGTTGATGACGCCCTGCACGAGGGTCATCGTCACCATGTCGCCGTTTGCGATATGCG
>RGVZ01000194.1 GCA_010029825.1 bacterium | reverse complement strand
TTGGTTTGATTCCGTTGCTTGGGTTGCTTGGTTTGATTCCGTTGCTTCTGACTTCTTATGCACTGAATGGAACACGATGTTTGCTCCCACGCAGCTCTTTGTGGCCAGTTCCCAACCCGCGCCCTCGTCTTGTCCGTTGGGTTTATGGTAAAACACGTTGATCATGGTGCCCTCCACAAACTCTTCCACTCGGATCTTGTCATCCGAAAACCGGCCGTTGAGCTCATCTGCTGAAGGGGCGATGCACTTGGGTGGCGAATACGCCATGATTTTTCCATGTTGATCCAACACCACCGACCGCAACAACCCGACCGTTTGCAGCTCGTCGCATTTGATGTATTTCAAAATGGAGTACACGTGCGAACCGCTTTTCCATTTTTTGTTAGTCAGATTTGATTTTTTCAGGAGCGACTGCAGTTCGTCGCTTTGGGGGTCGTGAAACATCAGGCTGAACGCACGCAAAATGTCGGGGGCGGCGCACTTCAAGTCGTAGGTCCATTTATTTGATTGTTCCGTTGCCATGTTTGTTTTTTGCTTTATGCTTATCAATCATAACCCGCATGTCTTTAAATTCATTCCATATTCATTTTCGCAATTTTCGCTTCTTTGTGCGCCCTCCTTTTTTTGGCGTGGCTTTTTTATTGGACGACAACGATCGTGCCACTTTGTCCCGTGCCTTGGTTGCCAATTCAATCAACGCTTCATTTGAAAAGGCGCGGTCACATCCTTTGATGTATCCATCCACATTTCTCTGCAGCGTGATCATTTTTCGCTGGCATGGTGTGAGCTTGGCATACTCCCGTTTTTTACGCGTGGTTTCCTCTTTTTTCACCGCCTCTTTTTCTTTGAATTCTTTCGCAGTCTGTTCAAAGTACTCCTTTAATGGAACCACTTTCTTTCCGATGGCACGGTTCTTTGCAAACACGTCTTCATTGATTTGCGGGGCTTCCGCCGCCGAAATCCCGCGCATTTGCATTAATATCAACCAAAGTGGGCGCAATCCGTTTTTTCGGTTTTGCAGACATATTTGTGTGGTGGATATAATTTAAAAGTATAATTTAAAAATGCATAAAGCGACATGATGCAAACCCAAGATTTGAATAACGTGTATGTCATTGAATATTTTGACCCAACCAAACTGTGGCTTTTGATTTTTGTAGGGATATTTGTTCTTTTCATGGTCCCAACGCGATGCTACTAAAAAACTTCGCTTAAGGTGGTTGCATCATGGAATGTAAATTTAATGATACATTTTTAAAAATATATAATAGAGAGTTATCTTAAGATACATACATCATAGGTTGAATTGGAATGTCGGCGCACTTAAAGCTGGGCGACATCATACAATTTGAGGCTAAAAACCAGGATTTGAACAACCATGTGTATGTGATTGATTATTTGGACGAAACCAAGCTTCGCCTCATTGATGCCGAGACAATGCTGCCGCGCACGTTGACCATCAACGCGGACACGGGGTCCTTTTCCGACGAGTCCATTTTCAACATCAACATTTTAGACCATGCGCCGGAGCCGGGGTATGCGCGACAGAACGGCTTACTTCCAAACACGTGGGTGGACATTTACTTTGGTGGCGAGCACCCCACCGTCATCACTGGGCGCATCTCCAATTTAGAAGACGGCGAGGACATGATTGAACTCACCACCGCGCCCGACAACGAAGTCATCTACATTGATTTCGGGTTCAAGGGGTTGCCGGAACACATGCCGATTGAACGCATTAACATCCGTCCGCCGCCCTCCAGCGCAGCACCGGCAACAACGACGGATGAAGCACCGGTTGCTGCTGCTGCTTCAGATCCCTTTGACGACGGTCTAGCCCCGCCCGTACAACCCATGTCGGTTGCGGTTCCGGCGGTGCGCAACGCCATTGCGGAGATGCTGCACGATGCCGACGAAATCATGGCTTCGCAAGCCGTTCAAGAGTTTTCGTTTATGGTGGACGTGCCCGCCGAGCGCAAGCGCTACAGCATAGAGTCACAAACCAACGACATGCTGAATGCGCTCCTTTCCAATGTGCCCGCCACCCAGCGCACCGATGCCGTGTTGAACGGCATTCACACGCTGATCACTCGGTTTAAGCAGCTGCGCGAGCAGTTTTCCACGTTTGACCGCAGCGGAAATGCGCACGTGCCGCTGACGCACGGTCCCGACCACCGCCCCCTCATTGAGTCGTTGCGCAAATTGAACCAGCGCCTGCATTGGATTCTGCCGGTGGCGGCATGTCGCAAGAAGACGTACGTGAATGAAGAAACCGACGAATCGTTGTCCATGTCGTCCCCGAAAGAAGACGTGGTGCAAATGACCATGTCGCAAATGCTGACCGACCAGTCGCAGCTGTACACTTCTTATAAAAACGGCGGCGACAGGTATGCCGCTTACATGAACAAGTTGAGCACGACCCAATTTACGCCGTTTGAACCGCCCGAATACGAGGAAGATTACTTGAAGAGCGAAACCGTGTGCGACAACATGACCGCCGTGATTGACAACTTGGGGCAACTGGAATCGTCGGTGGTTGCGGGCGAGGAGCTGAAAACCCGCCGCTTCGTTGTGCAGCGCTACAATTTGGGGCTGACGCGCCTGCAGTCCACTGCAATGACCGAGAAGCGAATGACGGCCGACGTGGTGCCCATGACGCCAGCCGACACGCTCACGCTGAAGTCGTTCATCATGCTGCCCGAGCCCACAGTGGCGTATTCGCGCATCAACCTGCACACCATCAACATTCTGGACAAGTCGCAGCTGAACCAGCACAATTTGAATTACTGGCAGCTGCTGCGCAAGACCACGCGCATCAGCACGCGCACCATTGACGACTTGGACGAGCACATTGCCTTCAACTCGCGCGACTTTTTGAGCGACATCAAGGAGTACGTGCTGAATGCCGAAATCACGGACGCCGACCGGTACGCGGAGTACCTGCGCATCGTGGTGCCGCGCACCCGCGTGCTGTTTGATCTCGTCAAGAAGCACCTCGTGGGCAGCTTGTCCCTCTCCGAAATCGTGGACTACTTGGAGCCCTTCATGGTGTACCACCGCGACTTGACGCATCGCCAATACACCGACATGGTGGGCTTCCTGCGCGAGCGCATTCGCGACCACAAGCGCAACTACGCGCTGCTCAAGACCCAGTGCGACAAAGTGCGCACCCACAACTACGGCGTCATTTATTTGGGCATGTCCCTGCTGCACAACTTGCTGGTCAGCGGCAAAGCCGAAGCGGACGAAAGCGGCGTGTTTGAGACGTACGGCTTTTCCAAGGAGCAGTACAACATTGGCGGCGACACCGCGTTTCAACGCGCGGACGCGGCCGATGCGGAAGTCCGTTTGCGGCGGGCACTCACCCCGTCGGAGTTGCTGCACCGCATGCTCGTGGCCGACAATGCCCGGCTCTACATGTGCGCGGTGGCCAAGCTGAATTTGGATCTGCTCACGTCGTTTGATTTCGGCACGCTGCTCAGCCAGCAGACCAATCGGTTCAAGCAGCGCAAGGCGGAGGAGGAGGGCGCCAACAAGTGCGCCAACATTGTGATTGCAAAGCAGTACTTGTCCGACTCGGACGAGCTGGAGGACGACAACGGCATAAATATCGCGTTTGATCGCAAGTTTGACCGCACCAATTACGAATTTATTAAGCGCTACGAGTCGCAACAGCAAGCCATGCCGCGCGAGGAGTTCATCCTGTTTTTGAAGGAGGAGGTCAAGCGCGAATTGAAGGTGCCCGACGATCGGCAGGCGGGCGTGGAGGTGGAGGCCATGCTGTTGGGGGAACGGCCCGTGCAAGACGGGCAATACGCGGTGATTGAGATGGACAACGCCGACGGCACCAATCGGTACCTCTATTACGTGCGCAAAAACAAACAGTGGATCCGCGACACCAACATTCCCGCGGGGGTCAGCATGTACGACCCCGCTTTTTTTTGCAACGTGCAGGAAAAGTGCTTCACCGTGGAACAGACGTGCATGGACTACAACTTGGCCGCCGACGCGGTGAAAGAGGGGCTGCTGAACGAAATGAACGCGGAATTCAAGGCCGGCGTGGACGACAACCGAGAGCGCACCGTGCAGCGCATTGGCGGCAAATTCAGTTACTACGACACCGTGCTGCCGCGCTTGCGGCACATGAAATACGCGCGCATGACGAAATACAACGACGCGCAGCTGCGGCACCAAGTGAGCGCCGATGAACTGCAGGACATTGTGCAGTCGCCGTACGAGCGCTTGAAAACAATCATATTGGGGCAGTCCGATTTGGTCAAGCGCAACGCCGACGTGCTGGATTTCGCAGAGCGCTACACGCGCGCGGCCAACGAGCGCTTCAGCGAAGACCCGCACTGGCTGTATTGTGTTAAAACCGATGTCAAACTGTTACCCAGTTTTTTGCGCCGGCTGGCGGCGGCGTTCTCCACTTCTGCTTCCTCTGCTTCCTCCGCTTCCTCCACATTGTACCAGTCCACACTGCGCACCATTTGCCGAGAGCAGGGCGAGTTGAGCGACGAGGGCAACGCCATTGTGGACAAGCACAGCGGCTACGTGATCATGATGCTGGAGTCTGCCACGGAGGAGGGCAGCGACTTTCGCGGCATGTTGTCGGGGGACGACGAAGGAGTGGGAGGAGCCGCAGCAGCAGCCACATCCGTGAAAACCACGGTGCCCAAAAAATACGACAACCCGCGTGCCGGCATGATTTCCAACGTGGTCACGTCCATGGGCAACTACTTGAGCGTGGACCTGAACCCGATGCGCGAATTCATTGTGGAAAAAACCATGGCCGCGCTGAATTCCACCATGGTGAGCGAGGAGCAGTACAATAAAATGGCCCAGAAAAAATTTGAAACGGATAAAAAGCGCCCTCCCTCGTTCAAGGAATTCATGCACACGTCGTTGCTGTTCACCACGCTCGCGTTTTTGACGGTGGCCATTCAAACGGCCATTCCGTCGTTGAAAACCAACAAGACGCAGCCGGGGTGCGTGCGGTCATTCATGGGATACCCGCTGCTTGGCGAGGAAGACATGAGCGGCATTCGCTACGTGGCTTGCATTGCGCACCAGCTGAAGAGCAAATCCGTGGAGCCGTGGAGCGCCGTGAAGGACCTGAAAGAATCAACCATTGCCGACCGAATCAAGACGTACCTGAACAAGTACGCGGTTGTGCTGGGTGAAATCAGTGACCTGCTAGCGCGGAAGCGCGAATACTTGCGGGAGCACGCGGAGGAGCTCGTGCCGGTGGAGCTGGACATTCGCCGCATGACCACGTTTCTGCCGCCGCTGGGCGGCGTCGTCAATCCCACGACGAACCAAGTGTCGGCGCAGTTCATGGAACAACTGGACGAGAACTTGCGCCGCGGCAAGCCCGAGCAGACCGAACAGCTGGGGGTCTTGCGCGCCAAGGTCATGTACTTTTCGCTCGGCATACAGCAACTGGTGCAAGAAGTGGTGAGCAAATTTAAAACGCAGCTGCTGCTGAAGCCGCAGACCGAAGGCGGTGTGCCGTTCCTGCAAAACGCGTGCTGCTTGGAACCCGCGGACGGCAGCACCACGCTGCAGTTCTTCGTGCGCCAGCGCCCCGGCATCCAAGAGTGCAATGCGGATGCGGCCAAAACCCAAGCCGTCATTGACCGAGTGATGCAGCTGGGTCAGGCGCCCACGCTTTACGATCCCAACCCTACGAAACCCGCGTTCCCCCCACTGTCGCCTCAGTTTGACGAGCGCACCATTTACATGGCGTTTGCTGCGTTCTGCAATTACAACAACCCGCGCCCCATCCCGCCGCAGCTCCAGCTGTTCTGCCTGAACAAACCCGACATTGATGCGTCGGATTCAGTCACCGCGCAAATGGAGAAGTTGAAACGCAGCGGCGTCAATTTCACGCGCGAAGCGTTTGCGCAAATGATGCAGGTGGTTGGCGCCAAAAACGTCGTGCCCATCCGTTTGAACGAGCCCGAGTGGTCCAATGACCAGCAGTTGCGCGACATGATTGCCGAGCTGCGCGCAAAGGATGATGGCGCTGGCATTATTCCGACCGAGCTGCAGGCGCACATTTTGGCATTGATGGACACGTATGATTTGGCGCTGTCTGAAGAAACGCCGGAGATGCGCGACTTCAAATCGTATTTGAGCAACTTGTGCGACGACCGCTGGGCCCGCATCGGTGCATTCTTGGACAGCAACAGAGCGGGTGTGCCGAACTTTGCAAAACAGCGCGCTAAACTGTCGGCCACATTCGGCGCGCTCATGGACTTTGCGCCGCAAAAACGAGGCGCGGTCATTGAATCCGAGGACGCAACGCTGGCCCGAGCCATCCAGTTCACGAAAAACTGCATGCACTCGTTGGCCGATGTGTTCCCGGCCATGATCTGCAACCAAGTGGCGCGCGACGCGGCCAGTGTGAAAGTGCCGGCGCATTGGGGGCTCAGTGGCCGTCACGGCGACGACGTGCGAAACATCATCAGCCGCACATACGCGGGGCTGAACAAATTTTATGGCGACCGGCAGCTGACCCCGCTGCTCAAGGCCATGCAGCCCCGGGTTCGGGATCTCATGCGCTTAATGAGCATCACCCCGTTTTTCGCGGGAGTGCAAATGCAATCCAACGACACCCCACAAACATCCAATAAAACAACCACGGTTTCGGCGTTTGACAATCGCATCGTGCACCTACTGTACAAATACTATGCAATGGAACTGCTTGCGGAATGCACGCGCATGGTGGATTACAATGGCATCATGATTGAAGAGTCGGTGCCAGTGGAGGAGGACGAGCTGGTTGCGGCCACGCTGCGCGCGGAAGAAGCCGCCACAGGCGTGATGGAGGAGGTTCAAATTCTGCAAATAGAGAGAACCGTGGTCGGCAAAACCATCGTGGAGCTGCTGTTTGCGTATGCCGACATTGTGGACGACGAGCGCGCGGCGACAGACATGAACGCCGACACCATCAAGGAGCGCGTGCGTCGCACAAAGGACAAGGAGAAGGAAATCATTGTGGAGGGGTTTGACGTCATGACGAAGGAGCAGCGCGAAACCGAGAAGTTCTTCAAGGACCACCGCATCGGCGACTGGAACGTGGGGATGCAGAAGGGGCTGCGGCAGTACGTCAAAGACACCTACGACCGCGAGCGCGAAGAAATGGAGCAGCAGCTGCGCAAGGAACGGCAGCTCAGCCGGCGCGACTTCGTTTCCGACATGCAGCGCGAAATTTTCTTGGACGGCGACGCGGAGCGCGAGGCGGCCCAAATAGAAGCTGAGGAATACAGCTTGCGCGCATTGCCGACCGATGACGACTACGGCGAAGCGGATGACGGAGGGGCGCTGGACTACGAGGACGTGAACCCAGAATGACCGCAGATAATGTTGGATGCA
>RGVZ01000193.1 GCA_010029825.1 bacterium | reverse complement strand
TGTAGATCTCGGATACCGCTCCCTGACCGTGCTGACCGACCTGGAAAACGACGCGAAGCTTCAAGTCGACGTAGGATCGGCATGGTACTGGGATGGTTTCGAGGTTGGCGTGGACTACATCAAGATCTATCCGCGCAAGAAATCGTCAGCCACCGATCCGGACGTGTTTTACGGTTTTGGCGGAGTCCTCGCGACCGCCTCCGGTCAAACCCTCGGCATCGGGATTCGCGCTCCGTTCGGCGTCATGTGGGACATAAAAGACACGCCGCTGCAAATCGGCGCGGCGGCGGTTCCGGTTCTTGTTTCGGCCGGGTCCTACTCAGGCATCATGCTGGCCCTTTCGATCCCGTTCCGTTGGCGGCTTGATTAGGGTCGCGCCGATGCGTTCCGCGGATTCAGGTCTGGGTCAGCTGGTCTGGTTCAAGCGTGACCTGAGGATCCACGATCATGCGCCATTGACCGAGGCGGCGCGCCGCGGCCCCGTGCTTGGTTTGTATGTCTACGAACCCTCCGTGGTACGCAGTTCTGAATTTGATTTCTGTCATTTGCAATTCATCAATGAGTCCCTCGCGGAACTGTCGGCGAACCTGTCGGCACGCGGGGGACGCCTCGTCATCGCGCACGGTGAAATCGTGCCAGTCCTCGAACGGCTGCGAAGCCTCTGCCAGTTCAATGCCATCTGGAGCCACGAGGAAACTGGCAACGACGTGACTTACCGTCGCGACCTCGCCATCGGCGAATGGTGCCGGAGTCATGGCATCGCCTGGCACGAACTGCCCCAGACCGGGGTCGTCCGACGCCTGCGTTCCCGCGACGGTTGGTCGCGCATCTGGGCGCGGCGCATGGCGGATGCCCCTCTTCCCGCGCCTGCGACGATTTCGTCGTGGGACGCCCCGGCTGGTCGCAACGATTCGTGGCGACAACATCTGGCCGGACTGGATGTCGGGATTCTCGATGCCGGTGCGCTGGGCGTTGCCGGAGTCTCCAAACCGGAGGCATGGCATGGCGGCGAGGCCAACGCGCGAAAGGTCCTGGCGTCGTTTTTGGATCATCGCGGGGTCAATTACCAGCGCGAGATGTCCAGTCCCGTAACGGCATTTGATTCCTGCAGCCGCCTGAGTCCTTACCTCGCGTGGGGCAACATCTCAATGCGCGCCGTGCACAATGCCGCGCGCGACCGTGTCGCGGAACTTCGCGAACAGCAGGCTTTCGGCATGCCAGTTGACCGGCGATGGTTCATGTCGATCCGCGCGTTTGAGGCCCGTTTGCGCTGGCACTGCCATTTCATGCAAAAACTCGAGAGCGAGCCGGCGATTGAATTCCACAACATGATGAGGTCCCTCGATGGCTTGCGCGAGGCCGAATTCGACGAGTCTCGTTTTTCCGCCTGGTGCGCGGGCGAGACGGGATTTCCGATGGTCGACGCGTCCATGCGCGCCCTTCACCGCGGGGGCTGGATCAATTTCCGCATGCGCGCCATGCTGGTGTCGTTCGCGGCATGGCATTTGTGGTTGCACTGGAGGCGTCCGGCCGTTTTCCTGGCGCGCCATTTCATCGACTTCGAGCCCGGCATTCATTTCAGTCAGTTTCAGATGCAATCCGGGACCACAGGTATCAATGCTCTGCGCATCTATTCTCCGGCCAAACAGGTCCTGGACCATGATCCGTCAGGAGTTTTCATCCGCAAGTACGTTCCCGAACTGGCGGGAATCCCGGACGAGTTCCTGGCAGAGCCTCACTTGATGCCCGCGGCGACGCAAAAGGAGTCAGGATGCGTGATCGGCAAGGACTATCCGGCACCCCTCGTTGATCACAAAACCGCATGGAAGGCGGCCCGCGAACGCGTGAGCGCGTTCCGGAAATCGGCCGGGCCTGCCCTCAAGGACGAAAAAAAAGCCGTGCTGGCAAGGCACGGCAGCCGGAAAAAAACGGGCAAGTCTGGTTGACTCAACGCAGCGTCAATGGAAACCCCGTACACTGTTCGTCGGTGCAGCGCAGTTGATGAATCGCCATGAGACGCGCCTGCGCGCCGGTCGCCAGTATCCGCATGGAGTTGGACTTCATCAACTCGATAAGGCGGGCCGACTTTTCCGCGTCGATTTGTTTCGACTCCGTCCGGCATGTTGCGGTTTTGGTGTCGCAAACAAGCCGCGCCGCGAAGTCGCCCACGATGTCGTGGACTTCCTTTGCCGCCGCGTCCTTGAACAGGACCAGGCCAACCGGCATCACGTCAGGTCGCGTGGCAGCGATCTTTTGATCGCCGAAAATCTCGTCGATGATTGATCGGGCCTCCGATCCGGCGTCAGCACCGGCGACACCCTCACGCTTCGCCAGCCGCAATTTGACCGCGGTGAAGTCAACTCCCTCATGTTTGAATTCCCCGGACACGCCGGTAAAGGCCATGCTGTCGTTGGACAAAGCCACCCGCAAAGTCAAATTCTTGCCGGGCGGAAGGTGTTGCATCACGATGGCGAAATCGCGGCACTGAATCGCCTGCGTGATGCCCGCGATGGTTTGCTCGCCGCTGCCTTCCGCGGTTTTCTCGCGGACGGCGGCGCGCAGCGTGATCCCTTGGAGCAGCTGTTCCATGTGCTGGATGCGGCGCATGCCGTCACCCCTTTCGACCGTCGCGTCGCGACGATCTTTTTGCCCTTCATCGCGTTTGTCGCGCGGCTGCGCGCAAACGATGGCGATCCCGGGCGCAGCGGGAATTTTGTCCAGTCCAGTCGTATCCGCCGGGGCATCCGGTTGCGCGCTGGCGCTTCCCTGATTCTGGCTATTTTGATTCTCGCTGTTCTGATTCTCGATATTCTTTCCGTGCCTCATCGCGTCGACGAGAAGTTCCTCGGGAATCCGCACGCGGGCGACCGCGTCTGGTTTCGTGGTGATGACCAGGGCATCGGAGTCGTCCAGATTTTGGCTGGCATCAGTTAGCCCCTTTTTCTGGTCAGTCACGGCGACAGAGCACGCCGTCGCCGTAAAGGCCACGGATGCGGTCACGATCGCGTGAATCGCCGTTTTTGAGTTCCAAAGACGCTCGAAGGATTTGTGGACGTTGCGCATGGACGCTCCCGAAAAAATGGACTCCCCACTAACGGATGGTGTCCGGCGAATCTTGAGCGGGCTCGAGAGTGCCAGGTAACATCCCGCAATAATTCGGTTTTCAGGAGTAGAGAGCCCGGTATTTCGCGGCGGTCCGCGCGAAGTTTCCGGTCTCGATGGCGTTTCGGAGCTCTGCCATGAGGTCCAGGTAGTAAGAGACATTGTGCAGGGTCAGCAGGCGCAGTCCCGTGATTTCTCCCGACAGGAACAGGTGGCGCAGGTACCCGCGCGTGAAGTTCGCGCACGTGTAACATTTGCACGCCGGGTCGAGAGGCGCGTTATCCAGGCGGTGCTTCAGGTTCTTGATGTTCACCTTGCCGAGTGACGTGAACAGGGTTCCGTTACGGCCATTGCGCGTTGGCATGACGCAGTCGAACATGTCGATGCCGCGCGCGACGCCCTCGACCAGGTCCAGTGGCGTGCCGACACCCATCAGATAACGGGGCTTGTCCGCCGGCATCAGGGGCGTGCACCATTCGGTGATGCGGTGCATGTCTTCTTTGGGTTCGCCGACACTGAGCCCGCCGATCGCGTATCCCTCGAATCCAATTTCCGTCAGTGCCTCGATGCTGGCCTTGCGCAAGTCCTCGTACATCCCGCCCTGGATGATTCCGAATTGCGCCAGTTCCGCGCGCGATTTCGCGTCGCGGCACCTGCGCGCCCAGCGCATCGACCGTTCCATCGAGGATTTCGCCTGGTCGCGCGTCGCGGGATAGGGTGTGCATTCGTCCAGGACCATGTGGATGTCCGTACCCAGCGTTTCCTGGATTTCAACGGCCGACTCCGGCGTCAGCTTGAATCTCTGTCCGTCAATGTGGCTCTGGAATTCGGCGCCCGCCTCGGTCAGTTTGTTGAGTGCGCCGAGGCTGAAGATTTGAAAACCGCCGCTGTCCGACAACATCGGTTTGTCCCAGCCGATGAACTTGTGCAGCCCGCCAAAATGTTTGATGACTTCCATGCCGGGACGCAGGAACAGGTGATAGGTGTTGCCCAGGATGATCTGCGCGCCGGCGGCATGCAAGTCCTCCGGGACCAGGGTTTTCACGGATCCAACTGTACCCACCGGCATGAAGATCGGTGTCTCCACCACGCCGTGGTGCAGGCGCAGGCGCCCGCGCCGTGCCATGCCATCTGTTTTCAACAGTTCAAACAATGGATTTACCCAGGGCCGATTGGACCAGTTCCACCAGGAGTTCGGCGGTCTTGTGCGCGACGTCGCGCATCGGATTCAGTTCAACAAACTCCATCGACGTCAGCATGCCCGTGTCGGCGATCATCTCGAGGGCCAGGTGCGCTTCGCGGTAACTGAGCCCGCCGGTTACCGGCGTGCTGACTCCCGGGGCATATAGCGGATCGATCGCGTCGATGTCAAAACTGACGTGGATGCCGGCGGTGCCACTGGTCGCGACGGCGATCGCGTCCTTCATCACGGCGGCCATGCCGCGCTCGTCGATCTCGCGCATCGTGAAGTAGCGGATCCCGCTTTCGCGGCAGATGCGTTTTTCCTCGTGATCCAAGGTCCGGATCCCGACGAGGGCCACGTTTTGCGCGCGGACTTTTCCGGCGAACCCGCCGAGTTCGACGAGTTGCGGGATGCCCTGGCCGAGCGAAGCCGACAGTGGCATTCCGTGGATGTTTCCGGTCGGGGAACTTGCCGGCGTATTCATGTCGGCATGCGCGTCGACCCAGATCAGGCCGATATTTTGCTGTTTTTTGCGGTAGTGCGCGGCGGTGCCGCTGATCGTTCCCATGGCGATCGAATGGTCGCCTCCGATGACGATTGGCAAGAGGTCGCGATCGAGCGACATCTCGACTTCCATGCGCAGGAGGTCGCAAACATCGGTGATCGTGGTCAGGTATTTTTCCTGCGCGTATTTTTCCGCGAGCGTCTCGCGGATCGGCACGGTGATGTCACCTGCGTCTTCGATCTTGTATCCGAGAACGTTGATTTTCTCGTGCAGGCCGGCGATGCGCACGGCGGATGGGCCAACGTTGGCCCCGCGGATGTTGGCCCCCAGGTCGGAGGGAACGCCAATCACCCTGACGGATGTGAACTTGCTGGACATTTTAGGCTCCTCTAACGGCTCCCGATCAGGCTCCAGAAAAGGAAGGGCCCCTGTCAAGGAACTCGTGGTACCGGATCGGACGATACCATGAAATTCCCGACAGGGGCCCCTTGAAACAATCAACCCATGTTCTGCAAGAGGCCGAGGACGATGGACGGCTGCTGGTTCGCCTGCGACAGAACCGAGGTACCTGCCTGCTGCAGGATCTTGTTCTGGGTGTAGAGCGCCGACTCGCTTGCGAAATCCGTATCACGGATGCGGCTGCGGGCGGTCTCGAGGTTCTCAACCTGCGAACCCAAGTTGGACACAGTCGTCGTCAGGCGGTTCTGGATCGCGCCCAGGTACGACCGGTAGTCGTTGATCTGGAGGATCGCGTCGTCCAGGGTCGAGATCGAGGTCTGTGCCGATTCCTTGGTGTTGATGCGCGCGCCCTCTTCCTGCTTGCCGAGGCCAAGACCGCCTTCACCGTAGGTGGTGGCGTTCAACCTCTGCAGGTCGATGCGGATGATGTTGACCGGGTTCGGATCACCGAGGGAGTCGGAAACCTTGTAGTAATCCTTGCTGACCTGGATCTCGAGGGGGAACGCATTTCCGCCCTTGAGGTCGTCGTTGATCTCGTTCTGTCCGACCAGCAGGCGGGTGCCGTTGAAGTCGGTGGACAGGGCGATACGGTCAATTTCCATCTTCAGGGCGCGGAATTCACGGTCAAGGAACTCACGTTCGGAAACACCGATCGTGTCGCTGGCCGACTGGACAGCCAGTTCGCGGAGGCGGGCCAACATGTTGGTGGTCTCCATCAGGCCGCCTTCAGCGGTCTGGACGAGGGAGATACCATCGTTGGCGTTGCGGCGTGCCTGCGCCAGGGAACGAACATCGGCACGCAAGTTGTCGGAGATGGCCAGACCGGCGGCGTCGTCGGCGGCACGATTGATCCTGTCCCCGGAAGCCAGCTTCGCAGCTGAGTTACCGAGTGCTTCCGTCGATGACTCCAAGCGACGCTGGGCGTTCAACGAGGAAACGTTTGTACGAATACGCAAACCCATAATCAGACCTCCTGTCTTGTGACGAGCGACTCCATGTCACTCCATTGAGGCGGATCGTCCGGCAAATCGAACGGATGAGGGGCGTTTTCGGGTTTGTTTGTAATGAACTGATATTATTGATGTTTATTTTTTAGCCGGGCAAATTGTGCCGGGTGAGGCGGGCAAAATCTGCCCCGTGGCCATCGGCCGGGGGGGATTTCGCGGTTGGGTGTGATACAAAATTGCATTCAGCAATCCCCAAAAATTGGAGCAGCCCGTGAACAACAGCCCGGCATCCACGACATCACGCAGGCGCCTTCGTGATTTTGGTGTGCGCATCGGTTCATTCGAGCCGGGGCCGTTCAACGCGATCACGGACGTTGCCGGGGTTCGCGTCGGGCATGTGACCCTGGAGCGCGGTGACGGTAAATTGCGCGTTGGCGAGGGGCCGGTGCGCACGGGTGTCACGGCGATCATCCCGGCGGAAGGCGATCTGTGGAACCAGAAACTTGCGGCCGGGTCGTTTGTCCTGAACGGGACGGGCGAGGCGACGGGGCTGATGTGGGTGCAGGAATCCGGGATTCTCGAGAATCCGATCGTTTTTACCAATACGCTCTCTGTATCGGCGGCGCACATTGGACTTCTCGAGTGGATGCTGGAACGTTATCCGGGACTCGGCATCAACGATGATACGCCGACCCCGATGGTGCTTGAGTGCGACGATTCGACGCTCAACGATTCGCGCGGGATGCATGTCGCGCCGGGACACGTGAAAGAGGCGCTGGCGGTCGCGGCGTCCGGGCCTGTCGCCGAAGGCTGCGTCGGCGCGGGGACGGGCATGATGACCTATGATTTCAAGGGCGGTATCGGGACGGCGTCGCGGCGCGCGTCCGGATATATAGTCGGCGTTCTCCTGAACTCGAATCACGGTCGCCGCCATAATTTGCGGGTCAAGGGGCATCCGGTCGGACAACTCATCCCGGACCTGATGCCGACGCGCGGCCAGGAGGGTTCCATCACCGTGGTGGTCGCGACCGACGCGCCGTGTGACGCGCGGCAACTGTCGCGCCTCGCCAAGCGCGCGATGCTGGGCGTCGGGCGCACGGGCGGCATCGCGTATCATGGCAGTGGTGATGTCGCGGTGGCGTTCTCCACGGCGAACCGCATTCCGCATTATCCGGATCAGGCCGAGTACACGGCACGCGCCATTTCCGATTTCTGGATGAACG
>RGVZ01000192.1 GCA_010029825.1 bacterium | reverse complement strand
CGTCACCAAGGACGTGGTCGCAGAGGTCTATGAAATCATCCACCGGATCAATGTCGGGCAAAACCTGCGGGGGCACACGGGATCATCGCAGGAAATCACACTGATTGCCGTGACGCCGGAGGAATCACTGTACCAACAACTGGCTGCGGATCTTCGCCGGAAATTGAACCTCGCCGCATCCACGCCGTTGCCTTACCTGCAAAAAATCGTTGCCCCCGTCGACCTGGATATCTGGATGCAAGACTGGGGCGAATTCGCCAGCGCGCAGGTCGAAGGACACGCGGCTCCCGTTCATGCGATTCTCGACACAGGTCGGGGATTTTTGTACTCCAGCAAAACCGTGGAAGTCTTTGCCTCCACACTCGGGATCCCTTTCATCCGCATACCGCTTCAAGGCGCAGCACGGGCAGGCAGCTACGGCGGCAACATCGAAGCGACGCCCGATGGCAGAATCGTGATGGGCGATGCCAGTGTCGACGACGAAGTCATTTCATTTTTAACGCGCATGACGGGACAGGATCCGATTCGAGTCCCTACGGGCTGGCTGCAAACACGCCACGTGGATGAATATTTGTCCTTCCTGCCGGCCCCGGCCAGTCCGTGCGGCAGTGTGCTGTTACTGGGTAGTCCGTTGGAGGGTTTGCAAATCCTTGCGGGTGCTGGCGCCCAGGAAGCAAAGCGCGCGGCACTTCCCGATCCTGAGGCAGTGCAGAACAGCCTCCGGTATTTCGCGGACGGCAATCTGGATAAACCATTGCGAGGCGCATTCTGGGAAGTCGACATGATTGTTCGTTCCAACCTGCGCGCCGAAAATGCGATTCGCAACGCGGAAGCCATCCTGCGCTCGACGAGTCATTTTTGCATGCCGCGCGTCGTCCGCGTGCCGCAACTATATTACCGGGACGCAAGCCAGGACGAAGGTGGGGGCACTTCCCCGCAACTGGAGCAGCAAGCCATCGAAGCCGCCGAGACCTTCACCCAGATGGCATCCCTCATCCCCAATGCCATGAATTTACTGGTTTTGCGGGATCACGTTGTCGTCTCCCTGCAACGGTTCAGCCCCAAACTCGAGACCTTCGCACCTTTCGAGAGAATCATCACCGCACGACTGGCCGATGTCCTGGGCGGCCCGGAAAAGGTTCATTTTGTGGATACTCATCCTTACGGGTTCCGGGGGGGAGGCATTCACTGCGGGACCAACGTCATCCGGGAAATCATCACAGACTGAAGAGGATCAACAGGCGAGGCGGCTAGCCGTGGTTCAACCCCGAGTTGGATCTGTTCTTTGAGCGCACCGTCAACATGGATCCGGACCGAATCTGGCTCGCATGGACGGAACCAGAACTCCTGGAGCCGTGGTTCTGCCCAAAACCGTGGGGAGTCGCCGCGTGCGAGATTGACTTGCGTCCCGGGGGCGTCTTCAGCACGACAATGAAGTCCCCCGAAGGTGCGAACGTCGGATGTTTCGTCGAAATCGTCAAAAACAAGAAACTCGTGTGGACCAACACGATGGGCCCCGGATTCCGCCCACTGGCGCCGCACGACCCAAAATCAATGACCGAAGGTGGCCACGGGGCCTTTCAATTCACGGGGATGATCTTTCTCGAGCCTGTATCTGGAGGCACGAAATACACCGCGGTGGTCGCCCATGGAACAAAGGAACACCGCGATATCCACGCACAAATGGGATTCGAGCAGGGATGGGGCATCGCGCTGGATCAGCTGCTGGAATTCATGCGGGATAAATGAGGGACGCGGTTTCCGTCGCAACCGCAGTCACCGGATAGTGATCGCCGTACCCATTTCCCGGCATCAAAATTGCTGACTCAGGGCGGGGAAACGCACCGCACAAGGGGAAAACTCCATGAAGTTCGATCATCGCCTCAGGCCGTTGGCCATCATGATGATTTGCGTGTGGAGCGTGACCGCCGCAGGGTCCGGGACGGGGCGGGATCGCGAGGTCTTTGCCGAGTGTGTCACGGTGGACGACGAACCATTGATGATCATGGATATCTCGAAATCCGCGGGGAAAGATGGCCGCGAATCCGCATTCGTCACGATGCATGTACGACACGATGAGACCAGGACGTGGATCTCGAAAACGGTCGCGGGTGAAGTGATGGACCTGGGCCGCGACCCGATTTGCGAAGTGTACCGGATTGGCGGCGGGGCCGTGAATCAGATCGAAGAGATCGGTGTTTGTTTCGAGCGGCACGAGGACGGCACCTATGCCGGTTACTTCACGCGACGGGACGCCACGGGCGACGCGTCGCGGCACAGGTTGGCGTGCGTTTACCCGTGACAACTGTTCTAAATTAAATGGCCCGACAAGTGCATCAACGGCCAGCGCCGCAAGGGACGGGACTTGGTTTTGCGACATATTTTCGCAGGGAGGTCATGGATGAGACTGGGATGGAAAACATGTACGGTGGCTGCCGGCCTGTTGTTGTCGGGACCCGTGGCCAGCGCCAGCGATAACTTGTTGTTTGACCGCGCGTCATGGGAATTCGAGGGCGCCGAGTCGATTGGCGTCTGGCAAATCCAGGAACGACTGGCGGTCGACATTGTCTGCGCGATCGTCAACGCCCCGCAGGCAAGGCTCTATCCGGGATTCATCAGCAGCGTCCGCAAGGCCGGCGATGAAGTCATCGGCGACTACGTGAAGGTCACCATCGAAACGGCGGACTTCACGCGGCAGACGATCACCCTGATCGACAATCCTGAGGGAGACGTCTCGTCGTCCGACCGCATGATGACTATTCGCGGATTGCCGAGGAGCGAATCCTTGATGATCCGCCTCAATGAACCCGATGGTGAGGCGCATGAATACTGCTGGGAGGCGCACCCCGGTACGCCCGCCAGAAAACCGTAGCGACATCTCACCGGCGTCACAGCCGGTGGATGCCTCCGCCAACGCGCGGGTAGTAGTAGTAACCAAATCCCGGGCGGTACCAATAGGGATATGGGTAGGTGTAGCTGGGCCCCAGCGGCGTCCCGTACCAGCCACTGTAACCGCCGGCATAACCAAAGCCGGGTACGTGTCCGTAACTGAAACCAGGACCGTAGCCGAAACTGAAACTGTTGCTGGCCGTATTCCACCCGAAATAAAATCCGGGCAGGCCGTAGCGCAATCCGTATCCGGCGCTGACAAAGGCCGGCGCGTAACCTCGCCGCCAACTGTAATAACCGATCGGAACGGGTTCGGCCGGAGATTCGTCCAGGCCGCGATCGACATGGATGTATCCGGGAACCCGCGCCTCGTTCCACGCGACCTCGGCCGACGCGTAGTCCGACACCGCCAGATTGGCCGACGCCGGGCCCTCCAGAACGCGCATCTGTGCCTTTTCCGCGATGGCGCGGCCTTGCCCGTCAAACGGAACGCGCACCATCACGGCCCCGCGTTGTTCCAGGACATCGACTTGATTCTCGATCACCGTTGAAACTGGAGACGTGTCCGTCAGTGTATCCGTCACTGGCCCGGCAACAGCCACCGCGCCTGATTCGAGCAAGATGACCGCCACCAAACAATGTCGCAGTTGTCGCATCGTCAACCCCTCCTCTTTCAACGTGATTCTGGACCAGGTCCTCATCAAACCTGATTTCATGAAGCAATCGCAGTACCAGTCCCGCGAGTCCATCCGGGAGGCATTCTCAATGACCCGCAATCACCCCAATGCCGCCCAAGAGACTGAATCCATCCACATCCACATCCACATCCACAACCACTCGTAACCATTGGATAATTTTTATTTTATTCAAGCAAATTAACCACGCTCCGATCCTTCTCGATGAGCATCTTCACGCGGAGACGAGACCATGGATCCGAAAACATACATCACTTGGCCCAGCCTCGGAGGACTCTCACTCAAGGCACTTTGTTTGCCGTCATTGCTACTTGCCGCGGCATCCTTGTCGGCAGGTTGCGATAGCGCGGGGTCAATACCAGTCTCGACAGCAGCCGCAGACACCACGGAGACCGACGGCGGAACTTGCAAAGCGGCGGACTGCCCCTCCGACCAATCGGTCACCTCCTCGGTCACTTCCAAGGTCACTTCCAAGGTCATCAAATCCGGCAACGGCAAAAACGGGGCTGTGTTCGCCGAGACGAACGGAGCCGTCTACCTTTACATAATCACTGGCTCGTCCATCGCAAGATATACGGTCGGAGGAAGCAGCTCCCAGGTGCTCGACGCGACGTGGGGAACGGATGGCTTCGCCGCGCTTCCGGCAAGCGGCATGAAGTACCTCCTCTCATGCGGCGGAACCGTCTGGTCACTGGAATCAGGGACCACCGGAAAAGCCTGGAGGAAATTGGCTTTCTCCGACAACAGTCCATTCGTGACAGTCTCGTCCCCGCAAGATCCCGTCATCCCTGACGGCTTTGCTCCCCTGAACTTCGACACCGCGCACTGCGTCGACAACCAGTTCCTGGCCACCGGTCAACTTGGTTCCCGGTCACTGGTTGTCTACGATGCTTTTGCCGAGGTTGCTGTGGGTTCCTACGATGCCGGCAGCACCGTCCAGGCCGCAAACTACCAGGTCGTACCTTTGCGGAAAACCAACGGTGACTGGGTTGTCGTGCAGGTGAACGAACAAAACAGCACGAACTTGATCGAACTGCCTGCGCCGCCGCCGGGGAGCTCGTTACAGAGCTTTGATTACGACGCGGCGGGACTCACCACGCATTCGATCTTCTCCGCCATGGAAGTTCAAGATGTGGCGATCGATAACAGAGGAGCCTTCGGGACCCAGAGCCAGGTAGGCCTTGTACGATCCGCCGTCGATACGGGCGGGACGAACAATGCCAAGTTGAAGATCACCTTCCAGACCGCCAATCAAATGATCACGCACGCCACGACGAGCGGCTACAGTTTCGACAGCAATCCCGACATCGAGTACGTGACGGCCAGCTTTGACGGCACAAATGGCCCCAACGCGTTCGACCACGTTTTTGCCTGTGTTACTGGTGGATGGTTTACGATTGCCGGATGGGGAACCCGACAGTCCGACAGCACAGTCTCATGGCTGAACTTCGGAATCGACGGCAGCGGTAGTCTGGACGGCGCCTTCAACAATGGCCAGGAACTTATCCTCTCGAGAGACCCATTCAACGCCGCGAGCGGAATCAGCAGTGCTTCTGTGGCCTGCGGTACGGGCGGGTCAACTTCCGAGGCCTTCGCGTACGCCAGTGGCAGTCCATCGTTGCAATCGACGACTACCAACGTCTTGATCTCGCCTTGACTAGAGAACATGAATCGATTTTTTCACTCGACCGCGGCGCACATCGATTGATCATCGCGCGGCAGGTTGACGACGATGACGCCCCCATCCTCGGCCTTGAGCGACTCGGAATAAAGAACACGGCCATGTTCGGCGAACTTCTGGAAGGCGCGGTCGGGGGACTCGCCCGACACCGCCGCCAGTTTGCGCCCGTAGTCCGCGAACTGGCCGTCAAAACCCTCGGCGCGCGGATCAATGTCTGACGAAACGCCGACACCGTCTTCACCGAGTTCGACGTAATTCTGATAATAGATTTTTGGCGTGCCGTCCGGCGGCGAGTCGGTTGTGTTGTAGCGCGTCAGAAGAAGGCTGCCGATGGCGACCACGGTTTTCGAGGAACAGTTTTTCGCGCCTGAATCCGTGCAGACATAGAGAGACGCCGGAACCGGCCCGGAACGGTCCGGCGCGGCCAACTGGAGCGTGGTCCCCGAGTATACGGACCCGAGACTGACTGACTTCGAATCGTAAACGACGGGCGAGCCGTCGGCCTTGACCGACTCCAGCGTTACCAGAAGGGCACCGAACCGGTTGCGCTCGAAATCCCCCTCGATCGCCTCGTAATCGCCGGCGCCGCACCGCGGTTGGGCAATGATGCGGACGCGGATGACGCGCTTGCCCGTCGCGTCGACAAAATAGGGCTGGTTTTTAATACCAAATCCTGAACGGGCCTCGAGAAGTCCCATCTGTTTCGCCACGGAGGCTTCGTCCTGTTGCTTCTCGATGGCCGGCAATTGTGGCTTGAAAAAAGTCGGGGCCGACTCGCCCTGTTCTGCCTGGCGCGATTCGGACTGGATGACGACGGCATCTTGCGCGATGGATTCACGCAACTTGCGCGCGTCGGCGATACTTTTTTTCCGCGAGTACTGGACCACCAAGATCGCGGCCCCCGCCGCCGCGACGAGGCCAAGGACAAGGACGCGATTGGATGAACGGGAGTCCTCCGGGCGGCGCTTGTAGCCAGAGCGCCCGGGATGCGAAAAATCTGGCGGTGGACTCCGGCGGGTCATGATCCCTGATCCTGCTTCGGGTTCTTCAGCCTGTCTTGCAACCACAAGTCACCGGCGGCGATGCCGTTGGCCTCGACCATGTAATCGTCCGGGTTCGTCGAGATATTTTCAAGTTCGACATTCCAGACGACCGGATCTGAATTAACGGGCGCGACACGCCGCGCGGACGTCACGACAAGGCGCCGCGCCCCGGATGACAAGAGAACATCGCCGGCGCGCATCTGGCTGGCCGGAACGTACCCAAACCCGGTGTGGAACGGGTGATCCTCCGTCACCTTCAATTTGCCGGCGTCACCGAAGACCAGTTCGATCATGGGATGTTTTTCCGGGCCATGAATGACCTTCTTGACCCTGCGCGCCTGACCCGTGACTGGATTCCGCAAGACATCTGATTTCCGGATTTGCGAGATCAATTTCCTTGTCCCGTCCGCCATCGTCAACGCGGTGGCGGCGTCGAAACAGCCTTTCCCGGCAGAGCGGATGAATCCAAGTTCGAAGGTGCAATTGTCACCGGAGTAATAGTTTTTGACGCGCCAGAAGGTCGCGCCATCGGCGGTGGCAGCGCTATTGGGATTATAACGACCGCAAAGATCCGAAGCTGGGCACGGGACACAGGTCCGGTCACTGAACGTCAACGATTTCCAGACACCGTCCTCAAAAAAACGAGTCGTGCAGGATCCGCCCGCCGAGACCCAGTCGGCCCAGCTCTGCTGGTAGTTGTTGTCGAACCTCGGCACCACCATGCCGACGATGGTCCGGACTTTTGTGCCAGTGGCCAATGGACACCTTGGCGGATCCTTGGTGATCGTGATCGAGCATTGACCGGACATTCCCGAGGGGCCGCGCACGGTGGCTGTGGCCGACAGCGATCCAGATCCCGCGGGGTTCCAGGTGACGTTCTGCGACAACGCCGCGGTGCCCGTGTATGTCCTGCCAAAGATGGTCATGCTGTCGACAGCACCCGTGGATCTCACCATCAGGGTTGTTGATCCGCTGCTTGCTATATGAACTGGATTTGCCGTGATGGAGCACGAAGGCGGAATGTAAACCTTGACCGTAGCCTCGCACGACCGCACGCCGAGAGCCGGGCCAGTGACTTCGCCCTTCAATCGCATGAGACCCTCGCGGGAACTGTATGGTTCGGTCGACTTGGCGGCAA
>RGVZ01000191.1 GCA_010029825.1 bacterium | reverse complement strand
ATTCCATGCGGCGTGGAAGGGCGGGCAGGCGCAACTTGTCCTTCAGGATCTCGAGTTCTGTCTCGCGCTTGCGGTTGTCGTGGAAGGCCTCGCCCAGGTTGAACGCGGCGTTCTTGTCGGCGATCTCGACCAGTTGCCGCCGGATCCCCCGTTGCGGGAAGAGGACTTTCGTCGCGAGGACATTGCCCATGTCCCCGGCGCCTTCCAGCGCGTCCTCCATGGCGAAGGGCAGCAGGAGTTCCGGTGGCGACGACCGTCCGTCGTAATACTGCAGCAAGAATTCAGTCATCGCCTCGGCGTCGCCGTTGGCGGCGGTCTCCATGGTGAAGCTGTCCGAGCCAATGACTTTGCCTTCGCGGACAACTACAACATGGAAAGACGTGTTTTGGTCGTTCGCCACGTAACCGATCGCGTCCGCGTCCATATCCTCGCCGACCACGACGGATTGTTTTTCGGTTATTTTCTCGAAGGCCTTCAACTGGTCGCGATAACCGGCCGCGAGTTCGTAGTTCTCGCTGTCAGAGGCTGCCAGCATTTTTTCCTTCAGTTGCCGGACCAGCTCGCGGTTCTTGCCTTGCAGGAACGCGACCGCGTCGCGGACGGTCGCCACGTAAACCTCGCGGTCGACGGGGAGGGTGCACGGACCGAGGCACAGTTTCATGTGGTAGTAGTTGCATGGCCTCTTGACCGTGTTGAACTCGTGGCGCGTGCAACGGATGAGCGGAAAGATCTTGTAGACTGCCGCCAGCATGATGCGCAAGTTGCCGGCGCTGCCGAAAGGCCCGAGGTACGTCGCGCCATCGTCCTTGCGCCGCCTGACTTTCTCGACGCGCGGCCAGGGCTCGTTGAAGTCGACACGCAGGTACGGGTATTCCTTGTCGTCGCGCAGCAAGATGTTGAATCGCGGCTTGTGGTGCTTGATGAGCGTGCGTTCAAGGAGCAGCGCCTCGACCTCGGTCCCGGTCAGGATGATCTCGAAGTCCGTGATCTCGCGGACGAGGGCCGCGGTCTTCATGCTGAACTGCTGTTTCTGGAAGTAACTGCTGACGCGGCTTTTCAGGCCCTTGGCCTTGCCGACGTAAATGATCCCGCCGCGCGCGTCCTTCATCAGGTAAACGCCCGGCGTCGCCGGCAGCGCGCTCAACTTGTCGCGGACCATCTTCGTCGTCATGATCCGGTTCCAATCGCGTCCGGCGCCTCGCCCGCGCGCAGCAGCAAGTCCCGCAAGTGCGCCACTTCGTCACGCAGGCCGGCGGCCTTCTCAAAGTCCAGTTCCGCGGCGGCCTTGCGCATCTCCCTGGTCTTCTTTGTGATTTCCTTCTCGAGCTGCTGGACATTCTTGAACTGGGCCTCGTCCATGCGACTCTTGGCGGCTGCCCCGACGAGAGGCGCGTCTTCCTTCTGCAAGCCATAGATCACCCGCAAGTCCTCGGGGATGGCTTTCAGGATCGTCTTGGGGCTGATGTTGTGTTCCTTGTTGTAGGCAACCTGTTTCTCGCGGCGGCGGTTCGTCTCGTCCAGGCATTCCTTGATCGACTGTGTGATCCGGTCCGCGAAGAAAATCACACGCCCGTCGGCATTGCGCGCCGCCCGCCCGACGATCTGGATCAGGGACGAACGGGAACGCAGGAAGCCCTCCTTGTCGGCATCCATCACGGCAACCAGTTGCACTTCGGGCAGGTCAAGGCCCTCGCGCAACAGGTTGATCCCGATCAGAACGTCATAGTCGCCACGGCGCAGGTCGCGCAGCAGTTCAATGCGCTCGAGGCTCTCGATGTCCGCGTGCAGGTAACGGACCTTGATGCCGGCGTCGGCGTAGAACTGCGCCAGGTCCTCGGCCATTTTCTTGGTCAGCGTCGTGATCAGGACGCGCCCGCCCGCCGCGACGGTTTTTTTGATCTCTCCGAACAGGACGTCGACCTGGTCCTTTGCCGGCTTGATCTCGATCTGTGGGTCGACCAGCCCTGTCGGGCGGATGATCTGTTCGCTGTAGTGCCCGCCGGAGGCCTGCATCTCAAACGCCGACGGCGTCGCGCTGACATAAACGACTTGATGCACGCGCCCCAGGAACTCGTCAAAGTTCAGTGGCCGGTTGTCGAGCGCGGACGGCAGGCGGAACCCGTGGTCGACCAGGACTTGCTTGCGCGCGCGGTCGCCACGGAACATGCCGTTGAGTTGCGGCACGGTGATGTGGCTCTCGTCGATGATGGTCAGGAAATCCTTCGGAAAATAATCCAGCAAGGTCGGCGGTGGCGCGCCCGGCGGATTGCCGTTCAGGTAACGTGAATAGTTCTCGATACCCGGGCAGAATCCAAGATGCTCGAACATCTCGATATCGTGCATCGTCCTTTGCTCGAGGCGCTGGTATTCGACGAGTTGACCGCGGGCGCGGAATTCGCGCAGGCGCTCGCCAAGGTCCTTCAGTATTTCTTTCACGATCTGGCGCGTGTCGCGGCGGTCGGTGACGTAATGGCTGTTCGGGTAGATCGACAAGTGATCGACTTCGCGGATTGACTTGCCGGTCAGGGCGTCAATCAGGGTCAACCGGTCGATCTCAGGCCCGAAGAACTCGACGCGTATCGCCTCGTCGCGCTGGTTCGCCGGCAGGACGTCCACCGTGTCGCCGCGCACGCGGAAATTACCGCGGCTGAAATTCGCGTCGTTGCGACTGTACTGGACGTCGATCAGGGCTCGCAACAGGTCGTCCCGGTCCATGCGCTGGCCTTTGGCCAGCTCCACGACCAGTTTCGCGTAACTGCTCGGCGATCCAAGGCCGTAAATGCAGCTGACGCTGGCCACGATGATCACGTCGGGCCGTTCGAAAAGCGCCATCGTCGCGTTGTGGCGCATCTTGTCGATGTCCTCGTTGATGGCCGAGTCTTTGGCGATGTACGTGTCGGTGCTCGGAACGTAGGCCTCGGGCTGGTAGTAGTCGTAGTAACTGATGAAGTACTCGACCGCGTTATGGGGGAACAGTTCACGAAGTTCGCTGAAAAGTTGGGCGGCCAGGGTCTTGTTGGGGGCCATGACGAGCGTCGGACGGTTGTAACGGGCCATGACGTTGGCCATGGTGAACGTCTTCCCGGATCCGGTGACTCCCAGCAGGACGTGGTGCCGGTCGCCCGCGGCCAGCGCCTTGCAGATCCCGTCAATGGCTTGCGGCTGATCGCCTTTCGGCTCATGGCGCGAGGCAAGCTGGAAGATTGATTTCTGGTTGGCGCGGGTGGCGGTCATCGGTCCTCATTGTGTCCCTTGGGTTGCTCTTTTTTTGAGCAGTCCAATTTTCTGCATATATCTGAAATCTCTAGACGATCCATCTATTTATGCATAACAATACCGGGACTTCTTTTCAAAAACGAGGAGGCTGGCGTTGATCCGCAAACTGGTTTCTCTCTCACTTCTTCAAATCGCTCTGGTGGTCGCTCTCGTGGCCTTTGTCGGCATGACTGCGGGAGCCCATGAAGCCCGCGCATGGTGGATGTGGACGCCGGGCGACACTGTGGACGACGTTGGCTACAAACCGACCCAACCGATCCCGTTCAGCCACTCCCTGCACGCCGGCAAACGCGAGATTCCCTGCGAGTACTGCCACTCGGCGGCACGCCGCGCGGCATCCGCGGGCATCCCGCCGATGAACACTTGCATGGGTTGCCACAAGGTCGTCGCGACGGACCAGGAGCCGATCAAGTGGCTCACGGAAAAATACAACAAGAACGAACCGGTGGAGTGGGTCAAGGTCCACGATTCCCCGCAGTACGTTCACTTCTCGCACAAGCCGCACGTCAACGCGGGGCTCGAGTGCCAGTCATGCCACGGTCGCGTGGAAAACATGGCGGTCGTTGAGCAAGTCGCGCCGCTTCAGATGGGTTGGTGCATCGGTTGCCACAAGGAAAAAGGCGCCAGCATCAGCTGCATCACGTGTCACTACTGAGACAGGAACCAACCATGACGATCAACAACATGGAATCTGGCAAAAAAAGTTTTTCGGCTGAGATGGACGAACGCGGCCCGGTCGTGTTCGGTCCCGTTGACGGTCCTTTCGAGCGTCCCGCGGAGAAGATGGTCGAAGGCAACCTCTACATGGAAACGGAAGAGGTTGTTCCGGAAGTCGCTCCCCGCGAGTCCGAAGCCGAGCAGAAGGACGCCGCCCGCAAGGCCCTCGCGATGAACATCGACCGCCGCGACTTCCTGAAGTTGTTCGGCGCGACGGCAGTGGCAAGTTCCGCGGCCTGCGTTCGCCGTCCGGCGGAAAAAGCGATTCCCTACGTCAATCAGCCGGTCGACTTTGTCCCCAGCGTTGGCAATGAGTACGCGACAACCTGCGGTGAATGTGCCGCGGGTTGTGGTGTCGTCGTGAGGACCCTTGAAGGCCGTCCGGTCAAGATCGAGGGCAACCGCGAGCACCCGATCAGCCAGGGCGGTACCTGTACACTCGGACAGGCCGCATTGCAGGGTTTGTACCATCTGGAGCGTCGCAAAGGCCCGTCCATCAAGCGCGCGAACCGCGTCGACAACCTGGCCTGGGATGACGTTTACGAACTGCTTGCCAAGGATTTTGCCGGCAAGAAAGTTGGTATCCTCACGGGCGGTTCCACGGGCAACCGTCATCAGTTTTACCGTGAGTGGTTGCGCGCGACCGGTAGCTCCGAGTCGCGTTTGTACACATACGAATCCAACGCGTTGTACGCGACGATGGCTCAGGCGCACGCGATCGCGTTCGGTTTCGAGGCCCTGCCCCGGATCGACTTGCGGCAGGTCAACACGGTGGTTGGCATCGGGTCTGACTTCCTGGATGTCGGTGTCTCGCCGGTGTACTTCGCGAAGAGCTTTTCCGAAGCCCGCGGCCTGAAGGGCGGAAACATGGCCCGCCTCGTCCAGTTCGAGTCGGCCATGACGAATACGGGTGGCCGTGCGGACGAGCGTCATGTTATCGCCCCGAACGCTGAATTGATCACGACCTTGTTGCTGATGAAGTCTCTGTCGGATCGCGCGGACGCGAAAGGATCGGCCAACGCGAAAGCCATCGCCAAGAAGATCCTCGCGACGAACGCCAACGTGATCTCGGGCGGTTACGAAGCCGTTGGTGTCGAGAAGTCCGTTTTTGACACGCTCGCGACCGACATGATCAAGAGCCCGTCGGTGTTGTTCGCCGGTGGCAGTCACTCGTTCGACGACCAGGCGACGGCGCTGCAAGTCGCCGCGATCGTGGTCAACGAGCTCGCCGGCGCTTATGGAACCGCGTTGATGATTGATCGCGGCTGGATGGTTTCGCCGGTCAAGGCTGGTGACATGAAGCGTTTTGTCGATGATGCGCGCGGCCTCGATGCCCTCGTCATCATTGACACGAACCCGTCGTTCACCCTGCCGGCATCTTTCGGATTCGACGCGCTGGTGAAGAAGATTCCACTGGTGGTGTCGATGCAGACGCAACCAGTTGAGACCGATGATCTCGCCACTTACGTCCTGCCGATGAATCATTATCTGGAGTCGTGGGGCGATGAGCAGCCCGCGGCAGGCTTCTGGTCCGCCCGCCAGCCGGCGGTTCTGGCAACGACGGACAGTCGTCAGGCCGAGGACGCTTTGCTCTGGATCGCGGCGCACATGAAGCGCCCGATGCCTTACAGCGATTACCGCGCGTATATCCGCGAGCGCTGGAAAGCGGTCGCGGCGCTGGTCGATTCCAAGGGCGATTTCGAAAACTTCTTCAACGCGGTGCTGCGCCGCGGATTCGTGGGCAAATTGGCATCGCGTCCGGCCGATTCACTGCGTGACGTCGCATCGTCCGTCAAGGCAGCCAAGCTGCCGGCGGCCGGAACCTTGCGTTTGCTGGCGCCCATCGATGTGCGCCTCAATGACGGTCGCGGCGCGAACAAGCCCGTGCTGCAAGAGACTGGCGACGCCATGACCACGATCGCATGGGATACCTGGGTCGCGCTGAACCCCGGTACGGCCAAGAAAATGGGTCTGCGTCGCAACGACCTGCTGAAAGTCGAGACGGACGCCGGCACGGTCGAAGCGGCACTTTATCCTTTGCCGGGTGTTCACGCGGACGCTGTGGTCATCCACCGCGGCAACGGGCACGCGAAACATGTCAGCAAGATCAGTGGCGGCAACGGGGTCAACCCGCTGGCGCTGTTCGCGAAGGCAACGGACGCGGCAACTGGCATGCCCGTCACGAGCGGCGCGACGGTGAAGTTGGCATCCACCGGCAAGATTTTCCAGCTCGCCGCGATGCAGAAACACAACGACCTCGCGAATCGCCACGACATCGTGAAGAAGCTCTCCGTTGCCCAGGCCGCTGAGAAGATGGCGAAGGTCCAGAACCTCGACGACGTCCCGGACTTGTATCCGGCGCTCTACGACAACGTCGAGCATCGCTGGGGATTGTCGGTCGATTTGACCAAGTGCACGGGGTGCGGTGCTTGCCAGGTTGCTTGTGCCCAGGAAAACAACGTGCCCCAGGTGGGACGGGAGCAGGTCAACCTGCATCGCGTGATGCACTGGATCCGCCTCGATCGTTATTTCGAGGGCGATACCAACAACCCCCAGGTTTCCATCCAGCCGATGATGTGCCAGCAATGCTCGCACGCGCCTTGCGAGGCAGTTTGCCCGGTGTTCGCGACGACGCACCACGAGGAAGGCATCAACTCGATGACCTACAACCGGTGCATCGGGACCCGCTACTGCGCCAACGCGTGTCCCTATAAAGTCCGCCGCTTCAACTGGTGGACTCACAAGTGGAATACGATCGGCGACCGTCTTCAGGACCGCAATATTCGCGCGCTGAATCCGGATGTGACCGTACGTACCCGTGGGGTCATGGAGAAGTGCAATTTCTGCTTCCAGCGTATCCGCGACGCGAAGCACGCGGCGAAAGTGCAGAAACGCAAGGTGATGGACGGTGAGATCCGTACGGCTTGCGAGCAAGTTTGCCCGTCGGACGCGATCGTGTTCGGCAACCTCAAGGATCCGAACAGTCGCGTGTCCAAACTGAGGGCTGATGGTCGTTCTTACCTGGCACTGGGTGGTGACCCCGAAGCCAAGGAATTCGGTCTCAAGACCTTGCCCAACGTGAGCTATATGGCCCACGTCAGCCACCGGGAAGGGTTTGGCGAGTCGTTGCACTCTGAACATGGTGCTCCGGGCTCACACAATACCGATGCCAAGACGGAAACCCACGGCAATCAGGAAGAACACAAGGGACACTGAGCGGAGGCCTGACGGAGATCAGCAATGGCACATACGATTGACGCATCGAAATACAGCAACACCGTGAAATGGGAAAAAACCATTTCGGATGTGAATGACGAGATCCTCGTCAACCTGCGTAACCCGCACCCGTCGTTCTACGTGGCGTTCGCCATCGCGGCGCTGGCCTTGTTGACCGCGATTGGATTCGTCGCGGCCCACACGATTGTGGGTCTCGGCCTGTGGAACTTTGCTCCGCCGCTTTACTGGGCCGTGGACATT
>RGVZ01000020.1 GCA_010029825.1 bacterium | reverse complement strand
GCCGAAGGATCCTTTTCCCAATAAATCCGGGGTAATGCCCCGGAATTATTGTTTTCACTCAAGAATTCCCCAAAAATTACCGAGAGTTGAAAGGATTTTTCCGCTGGAGGAGGCCTTGTGCGTCTGGATGGTCGTCATTTCAGCGCGCTGCTTCGTGGGGCTGCGCTGACAGCAGTTTTTCTGGCGCTTTCCTGCGCCAAGGGACCTGACTTCAAGGGCGAGGGCAAGCAAGCGAGCCTGCCGCCGCCGAAGTGTCCTGGCGGCGTCCAGGAGGTAAAAGTGACCTTGCCGCAGAATCTGGCGGATTGCTGGGCTGGTGGCAACTTGATCAAGACCGTGAGCGGTGACGTCAAGTGCTCGTCCATCAAGATGATCACCAATGGATGCGATTCCGCGAAGGGGGTTTCGTCCCTGGCCCAATCCCTCGGGTACCTTCCCCCTGGCGACATCGGGCCGGATGAAGTTGTGCAGGACAAGATAAACGCCGGTGGAACCATCATTGGTTGCGGTGAATGGAAGGAAAAAGGCGTCTTCTTTGTCCAGATGGATTTGCAACCGGTGACGCAAAACGAATGCAAGAAAGAAGTCGGGAAAAAACTCTTCAGCTATTGTATATACTCCGCGAACACGGCTTTTCCCAACGCGGGAGACAAATGTACCTGGCCGTGAGTGTTTGACGCGGGGAGGTCAAGTTGAGCCAATCGATCATGTCGAACATCACTGGCGCTGGCACAAGCCGGCGCGAAGTCATTTTGGGGACTTTGAGGGCGATCGCGGGTGCCAGTCTGCTGGGACCGGCGGCGTTGGCCGCGGGCAGGCCTGATGAAAAATCAGCCGGAAAGAAAAGCCCGGCGGTGAAAGGCGGGCGGTCGCAGAATGCGGATCTGCGATGCGGGACGCAGCAAGGACCCACCACCCCGGAGATGCTGGATTTCTTCAAGCGTCACGGTGTGACCGACATTTGCGGATATCCGCTCGACGATGGGGACAAGGGTTATTTCTCGGAGTCTGACCTGGCGAAGTGCAAGGAGCTCTGTGAGCGCCACGGCATCAACCTGGCGATGATCCCGTTGCCTTTTTTGACGTCCAGCCACGTGGATCACGAGAAGCGCGCGGCGATCATGATGGGAAAGAGCCCCGAGAGGGATCGTGACATCGAGGATGTCTGCCGGACGATCGAAGCTTGCGGAAAGGTCGGCATTCCCTCGGTCAAGTACAACATGAGCTTGCTCGGGGTCATGCGCAGTGGGGAAACCCCGGGGCGCGGCGGCAGCCAGTACAGCACGTGGCGGGAGTCAGACATCCCGGCGGCGAAGCGTGAGCAGCTGACGAAGGCCGGGCGTGTCCCGGCGGCCGAATTCTGGAGCCGGATCGAGTATTTTGTGAAGGCCGTCATGCCATCCTGCGAGGCGGCGAAGGTCCGGGCGGCATGCCATCCGCATGATACGGGGACGCCCCCCGGAGGGATGTACGGGATCGACAATGTCCTCGGGACGGTGGACGGTCTCAAGAAGTTCGTTGGCCTGAGCCAGAGTCCGTATCACGGCCTGAATTTCTGCGTGGGCACGGTGTCAGAGACGCTCCAGGATCCACGCCGGGAAATCAACGACGTCGTCGACTGGTTCGCCAGCCGGGGGCGTATTTTCAATATCCACTACCGTAATATTCGCGGGAAACGGGGCGATTTCATGGAAGTTTTCCCGGACGAGGGGGACGTTGACATGGTTGCCGTGGCGCGCGTCCTGAGGGATCGCGGATACCGGGGGATGTTGATGCCGGATCATGTCCCGCATCATGACGACGACCCGAAGGGGATGCAGGCATTTGCCTATGCCCAGGGGTACATCAAGGGTGTGATCCAGGCATTGGGGTAGGACTTGCCAGAACCAGCTGCCCGGTGGTAAGACCGGGCCCTGTTTTGTTTTTTGTTAAGGGGATTTACCATGGCCCGCTCAAGAGCCCGCGACATCATCAAGCTCGTTTCTACCGCTGAAACCGGCTACTACTACACGACCACCAAGAAGAAGGGTAAGGACAAGCTTGAACTCAAGAAGTTCGACCCGGTCGTTCGCAAGCACGTTGTCTTCAAAGAAGCCAAAATCAAGTAATTGAACCTGGCGTCTCGCAATCCGGACCTTTATCTCAAGCAGCTCCTGCTTGGGCCGATGGAGAATTTTGTCTACCTTCTTGGTAGCAAATCCTCCCGCGAATGCCTTGTCGTCGATCCTGCCTGGGACATCCAGGCGATCGAGGACGCGGCGGCCGCGGACGGCATGAAGATCACCGGTTGCCTCATCACGCATTACCACCCGGATCATTGCGGCGGCCATTTGTGGGGCCACGACATCGAAGGTGTCGCGGAACTCGTCGGGCGCCATCCGGTCCCTGTTTACGTGCAGGCCGATGAACTCGAAGGCGTGCAAAAGGTCACAGGTCTCAGTCGATCTGACTTCAGGGTGTGCCACAGTGGCGACGTGATAGAAGCCGGTGACAGCAAGATCACCTTGATCCATACGCCGGGGCACACGCCTGGCAGCCAGTGTTTCCTTTGTGACGGGGTTCTTGTCTCTGGCGACACTTTGTTCCTGTCAGGGTGCGGTCGTGTAGACTTGCCCGGCGGAAGTTCCGATCAGTTGTTCGAAAGCCTTTCGACCAAGTTGGCGAAACTGCCGCCGGACACGGTTGTTTATCCAGGCCATCACTACGACGCCAAACCATCGGCGCCAGTCGGTGAACTGCTCAGTTCCAATCCATTCTTGAAAGCACGGTCCATCGAGGAGTGGCGGCGCCTGTTCGGACGTTGATTGCGCGTGACTCTGACTAGCGCCGCCCCAGGGCGTCGCCAAGCACGTTGCGGCATTCGGATTCGAAAGTGCTGACCGCGATCTCCGGTGGGATTCCATCGCGGCTGGTTTCGTCACCGGATGTTCCGGGAGTCGGGAAAATCCGGTCGCGCAGTGACCGGGGCACGCGTCGCCAGATCGATTCCTTGATGCGACCGCCGGCGCGGAAGGTGGCCGCGGCCAGACGAAAGGCCGGGGCAGGGCACGTGAGCAGGCAGCCTTTGATACCGGTCAACTTTCCCACGGTGGTCGACGCGATCGCCGGGCTTTGCGCGCAACCGGAGATAAACCCGTCGCAGACTTCGGCAGTGCTCTCCAGGGCGGCGGACATTTTGAAACGCGAGCCCTCGGCGCCGCATTCCGCGAATTGAGACATCAGGTGACAGATACCGACGGCCTTGAAGGGGCCGTGGATGCTGCCCCCAAGACCACTACCCGCGGCCGTCTCCTGGAACGGGTTGGCCGGTCCGAAGCCATATCCGAACGCCGCCCCGAAACACGTCTTTTCAGCGGGCGACAGGTCGCACATGCGCGAGATGCGCACGCATGGCGTATGGGCGCCTATGATGCCTGACATGATGTCGTCAGGTTTGCCGTTGATCAACGTCGCGCACGACGGGCAAGAGCCACCGTTCGCGAC
Organism: bacterium; assembly: GCA_010029825.1. GTDB lineage: Bacteria > Bdellovibrionota_B > Oligoflexia > Oligoflexales > RGVZ01 > RGVZ01. The sequence goes on along the minus strand of RGVZ01000020.1, from coordinate 36,957 downwards.
CCGGGCCACTTGATCCTGCAGGCAGCGCCTGGTTATCGTCGCGAAATCGCGGTAGGCCGGCATCCCTGCGCAGTTGACGCCGCCGATGACGCCCAGGGCTCCGCCCCGTGGTTGCGCCATGCTGGATGCCGCGCTGCAGACGCGCTGGTAACCTCGCAGACGCGCGGCGCATTCACCGTCGCAGTCCGTCAGGCATGCGCGGATGTTCCCATACCACTCGCATGCGGCATAAGCGTTTTGCGCGGCAGATGGATCGATGTTGTCGCGGGGATCGATGGCTGTTGGGACCAGGGGATCGCAAGGGACCCCGGCAGGCGTGGCCGGATTGCGATTGGCGCATCGTCTGCCAATGGCAGGAGCGCCCTTTGAGCTGTCGGGTTGCGATGGCAGGGGTTGCGTTGTCTCAAGGGGCAGGCCGGTTTGATCCCCGGCTTCTTGCATCGCGTCGACATAGTCAAGATAGCCGGGTGATCCGAGCAGCTCTGTCAGTTCGCGATTGGCCTCGTCCATGTCACCGGCGTCGGGAAAGTATTCGCCATCCGGGAAAAGGGGCGGGACGGAGTGGTTGGCCGTCAATCCACCGGTGGCCGGTTGCAGCGTATTGCAGGCCGTCGCGCATGAAAGGGCCGGCAACATGGTTGAGATCAGGATCAGTGCCCGCGCGCGCATCGATTCCCCGTGGTGCGTTGTCATGTTATTTTCGTTGTCGATTTAACAGGTGCCAGTTTTCTCAAGTGTGGCCTATCGCGCTGTGCGGTTCAACCTTTGCTGATCAAGGGGACGGTTCATGATCGAGATGATTTTCGCGGAATTCGACAAGATGTTGGGGAACCTTTCGGGGCTTCTGGACAAGGCGGAAGCCCTGGCGGCGCAAAAGAAATTTGATGTTGGCAACCTTTTGGCGGCCCGCCTCGCGCCGGATCAGTTTCACTTCATTCGTCAGGTCCAGATCGCGTGTGACACGGTGAAGTTCGGCGCATCCCGGCTGGCGGGCAAGGATGCTCCCCGTTTTGAGGACAATGAGTCGACCATGCCCGATTTGCGCAGGCGCATCACCATGACCCGTGACTTCCTCGCCTCGGTCAAGGCGGCGGATTTTACGGGTTGGGAATCGCGCAAGACGTTGAACCCCAGGCGAGAGGGAAAGTACCTGCCCGGGGACGAGTACTTGATGCAGCATGTCATTCCCAATTTTTATTTTCACGTGACAACGGCTTATTCAATCTTGCGCCATAACGGGGTTGAAATCGGCAAGGCGGATTATCTGGGGGCGATCAACTACCGGGACTTGTGACGGGGAAGAGAGGATCCTTCGCTGCGCTCAGGATGACGGGTGGGGAGAGGATCCTTCGCTGCGCTCAGGATGACGGGTGGGGAGAGGATCCTTCGCTCCGCTCAGGATGACGGGGAAGAGAGGATCCTTCGCCTTCGGCTCAGGATGACGGGGGGCAGGCTGACGATGGGTCACAGTGACTTGTGGTCGTACAGGGACCTGTAGGTCCCGTGCGCGGCGAGCAGGTCTGTGTGGGTCCCTCTTTCGATGACACGGCCGTCTTTGATGACGAGGATCTGGCTGCAGCGCTGGACGGTGGAAAGACGGTGCGCGATTACGATCACCGTCCGGTCGTGCAGCATGGCGTCAATCGCCTCCTGGACGCGGCGTTCGGATTCAGGGTCGATGCTGGACGTGGCCTCGTCAAGGATCAGAAGGGCCGGATCTGTGGCCAGAGCCCGGGCAAAGACAATCAACTGGCGCTGACCGTGGGAAAGGTTTGCGCCTTGCTCGCGGACGGGAAAGTCGAGGCCGCCCGGCAGTCGCGTTACGAAGTCGCCGGCGCAAACAGCATCAAGAGCCCGCAGAATCGCGGCGTCTGTGACGCCTTCCCTCCCGAGTGAAATGTTGAAGCGCAGTGTTCCGTCGAACAGGACAATGTCCTGCGGGACGATGGCGACCTTCTTGCGTAGTGACTCCGGATTGACGCCCGAGATTTCTGTCCCGTCGATCCGGATGGTTCCCGTGTAACCCTCATAAAGTCGTGCCAGCAATTTGATGACGGTCGATTTTCCGGATCCAGTCGGACCTACGAGAGCGAGACTTTTTCCCCCGGGTAAATCAAACGAGACATCGTGCAGGACGTTCCTCGTCCCGTAGGAAAAAGTGACGTGGTCGAAGGTCACATGCCCCTCGAGAGGCTGGAACGCCGCGTCGCCACGGATCATGTCCCTTGTTTCGAGCAGGCCAAAGATTCTCTCGATGGACGTGAACGCGCCTTGCAGCATCGCCATTTTGTTGCCGAGTTGCTTGAGCGGTTCGAACAACTGCTGGACATACTGGATGAACGCGACGAGGACTCCGGCGGAGATACCAGCGGCCTCGGCGGCGGCCGCGTGTCCCGGGGACAAGTGACGGACCGCGAGCCAGAGAACAAGTCCCGTGGTCATGGCCGAGAATCCGTCGAGGACCGCGAACATCACCGCGTCGAGGACGACGCTGCGCATCTGCGCGTCACGGTAGGTCTCGTTGAGTTTCCCGTAGCGCGTCGCGGCGTCGGGCGCGGCGTTGAGCAATTTCACCGTGGCCGCGCCGTAAAGGCATTCCTGGGTATAGGCGTTGAGCGTGGCCAGGTGCTTGCGCGCCGAGACCATCGATTCGCGCAGGGCCCGCGAAAATTGGCGGACGACCACGATCAGGACCGGGATCATCACGAATGCCATCAGCGCGAGCCGCCAGTCGAGCAGCAGCATGCCAATCATGCAGCCGGCAAGCACCGCGAGATCCACGATCGAAGTGAGCACACCCTGATTGAGGGACTCACTGAGGTTGTCGAACTCGCTGGTCGCGCGCGTCACCAGCGCGCCAGACATCGAACGGTCATGGAAGCTCGCCGACAGGCCAAGGACGTGCCGGATGACCGATTCACGCATGGAACGGATCATGCTGTGCACGGCCCACGAGGCCGTAACCGTCTGGCCGGTCCTGCCGGCGTACTCGAGGAACACAACCGCCAGATAGACGAGCCCCATCGACCACAAGAACGCGGTGTCACCCGGTATGATGCCTTTGTCGATGGTCGCGCGCAGGATCAGAGGCAAGGCGGCTTGCATCAACGAAATCACTGGTACGAGCGCGACGGCAACCAGAACGAGGCGCCCATGTTGGCGCAACCACGGCCATAACTTCAAAAGGTCGCGGAACGTGCCATCCCGTGTACTCCTTGGGACTCGAGTGGGGACTTTTGCGGCGACGCTCATCGGGATTCTTCCTGTGGTTTTCCCGGGGCTCCGATCACGACGAGGCAAACGTCATCCTTGACCGATCCCCCCGCGGTATGGGTACGGAAAGCCGCGACAAGTCCGTCCCGGATGGACGCGCTGGTCTCCCCGTTGTTGATCCGGGCGAGGCATCTGGTGAATTGACGGTGGAAAGTGCGGTCCCAACCGGAAGGTCGCGTCCGTCGCGGGAGATTGCTTTCCAGGGTTCATGAGGCCAATGTTCGTTCCGAGTATCGGCAGGAGCCCGCCGGTCAGGGCCCTTGCCCGCATGGTCCCTGATTTGGTGGGTTCCAGCAGCACTGGATACTGGTGCCCGGCGTTGGCAATGGTGACGGTTTCCCGGCGGACATCAAGTTTCACGGCCGCGCAGGTCATTTGCAGGTCGGTGCCGCCGCTGACTTGCTCCACGACGCGGGCGATCATCGCGATGATTTGCGATGGCTGGTCCACAAGAACCTCGCCCGGGTTGATTCCTTGGAGGCATTTGAGGCTCTCGAGGGCTCCAGTTACCGCGGTGGTGATCATGCTCTGCGCGATCCCGTGTCCAGTAACGTCACCCATAAGCAGGTAAATGGCGCCTTGTGCCGGGTCATGAATCACGTGCGTCCAGTCGCCACCGACCCGGAGGACCGGTTCGTAATGAAACGCCGTATCGGCCTGTGTGCCGGACGCGGAAAGTCCCGCCACGGTGGATCTTTGGACTCCTTCCGCGACCTTGAGTTCGGCAGACATGAACGCGGATTCCCGGATGAAAGCCTGCCGGATCATGGCGACCGTCGCCAGCGACGTCAGTGATTTCAGGAGTGAATACACCTGTGGGGCCAGTGGCGCGTCAAATCCGATCACGAATTCACCGACTTGGCGATGGCGGGACTTCAGCGCGAACCGGTGTCGTGCCTCGCTGCGGACGGCGCCCATGGCATCTTCGATCTCCGTGGTCGCGTCGTGGCCCTGGGTCGCGACCGGTTGCCCGGCCATGAACAGTCGCGCGGATGGGGCGTCCGGGGCATTTGACTCCGGGATGAACGCGGCGACGGAGGGTTTTGTCAGACGAACCGTGCTGCGCAGGGTCTGTTCAATGAGGGTTGTCGTGTCCGGACCCGAGAAGATGTCCATGATGGCGGAGTTCAGGATCTCAAGTCGATGGCGGTTCTCGTCGATCGCCGCCTCACGCACTTTCAATTCAAGCGCCAGGGAATTGACGCTTTTGTTGATGCGGTGGACTTCCTCCTGCGCCGAGTCAGGAAGCTGGAACCGGTAGTCGCCGCTGGCGATGACGTCGAGACCGCGGATCAGGCGATCCAAGGGGTCGCGCAGGTACCGGGTCATCAGCCGGCGGGTTCCGATGTTGACCGCCGTGATGGCGAGGGCAAGGGCAATCGCGAGGAATACCAGTGTGCCAGTCTGGCGGTCACGGATCGCGGCGTCCGTGAACGACAGGGTCAGCTTGCCGATGACGGCGCCATTGCGCTCGACTGGCCTGGTCAAATCGATACGCGTGGTTTCCCTGGTCTTCCAGCGCTCAATCATGGTCTGATCGTGCTCGTCGACAAGCCGGGCGCCGGTGACGATGTCCGATTGCAAGTAAATCTCGATGATCCTCTGGATCTCGCGTTCGTCGATGTTCCAAACGGCGCTCGCGAGGACTTCCGTCGCGCTCTCGGCCAGTTCCCTCGACTTCATGTCGAGGTTCTGCAAGTCACGGTTCCACGAGTAGAAGAAATTCACGGCACCGAGAATCAGGAAGGCGACGGTGACGAGTATCGACAGTCCAAAACCAAGATCACCGGCGACGGTCCGGCGCGCGGGCTCGAACTTGCCGAATAGCGGAATCCGGTAGCCCCGGTTGCCCGTCATGGTTGCGCCTCATCAGTGCCGGGCTGGTCGCTGCTCTCTGCCAGATTCCCGATCTGGTCCTTGACCTGGTCCCACGTCCCTGAAGTTTTTATCCTGCCCTGATCGAGCAGGACGATCCAGTCGCAGGCCCGAAGCACCGAGGGGCGATGGCTGGCGACAATGATCGCGCAACCGCGACGCACGAGGTTCTCGACGAGGCGCACTTCCGTGATCTGGTCCACGGCCGAGAGGACATCGTCCAGCAACAGGACTTCATACTTGCGCAAAAAGAGGCGGGCCAGGGCGAGGCGTTGTTTCTGCCCACCCGAGAGTCGGATGCCTTTCTCGCCGATCTCCGTCTGGAAACCATTTTGCAGTCCGTGGATCTCTTCGAGCAGCATGGCCTCCGCAGTGGCCCGTTCGATCTCCGCTTGCGATGGTTCGTGGTCGAGGCCGAACCGGAGGTTCTGTTCGACCGTGTCGGAGAACAGATGGACCGTCTGGGCTGCCATTCCGCATTGGCGCCGGATGTCGAAGGGGTCCATGGACAGGACGTCCTTGCCGTTGAGAAAAACAGTTCCTGCCGGAGGATCATAAAGGCGGACGAGGAGTTGCAGCAACGTCGTCTTGCCACTGCCAACGGGGCCAGCGATCCCGATGCGTTGCCCCGGTCGCAGGTCAAAAGAGATTCCATCGAGGCCGAACCTGGCCGCGTCATCTTTGTAGCGAAAAGCAAGATTCCGGACTGAGATCACGGGGATTGGCGATGATCCGGGAGAGGCGTACGCAGTTTCCGCGGGTTCTTGAGTCAACGTGAACGACTCGCGGATCGCGGGAGCCTCCGAGGCAACGTCCTCGATCTCGTTCAGGCGGATGACGGCAGTGCGCGCGCGCTCGTACATCGCGATGATCATGCCCACGGCCGTCAGTGGAAAACTGAGAAATCCGATGTAAACATTGAACGCGAGGATATCGCCAACCGAGAGGCGACCGGCAATCGCCTCGTATCCACCGTAGAAAATGACCGTCATTTGTCCGACGGACGCCAGGCAACTCATCAACGGGAAGACCGCGTTGCGGATGAAGACCAGTTTCATGTTGGTCTGGTATACGGCCTCGTTCTCTGGCCGCGTGCGTTCGAGGAAAGACTCCGCGGCCCCGCTTTGCTGGACGACGTGGACGTTGACGAAGGCTTCCGTCACCTTGTTGGTGAGCCGCCCGGTGGCCTCCTGGTTCTGGCGTGAGTAATCCTGGAGTTTCGGCATGGCGAACCGTGTGATCACCAGCATCAGGGTGATGGGGGCAAGGCATGCCAGGGTCAGGCCGACGTGGATCAGTGCCATGCGGCTGATGATGAACGCGCTCAGGAAGCCAAGGTTGAGCACTTGCAGCAGGCCAAAAGCGAAGAAAACCCGCAGTTGCCCGATGTCGTTGGCGAGGCGCGAAATGAGATCGCCCATGCCAAAGTGGTAGAGGGCCCTTTGCGGCAAGGTCAGCAAGTGATTGAAGGCATCCGTGCGACAGCGCGCCTCGATGGTCCTGCCGGGCCAGAAGACGAGGATGCGCGACAGGGATCGAATCAGGACCTGAAGGACGCCGAGGGCGATGATCAGCATGGCAATCGTGGGAAGGCGGTCCCATTGCGCCGCGGCGCCGGGACCCGGATTCTGGAAACCCTGATTGCTGATGACGTTGACAACCTCTTTCGCCAGTTGCGGGATTTCCAGGGTGATGATGTTGGTCGCGGCGAGCGCGAAAAAACCGAGGATGTACCATGGCCACAGCAAGGGGATGGCGTACCGGCGCGCGAAGCCGGCGAGCGCGTTGCTCATGGGACGCCCGCCGGATGCAGGAATGAGCGGGGTGGCGGCGCCACTTGCGCGAACCGGGATTCAAGGATTTCCTCGCGCTCGCGCCGGGTCGCTGGCCAGTTCATCATGTGGCCCGATCCGTTGTGCAGGAAAAATGCCGCCGTCGCCAGGTCCGCGGCGTAACCCGCGATGTGAGTCGCGAAAATGGTGATGCGTCCCGATTCTGTCCGGCGTTGGATCTCCTGCCTCAGGGCAGCGATGTGACCCAGGTCCAGCGCCTCGAAGGGTTCGTCCATGACGAGGACGTGGGGATCATGCAAGGTCGCCACGGCAAGGCCGACGCGTTTACGCATGCCGGCGGAAAGCATGCCGACAGGGCGCCTCGCGAAATCGAGGCAATCCCAGTAGGTGAGTGCATTTTCCGCGTCGCGCGTATCGCCCGTCAACATCCCGGCGGCATAGAGGCAGAGCTCTCGAGGGGTTGCCCAGGGAGGTAACAGATTGTGCTGGGGAAGGTAGCCGAAATCCTTGCGGATGGCGGCCACCGGATGGCCTGCCAGCGTCACGGAACCTGATGACGCGCGGACGTTGCCGGTCAGGATCTGGAAAAGTGTGCTCTTGCCGCTGCCGTTGGGTCCGATGACCGCGAGGCACGTGCCCGCGGCAAGGTCGAGATCAACCGGGCCCAGTTTGAACGCGGTGTCGCCCGCGGGCGCCGCCGGAAATGTCTTTGCTACGGCAGTGGCGCGTAATTCCAGTTTGGTTTCTTTAGGATCGTTCTGGTTCAACCCGTTCACCTGACCTCAAATGGAATCCCGGCCTCAAGGCGCTTGTTTTGTTGCTGGACAAGAAAGACTAGCACCACAGGCCAGAGCAAAAAAGCGGCCTTTGTCGCGATGATTGCCGTCGCGAGGAAGAGGCTCGCCATCAGTGAAGTCATCCACTGCACCAGCGGGCGCCGGACGTCGATCTGCCAGAGCAGGGCCGGCATCAGCGACGGAGCCATCGCCGCCGCGGCGATCGCCACGAGCGTGGAATCTCCTCGTCCGCAAATGGTGGTGGTCAGCGCGGCGATGGTCGCGGTCATGAGGCTGACCATCACGCCACTGCCGGCATGGCTGCGCGCCACCTGGGCGGGTGTGATGCCGAGGGAAAATTCAAAGTGGGACGACGCGTTTCCGGAAGCGGCCTCGATCGCAAGAGGCAACGCCGCGAGCCAGCCGGCGAGCCACGCGAAAACCGCGACGAAAGGCTTGGCGACAGAGCCGGATGCGGCGACTGCCATACCAGCGAAGGCCATACCAGAGGCCCCCCAGAACCACCATGTCAGGGGCGCCCGCAGAAGCAGTCCGGTGCGCCAGCGGACCATGGTGGCAAGGCGCGATTTTGCGCCGCGCGGCGCCACCAGGGAGAAAGAGAGGCGTCCAGGGGACGGGGTGAAGTCACTGTCGCGGGAAGCGCGGCCAGTTCCAGTGCCGGAATTATTCCGGGTCCGGGTCGCCGTGACGACGCACGCGGTGATGATGGCCAAAGTTGCCAGGGCCTCAAATCCGGGGGGCTGATCCGCGATGATGTTGCGCGCCGCGACCCGGGCAATCGCGGCGGTGGCAACACCGGTCGCGATGGCGATCAGTTGATCAATAATTTTACCTGTTATATCAGTATGTTCCGACTTTGATCCCAGCATCCCGCAAAACGCGACCCAGCCCAGGGTGGAATCTTCGCGGACCATTTTGCGGACCAGCAGTATTCCGGCGGCGACAATGACAGCGCAGGCGACCGCGGTCGCGCCCGCGGTGACTCCGGGTGCCAGAGCGGCGATCTCAGGCGAAAAAATATCGCGGAATACATGGATGAATAGCGAACCAAAGACGGCGAGCGCGACCAGGCTGGTCGCCGCCTCGGGCAGGCCGTGCCGCGAACGCCGTAACCACGAAATGGCGATCCCGCGCCAGGGCAAGGATTCACGCGCGCGCCGGACAGGCAGCCCGAACGGCCCGTCCTGATTGCATTTTGAGGGAAGTCGTGACATGACAGGGGGCGTTGGACATCTCGTTGAATGGTTTCGTAAAACGGACCGGTTTTCGCGCATGCTCGATATACAAGGATCAACGATAACGCGTTCCCACGCCATCCAAAATGTTGGTGTGTCGGGACTGGATTATCCACTGACCGTTGATCTTGGTGATGACGTATTCCGTACGGCCGCCAAGTGGACGTTGGGAGTCAGCTTGCCAGCGGATCAGCGTGGCGCGCACATGTCCCGGTTTGTTGAGACCGTCGATTCCCTGGGCGACAGTCCTTTGTCGTTGGCCGGCATGGTCGCTTTCGCTGGTCGGGTACGGGAGACGCTTGAAGCCAAAAGTGCGTCCTGCGAGACGAGGTTTACGTGGTTCCGGCGCGTGTATGCCCCCGTTTCGCGCAAGTCAGCCCTGAATCCGTATACGGTCACATGGCATGTCGAGAGTTTCGAGGACGGAAATTCGCTTGTCGTTGTCACCGTTGAGGCTTTGGTCAAATCACTTTGCCCTTGCTCCAAGGCGATTTCAGACCGGGGAGCCCACAACCAGCGCTCGCGAATTACGATTTCTCTTCGTGGTTCGGGCCAGTCCGTGGCGACGATGCCATCGCTCGACCGGACGATCGCCATGGTTGAATCCCACGCGAGCTCTCCGGTGTATCCGGTCCTCAAACGCGCCGATGAGAAGTTTGTGACAGAGTATGCTTACGACAACCCCGGGTTTGTCGAGGATCTTGTTCGGGCCGTTGCCGGTTCCCTGGGTGATTTTCCCGGGGTGGAGGCTTTCAGGGTCCATGTCCGCAATGAAGAGTCGATCCACGCGCACGACTGCTTCGCCGAGATCCGTTCAGAAAAATGGCAATAAAAAAGCCCCACCCGCTCTCACGGACAGGGCAGTAACCGGACCGGAGTCCTGATTACTTCTTGGCCTTCTTGGCAGCCTTCTTCTTGGTTGCCTTCTTCTTGGTTGCCTTCTTCTTCGTAGCCTTCTTTGCGGTCTTCTTCTTAGCAGCCATCGTTCTCTCCTTCGTTTAAATGCGGTTGTTACTTAATGGAATGCGCGGGCATTCCCATCTCGCTCAACCAATCTAAAGGTGACTCTAGAAATATTATTACAGAATTTTTTAGCGATGATCAATTATTTGAGAGCTCGTTGCGATTTTTTTATTTCATTGTGAAGTTATTTGAGACATCCGGTAACGAGAAAAACTTCTTCGAGATTAATTTTCGGATCGAGACATTCCAAACCATAACGATACAAATCGCGCTTCCCGAAATCCTCCTTGCTCCACACGATTCGCATTTTAATGACCTGGCGTTTCTCGACGGAGAGCGCCACTTCAGCGCCTTCTTCCACTTTCTCACCCATAATGATGCCGAGTCCGTGTTGGCTGACGTCAATCGGTCGCGCGGAAAGCGTGCGGTCTGTCTGGACAAGGAAAAAGCGACCCGGCATCAAACCCGTCAGGGTTTTACGCTCATTGTTTCTCCGCTCTTTGAATGCCAGTTGCAGCCTGGTCATACTTCCGCTCCTCTCCCACGCGCCCGAAATCACCCGGTAAGGGACAAGTTTCAAGAACTTGTTTTGGTTGATTCGGACGTATCCCGGAAAACCATGAGTGGTCTTCGGTAAGATCCTGTAACAATTAAGTAATTTGAGTTGTTATTGCGTTGTTGAAAGCATCCCGGATTCTGGACACGGTCTTCCGGGATGTTGGCGTGAAATCGAACAGTGGAGAATCGGTTACAATATAGAGCAAGGATCCGTATTTCGCGAACCTCAGGAGGAAACCCATGATCGCGATATTTCCACGCCTTGCCGCGTGCGCTGCCGCCAAAGATATCGAGAAACTCGCGGTCATGGTCCGCACTCAATACGGTTTCACGAGTCCCGCGCTGGACGCAGCCGCGTTGTTGAGCGCGATCGGGGTTGAAAATGAATCATTGCAACTGGATTGCGCGGGGAACTTGCTGGTGCGGGATGAAAAAGGGCAGTTCTCGGTGATCGCGCTGGTTCCCGCCGGGATCCCGAACGCGACAAGGCAATTCCGTCTCGCGCATTTGTTGGGTCATTTCCTTCTCGACGTTCAGGGCGGTATCGCTTCCGGAACTTACAAGGGTCACGGGTTCCGCGAGGTGACGTGCCCTTACGCCCGTTATGTCTCGGGAACGTCCGCGACCGCGGTGGGCGGAGCATCGGTGGACGAGGTGGCTGCTGAGGATCTCGCCGATGAGTTCGCGGCCGCGGTTCTTTTGCCCGGGAGCCTGGTCGAGGCAGCGTTCGCGAAAGGGGCCTCGGTCCAGGAATTGGCGCGATTTTTCAATTGCGCCCCGGAATTGGTCGCACGGCGTCTTGCCCGTCTCGGGCTTGTGAAGCAGGATGGGGAATCCAGCGTGAATCATGCCGGTAATGGCAAGGCGAAATCCGCCGGCGGCATGGCACGCATCCGCGAAATCGCGTCCCGCCTGGAACGTTCCACCGGAAGCGCGACGCGCAAATAAGAAAGAGTCTGCCCATCGTGCTGCCTTCAAAAGGATCTTCATGGCCGGCAATGCGGGAATTCGCGAAGTTTGCCGGCGAACGTCACAATCTTGATTTGTCGGACTGGGAAACGCTCTACCGCTGGTCGATCGGGGATACCGGCGCGTTTTGGGCTGATCTGGCCGCGTTCACGGAAATATCATGGCAGGACGCGCCGAAAGGCGCGTCGTACGTGGCGCCTCCATCTGGGAAGATGCGCGGCGCGCGGTGGTTTCCCGGGGCTACGTTGAACTTCGCGCAGAACATGATTCCCCGCGCCGGGCTGCAGGAGGTCATCGTCAGCCATGCTGAGGGGGGGCGCCGGCGCTTTCTTTACGCGTCCGAACTTCGCGAGCAGGTTGCGGCGTGTCAGGCGTCATTGCTGGCCGCCGGCGTCGGCAAAGGAGACCGTGTTTGCGGCATCCTGGCAAACACGCAGGAAGCCATCGTGGCCATGCTGGCGACCGCGTCGCTGGGCGCGGTCTGGGCCTCTTGCTCGCCGGATTTCGGCGAGCAGGCGGTGATTGACCGGTTCGGCCAGATCGCGCCCAAGGTTCTGTTCGCGACCACGCGTTATGTCTATGGCGGCAAGTCATTCGACTGCCGCGCGAAAGTCCGCGCGGTCGCCCGCCGCCTCGAGGGTCGCGGTCACGTTGTGTGGGTGGATCATCTGGGTTCCGCCTCCCGTGACGTGGTGGAGGCCTCCATGGCGGACTCACTGCCCGTCGCGAGGGAAGTTTCGTGGCAAGACTGGGTCAACCCGGGCAGCGATGCCCACCAGCCCGAGGCCCTGCGTTTTGAGCCCTGCGCGTTTGACGATCCCCTCTATATTCTTTTCTCGTCAGGCACCACGGGAGTCCCGAAGTGTATCGTGCACAGCGTTGGCGGGACGCTGCTGCAGCACAAGAAGGAAATCCTGCTTCACTGTGACCTGGGGCAGCGTGGAGTCGCGCGGTTTGAGGCGCATCATGAACCATCGTCAAGGTTGCTGTTCTTCACGACCTGCGGATGGATGATGTGGAACTGGATGGCGTCGGCCCTGGCATGCGGCGCCGGTATTGTCCTGTACGATGGTTCTCCCGTCGCGCCAGACGCCTCTGTTTTGTGGGGTATTGTCGAGCGCGAGCGGGTCACGGCCTTTGGGCTCAGTCCGAAGTTTGTCGCGTCTTGCAAGGCGGCCGGAATTCGTCCCCGGCAACAATTCGGCCTCAAGGGCTTGAAGTGGGTCCTGTCCACTGGGGCTCCGCTGCTGGCCGATCATTACGAGTGGCTGTACAGCGAGGCCGGCAAAGACCTGCATGTCGCGTCGATATCGGGCGGCACGGATATCGTTTCTTGCTTCATGCTGGGCAATCCGATGCGGGACGTGCGTATTGGCGAGATTCAGGGGCCAGGCCTCGGCATGGCGATCGATTGCCGGGATGAGGCAGGTAATTCTGTCCGCGGCCAGCGCGGCGAACTTGTTTGCACGAAGCCCTTTGTCTCGATGCCAGTTGGTTTCTGGAACGATCCATCCGGCGAGAAATACGCGAAGGCCTATTTCACCCATTTCGGCAAGGGCAGCGAAGTCTGGCGCCACGGTGATTTCGTTGAATTCACGAAACACGGAGGCGTCATCGTCCACGGCCGGTCTGACGCCACGCTCAATCCTGGCGGCGTGCGCATCGGGACGGCGGAGATCTACCGGGTGGTGGAGCGCATCGAGGGAGTCGCTGATTCCGTCGCGGTCGCCGTCGATCGTGGTGACGGCGAGGAAATCGCGCTGCTGGTCAAGGTCGCGCCTGGCAAGGAGTGGGACAAGGCCTTTGAAGACACCATCCGGCAAATGATACGCAAGGAGTTGAGTCCACGACACGTGCCGTCGGTGATCGCGCGGACCGGGGACATTCCTTATACGAGAAGTGGCAAGAAGATGGAGATTGCCGTGGCGCAGATGTTGCGCGGAGAGCCAGTCGCGAATTTGTCTTCGGTCGCCAATCCGGAATCGGTTGACGCGGTGGCCGCGACGCGCGACGTGATTTTCAAGAAGCGGATGGAGGCCAGATGAACCGAAGCAAGGATCCAACAAACCAGACCAGATACGAGGCCAGATACCAGACCAGCGCGGACAGCATTCCGACCAGGGAACTCCTGAAGGCCGCGCGCAAACGCGAGTATGAAAAGGCCAAGGCCGCGCGCAAGGAGGAAAAAGCGGCGGACAAGGCCCGCAAGGCCCAGGTCCGTGAGGAAGCGCGCTCGGAGCGGGACAAGGCCCTGTGGGCTTCGATGAAACGCGCGACGGACCTTGACGGGGACGAATGACCGTGTCGATTGGCGTGGCGGACAAATTTTTGCGGCAGCACGTGCTCAGGCGCAAGTGGCTGTACGGCGCTGGCCTGTGCAGTTTGCTGCTGACCAGTGTCACGGAGGTTCTCGCCCCGAAGTTCGCCCAGTGGGCGATCGATGCCCTGGCCACCGGCGCGGGCGGCAGCGGCACGCCAGTCAACGAGGCGTTGCGGGCGGAACTCTGGCGCCTCGCCTGGTTGTTCAGCGTGACGGGGCTGGTCGGTTTTGCCGGGAGATTCGGCTGGCGGCAGACCCTCGCCAGGGCCACACATGAATCCGGGCGCATGCTGCGCATGCGCATCTGGGATGAGATTTCTGTGTTACCGCTGCGATTTTTCCGCGAAGGCAGCCTCGGTGAGTTGATGAGCCGGTTCAGCGCGGACGTCAATCAGGCACGGTTGCTGTTCGGTTTTACCCTGGTGCTCTGGCTGGATTGCATTTTTTTCACGGTGTTCGCGTTCGCGGCCATGTTCTGGATCAGTTGGCGCGCGGGACTTGCCTGTCTTGTTGTGTTGGTGGCAGTGCCCGCGCTGGTGCGCAATCTTGCGCGCCTTGAATACATCCAGCACGAGAAGTCCCAGGAGACACTTGCGGCATTTTCGGACCGGATGGCGCAAAACTTGTCGGCCATCCGGATCCAGCGTGCCAGCGGGACGGAGCGATTCTGGAGCGAAGTCCTGGAAAACGGCGCGAGGTTGTACGCACGGGACCGGTTGCGCGTTCTCAAGACGGGGTTGCGGATATTCCCGGTGACCTCTGGAGCGAGCCTCGTCTGTGTCGCGGCCGTCATGTTCGCGGGGTGGCTTGATTTGCGCGCGGGCAGGATGGGCGCCGGTGGCATGTTCGCGTTGTTTGCATACGCGACCTTGTTGCAGACGCCTCTTTTCGAGCTGGCCGATCTGGTGTCGGAACTCCAGCGTGGCAGGGCGAGCCTAGACCGGGTTTTGCAGATCGCGACGGCGCGCATGGCGCCTGGCCGCCGTGCCGCGGATGACGATTTCGCGCGGAAAGAAAACGGTGGGCTGTTGCGGCGGAAGGCGCTGGAACCAGTCGCGGATGTGGCTTTGCGCGTGACGCGCCTGGTCATCGGCGGCGGCAGGGAATTCCTGGTCGGTCCGGTGGACATGGAACTGGCTCCGGGTGAATGGCTCGGGATATCGGGACGGATTGGTTGTGGCAAGTCGTTGTTGCTGTCGACCATTGCCGGACTTCATCATGACGCCAGCGGAACGATCGAGGCGCGCGAGGTCACGCTGCAGCCTCAGCGTCCGTTTGTGTTTTCCGGGACGGTTCGTGAGAATCTTGAACTTGGGACCCGGGCACCGGAGGAACTTCTCTGGGCAGCCTTGGGCACGGTTGAGATGGCGGATGAGATCCGTGCCATGGATGGCGGGCTGGACGCGTGGTTGCAGGAAGGCGGCATCAACCTTTCCGGTGGGCAACGCCAGCGTTTGACCCTGGCGCGGGCTCTGCTGCGGGAATCTCCCGTGATGTTGATGGACGCGCCTTTGTCGGCGCTCGACGAACAGACGGAACAGAAGATCCTCGGCAACCTGCGGAGACGTCTCGTCCACTGTGCCGTGATTCTGGTCTCGCACCGCAGCAGCGTGCTCGAAGCCTGTGACCGCGTCCTTGATATGGGAGCTCCCGATGAGCCGCAACGTCAGTTCCTCCACTCCTGATGCTGGTCCCGAAAGGGAAAGGCCCGGAAGTTCGGGGCTCATCGCCTTGTGGCATCTTGCCGGCAAATCCAAGCCCGGAATGATCCAGGCCGCGATGATCCTGATGATCGCGGCCGCGTTCGCGACGGGCGCTTCGTGGGTGATGGGGACGGGAATCGACGCCATGATGGCGCGAAACCTGGAGGAGTCGTTGCTGTATGGTTTCGCGTTTCTTGCCTTTGAGGCGCTGGCTGTCGCTTTGCAATACCTGGGTCGCCGTCGCCTGGCCGTCGTCACGACCGAAGTCGCGTTGGACGCAAGGCTCGCCCTGATCCGCAAACAAGCGGCCTTGCCCATGTCCTGGTTTGACCAGCAGCCAGTTGGTCGCATCCTCACGCGACTCACCAATGATGTCGAGGGCATCGAGGGATTTTTCGGGGGAACCCTGGCGCGGATGTTGATCGCGGTTATCCAGATGATGACGGTGTTCGCGGGTCTGCTGCTTCTCGATCCCGCGTTCGGCACGATGACAATCCTGGCATCCCTGCCGGCCCTGGTCTTTGTTTTCGCTTTGAACGCTCCGGTGCGGAATTGGCTGAGGGTCTTCAAACGCCGGTCAGCGCATGTCAACAGCCTGTTTGCTGAATTTGTCAGCGGGATCAGCGTATTGCGGACTTACTCCTTGGGTCCCTGGGCGCGCGGCAGACTTGCGGGCGCGGTCAGCGAGCAGTTCGATGCCGGCATGAAAGTCCTTCATTGGAACAGCCTCGTGCGTCCAGCGGCAGTATTCTTGAGCGCCCTGCCGATGGCCCTGGTTATTTTTTACGGAGGCAGCGAAGTTGCCGCGGGGACGATGTCAATTGGGACGCTGGCGGTTTTCTTGCGACTTGCGGAGCGCTATGGCACGCCGGTCCGCGTGATCACGCAAGAGATCCAGGTGATCCAGGAGGCATTGTCATCGGGCGAGCGGGTCCATGAGATGCTGGCCGCAGGCGAAACCATGACGGCGGTTGACATGACGGCGGTTGACAGGGAATGCGATGAGTATCCGGTGGGGGACTCATCTGGCCTGTTGCGTGCCGGCGTCATCGGGGCTGTTTCGTTCAAGAATGTGAGTCTCAGGTACCGGACGCGGCCGGCGCTCCACGATGTGACGTTTGACGTGAGGCCCGGGGAGCGTATCGGAATTGTCGGACGCACCGGCAGTGGAAAGACTTCGCTGGTCAGTCTCATCACCGGACTTTACGAGCCCCACGGTGGGGAAATTACCATTGACGGAGTCCCGCTGTCGCAGTGGGACAAGGAATACTTGCGCCGGCAGCTGAGTTTCTCGACGCAAGAGACAATCTTGTTCCGGGGGACATTGCGGGAGAACTTGCTGGGATTTCCCGGCAGTGAATTTGAGGACTGGAAAAGTGTGGAGTCGGCCTGCCGGGAAAGTGGTCTTCACGACATCATGGCTTCGGACAAGTCCGGGCGTTTTGATCTTGGGCTTGACTCCACGGTTCTCGCCGGCGGTGAGAACTTCAGTGCCGGGGAAAAGCAAATCATCGCCCTCACGCGGGCCCTGGTGACGAGACCTCGAATCTTGATCCTTGACGAAGCCACCGCGAGCGTCGACCGCCAGATCGAGGACAAGTCGATGAAATCGATCACACGACTCCTGCCGGATTGCACTTGCTTTATCATTGCCCACAAGTACCGGACGTTGGCGACCTGTGACCGTATTTTCGTCATGGAAAACGGGCGGCTGGTGGCGGACTTGCCCCCCGGGTCAGAACTTGAAATCCGCGAACGCCTGCGGGCGATGAACACGGCTACGCCCGAGCTCCTCTGGTGACCGGAGTGCTTCGAAGTCCTTGGGGGAAACGGGCAGCCGATTCCCCTGCCAGGGTGTTTCCCGTCACTGGATGAATCCACGAACCGCCGATCTCGGCCGCGGGCACCAGGACAAAGTCGCGTTCAAGCATCCGGGGATGTGGAATTTGCAGGCCAGGTTGCATGATTTTCAAGACATTTCCGGACTCGTCAACGGCCATGACAATATCCAGATCGATGGTGCGGTTGCCCCAGTGAACCTCGCGGGTGCGACCCAATCCCTTTTCAATGGCAAGCAACGAACGCAGCAAGTCTTCCGGCCGCAGCCCGGAACGCACCATGAATGCGCCGTTCAAGAATGACTGGTCGGCAGCCCCGACCGGCGCGGTCTCGTACAAAGACGAACGCGCCGTGATCAAACCACAGCGCGCCTCGACCTGGTCCATGGCTTCGCGGATCAGTGCCATCCGGTCACCGAGGTTGGATCCAATTGCGACAAGAAATTCCGTCACGATCCCGGTTCAATTCCGCGCGTAAGTCTTCAGGGTCAGTTCAAGTTCTTTGAGGACGCCTTCGTCGGCAGCCACAGGATCCTTGACGACAACGGTCCAGGCGCCAAGTGCTGGGCGATTGCGCAGGGAGCGCAACGCTTTGACGGCTACGCCATCCAGGCCAAAAGTGCGTTCAGCGATCACCGGAGGACGGACAGTGGTGTCGTCAGCCGGTTTTGTAGTGTCCATGCCGCCCATGGATCCGAGGTCGACCAGGGTCCCGTCTGGGTGACGCAGTGAGACACGCGCGTCATTTGGAAAACCATGCTCGATTTTGACACGCAGGCCGATGCTGGCAATTTCTCCGGACTTGTCCACGTAGATGACTTCAGAAATCCCTGCCGGATCGTTGTCGGGGATCGCGATGTTCAGGTTATCGAGCTTGAAAGACCGGGTCTCGGTCGCGCGCGAATCGTCTTCCATGTACTCGGCGAACACCGTGGCGCGGGTGACGTCCTCGCCGCGGCATCCGTCCTTCTCGCAGTGGTAGCTCTTGTTGCAACCGTCAACAAAGCGGAAATCCATCTCGCCGCGGACGAGAATCCCCTCGACCTCGCCACTGTCCGCGTTGAAGACGGCGGAGCCCGAGTTACCGCCGAAGGTGTCCAGATTCGCGACAAAGAAGGGATCCGATGTATCGGAACTGCGGACTTGCGCGTCAGCGGCGACCTTGGTCGGCAGTCCGCTTGGATGGCCGATGACCAGCAGGTTTGTTCCGCGCTCCGTATCGCCGGAAGCTCTGTACTTCAAGGGTTCGCGGCCTTGAACGGGACGATCGAGTTTGACGATCGCGAAATCCGATTTGGTCTCGCGGTCCAGTTCCTGGGCGATGATCGCCTTGCAGCGGAATACGTTGGACTCCGGCACCGAGGACAGGTCGTCATTGGCGGACAGGTAACCGAAGTCAAAAACAAATGAAGTCGTCTCGCAGCGAGTTTGGCTATCCATGCAGTGACCTGCGGTCACAAGGATATCCGGGCCGACGAGGAATCCAGAGCAAAATCCGGCAGACGGCTGCTCGCGGAAACGTTCGTCCGGGCAGAGGGCCATGGCTTCACCGTAGTTTTCCGAGTGGACGTTCATCTGGCCGGAAATCGTTGATTCTGGGGTCGAATCGGGGGTCAGGTCGCTTGAACGCATGAGGACTGCCGTCGAGCGGGCCAGTTTGCGCCAGTTGCCGGGGACGTGGGAGTCAAAGAGGTCCATGCGGTTGTCTTCACCATACACGACTTCGGGTCGTGGACCGGTGGCTTGCGCCTGCGGCGCGAAGGCGGTCAAAGAGGCCAAAATGGCTACACTACCTGTGCACTCCGCAAACAGCATCCTTGCTGGCATCGGAAACCTCTGATCACAAAAGTGAATACGCGTTTTTTTCGAACTTTACATAAAGCCTAGCCAACGTTGGCCAGCGAGTCAAATTTCACGTGACAGAAATTTCGCCATCACAAGTCGCAGTCTGACCTGAGGGGCAATTTGGCGGTCAGTTTGACGGTCAATATTCCGCAAAATCTGGAATGCCTTGGCGGCTCCGCGCCGGTGCTCGTCGTGCCATCCGGTACTTGATGTTGTCCCTGATATCGTCACTGAAGTTTTCCGTGTGCCATCGGCGAACGAGGGCATGGTCGGGTCCCGGTCCATTCCAAATCCCGGCAGATCATGGATCAACGCGGGATTCGCGCCGGTGGCAAGAAACGCGATGACATCGGCCAATGCCTCTTCCGTGGCCGGGTCGCCGTCCCGATGCGTCAGGAACTTGATCGCGTGGTGCGCGATTTCGTGGGCATGGATGAACGGGGAACTCCAGATTTTCGCGTACGGACCCACCGGGGAACGCGTGGGAAACAAAGTGATGGTCCCCGTCTGGCGGTCGTAAGTCGCGTTGTCCGTGACAAATCTGGCCGGCGCATGGCGAGCGTCCTCATAGACAGGGAATAAATCAACGTTGACCGGCGGCATGGCCTTGCCAGTCACATCCACGACGGCGGCGTTGATATCGTGATGAACGCGAGCGATGCTCGCGAGGATCAATTCCACGATTTCTGGTGGGGACTTCGAGGTGACGCTGGCGTCGCAGCGCGGCACGGGTACCGCTGGCCTGAGGTCATGCCAACGGGGCGCGTCAGGTTCGAGGATGACGTGATGACGCCAGGAGAGTCGTCCCAGTGCCGGCGGAATGTCAGAAACGCACAGGTTCCGTGAGTGTTGGACAGGGGATTCCCAGAATTCGCTGGCGGCGGCCGGGGGCGCGTCCATCGACGATGGCAGGCCCGGACCCGTGCCATCGTTCAGCGCGCCACAGGAAGCAACCAGCAGGGCGACCGGGATCGCGAGAAACGCACGGCGCGCCGGCTGCCATGTTGAGTGGACCCGCAAAGCTCAGATACCCCTGATCGCCTGGGCGGATGATCGCGTGCCTGTTATCGATCCGAATGGTTTCACGCGACGAAACAATCCCAGATTCTCGCGGTCGATTCCGACGAGCGCGCCAATGGCGATGCAAACACTGAGATAGGCGGAACCGCCGTAGCTGAACAAGGGTAGCGGGATTCCAACGACGGGGAACATGCCGAGTACCATGGACGCGTTGATGACAAACTCAAGGAACAGGAAGGCGGTCAACCCGACTGCCAGAAGGCTGGTGAAGGAATCCTTCGATTGACGCGCGATCTCGAGGGCGACGTAGTTCATCGCGCCGAACAAGACAAACGCGACCAGCGCGCCGGCGAATCCATGTTCTTCGGCGAAAACGGAGAAAATGAAGTCCGTGTGTCGTTCCGGCAGGAATTGCAGCTGCGTTTGCGTGCCCTGCATGAAACCCTTGCCCATGATCCGCCCGCTGCCGACGGCAACGAGGCTCTGAAGCGAGTGATAACCGCTGCCACCGGGATCCATCTCGGGGTTGAACAGGTTCATGATTCGCAGCTTCTGGTAATCATGCAGCAGGCCGAACCAGGCGACAATGGCGAGGACGAGCCCGGTGCTGGCAACGATCACAAGGCCGCGGCGGTCCACCTGCACAAAGGCTACCTGGCAGGCGGCGATCAAGACGCAAACGCCCGCGGTGCCGAGGTCGGGTTGGGGGAAGATGAGGACAAAGATGAGCCCGATCATCGCGCCAAGCAACCACAGGTCACTGAGTTTGTACGCGGAGTGAAGCTTGTTGGTATAAAAGAACCGGGCGGTAACGAGAGCCGCCGTGACCTTCGCCAGTTCGGACGGTTGTCCCCTGAATCCAGCGATCTGGATCCACCTCTGTGAACCCCCGGCGACATCCCCGATGCCCAGGACGATGGCCAGCAGGACGCACACGAACCCGAAGATCCAGTACGCGTAGGTGTTGAGCGCCCGCGGTGGTATCAGCCAGCCGAACGTGAAAAACAAAACCATGCCGAGTCCGGCATTGCGGACCTGGGAATAGAAAAAGGAATTACCGTCGGTCGCGCTGTAAAGGTTGACCAGCCCGAGCAGCATGAGCAATCCGAACACCGTGCACAGGACGCGGGTGTAGTTCTGGTTCGACTCCCTGATTTCACTGCCCAGGCTGAGGGCTGTGCCATCAAAGTCGTTCTTTGCTTTCCGGCTCTTCAGCATTGGCGATTTCCCGTTTCTTCTTCAAGTTCCAGTAAGCATTCAGGATCTTGCCCGCGACCGGCGCCGCGGAGGCACCGCCGCCGCCGACGCTGTCGTTTTCACTCACCACGGCCACGACGATTTCTGGATCTTCGACGGGCGCGAACGCGGCGAACATCGCGTGTTCCTTCCACTTCATGCTGACGTCGCGCTGGTTGTGGTTCTTTTTCAAGCTGACGACCTGCACAGAGCCCGTCTTGCCCGCGACCCGGACGCCGCCAGCCACGCGTGCCCGTTTGCCGGTGCCAGGCTCGTCCATGACCACGGCCTCAAGGCCTTCGCGGACGGTGGCGTATGTCTCCGGAGAAATGTATGGCACTGTCCGGATCAGCTCGGGTTTTTCCTCGATGATCGTCTTGCCCTCGTGAGTGACTACTTGTTTCACGATTTGCGGCTTCCAGATGTTTCCGCCATTGGCGATCGTCGCGTAAAGCGAAGCCATCTGCAGCGGAGTGATCAGGTTGTAACCCTGTCCGATTGAAACGGGCGGCGTCTCCCCGGGAGCCCACGGCAAGTGGTGGGTCAGCTTTTTCCAGGCGGAAGTGGGGACAAGACCGGGGCGTTCCATGTTCAGCGCGACACCGAGGCGCTGGCCGAGGCCAAGGGCGCGCGCGTACTTGGCGATACGGTCCACGCCGAGCTCGACGCCGGCGTGATAGAAATAAACGTCGCAAGACTTCATCAGGGCCTCGCGCAGGTTCACGTGTCCGTGGCCTTCGCGCACGTGGCAGTGGAAGACTTGATTGCCGCTGGTGAAATGTCCCGGGCAAAAGAATCGTTTTTGCGGGTCAACAACCTTTTCCTCGAGGGCCGCCATCGCGACGACGGCCTTGTAGGTCGAGCCGGGCGGAAACTCGCCGCCGGTTGTCTTGTCCAGGAACGGGTGGAACGGGTCACTGAGCAGCGCGCGCCACTCCTCGCCACTGAGGCCGACCTGGTAAATCGCGGGATCGAAGCCAGGTTCGCTGACCATCGAAAGCAGTTGGCCGCTTTTCGGGTTCATCACCACGACCGCGCCATATTTTCCGCGAAAAGCGTCGACGGTCGCCTTTTGCAACTCGCCGTCAATGGTCAGGATGATATCGTCGCCTGGAACAGCGGCGACTTCCGGCAGGTTCCATTTGTCACGGTCAAACAGGTGCGACTGGCGGCCGAACGCGTCGACCTGGATGATCCGGTAACCCCGTCGTCCCCGCAAGTGCTGTTCCCACCGCGCTTCGATCCCTTGTTTCCCGACCAGGTCGCCCATCATGTAAGGGTTGTCCTGGTTGTTGCGGTTCAGCTCCGCGAGTTTCGACTTGTTGATCTCCCCGAGGTATCCGAGAAGGTGGGCTGGCGTCTCAGGCTGGTAATCCCGTCTGGGCGCCACGCTGATGTCGATCCCGGGCAGGAACACCTTGTTCGACTGGACGGTTGACACCTCATGGATCGACAAGTTGCGCTTCAAGTTTACTGGAAGGAACTTTGGCTGGCCTGCTGACAACTGGAGGCGTTTTTCGAAAGTCGACACGGGGACGTGAAGGAGTCGCGACAACAATTTGAAAGTCGTTTCCGTGTCCGTCACGTATTGCGGGATGTAGACAAGGTCAAAAAACGGCCGGTTCCCGAGCAGCACTTGCCCGTTCCGGTCCAGGATGATGCCGCGTGGCGCCGGGATCTCGATTTTGCGGATGCGGTTGTTCTCGGAGATGCGCCGGTAATACTCACCGCGATAGACCTGCACAAACCAGAGGCGCAGGATCAATACGGCCGTCATGCCAACAAGGACAACCGAGGCCCAGAAGAAGCGGTTCTCGACGACAACCGATTCGCGGCGGAAGATCTTCTTCATCCCACCTGGTCCTCAGGCGGCATGGCCGGTCTGGTCGTGCGCGCGAAGAACATGCCGATGCCAGTCGCGATCGCGGTGCGCAAGATCTGCGCCGTCGCGTATTTGACGTTGAGACGCCCCGGGTCCTGGGTCACGCTGATCACGAGTGTCTCGAAAGCGACGATCCACGCCATGCAAGAGACGAGAGTCACGGTCCACGGGCCGGTGTGACGCCACGACAACGTGTGGCGGATGAAGTGCAGGGTGATGGCGACGCTCCAGTAGGCCGACATGTACATTCCGGCAGGCGCGATGGACCGCGTTTCCTGGAGGAGACCGGCGATCACGGCCAGAGGCAGCGACTTGCGCAGTGGAGCGAAAACGAAGAATACGAAAATCCAGGGAGTCAGCAAGTCAATGCGGAAAACACCGAGAGTTTGCTGCGGGATCATTGTCTGCTCGATGGCCGCGAGCATCAACAGGTGCAGAACGTCCAGAAGGAAGTTGCCGCAGTCCGGGCCCGGCCAGAGCGTCGCCAGTAACTTCATCGCGCGGTTGGGGCCTGATTTTTCGAGTACTCGTTCCATGGTCACTCCGGAGTCCGCCCCTCAACCATTGCCGCTTTTCAAAGTGCGTTCCAGCCAATCGCGCCCTGCAGTCTCGACAATCTTCTGCAACTCGGGGTCCAGCTGGTGAAGGACCATGACTTCCTCGAGGCGCCGGTAGTCCACCCATGGTTCGACCGTGATGATCTGGGCGACGTTGTCGGATTCATAGGTGATCCGCATCACCCGCCCCACTTTGAGACCCTTCGGGAAACCTCCGACGATGCCGGATGTGATGATCGTATCCCCGATGCGGATCTCAGCGCCTTTTTGCAGGTTGAGTCGACACAGGTCGTTGGAGAATCCGTTCAACACTCCGCGCACGCGTGTTCGCTGGAGGAGGACGTCGAGGTTGAAATCAAAGTCGACGAGGAGCTGGACGTCGGATTCCTTGAGGCCGGTTCGGATGACCCGCCCCACGATCCCGTCTGGCGCGATCACTGGCATCCCGGCCTTGACGCCATCGAGACTGCCGCGGCTGATCCGCAGTGCCTTGAACAGGTTGTTCACCCGCGTGCCGATGACTTCAGCGACGAGCATCTTTTCCGGTTGCAGCTCCGACAAGCCCAGGAGTTGGCGCAGGCGCGAGGTTTGACGGACCTGTTCCTCGTAGTCCATCAACCGCGTTTGAAGGATATCCAGCTTTTTCTTCAGCTGCGCGTTTTCCTGCGCGGCATTGGACAGCGCGATGTAGGAGTTCCAGACGTCGCGGAGATTTTCGACCAGTCCATCCCACCCCGTGACCGCGGGATGGACAATTTCCTGACCGAGGAACGTGTTCATGCGGTCGCCGCGCCAGGGTTTCATTGGTGAGGACAGGAAAATGAACGGGGCCAGCACGGCGCTGGCGATCAAGGCGACTTGTTGAAGGTGGCTTTGACGCGTCGTCACGGCCGGACTGCCCCCGGTTCAGAGCTTGAATGACTCGGTAATCTGGCCGGCGTGCCCTTACTGAAGGGTCACGCTGCTCAGGATGTCAATCTGGTCCAGGGCTTTACCGCTCCCAAGGACCACAGAACACAACGGATCTTCCGCGATCATGATCGGAAGACCGGTTTCCTCACGGAGGAGGATGTCCAGGTTCCGGATCAGCGCGCCGCCACCAGCGAGCACGATACCCTTGTCAACGATGTCGGCGGCCAGTTCAGGCGGCGTCTTCTCGAGCGCGACCCGGACGGCCTCGACGATGGTGTTGACAGGTTCCATGATCGCTTCGCGGATTTCTTCCGACGAAACTTCGATCGTTTTCGGAATCCCGGCCACGAGGTCGCGGCCTTTGACGTGCATCGTCTGGATGTTCTCGTCAGGGTAGGCCGTGCCAATGGTGATCTTGATCTGCTCGGCGGTGCGTTCGCCGATCAGCAGGTTGTACTTGCGTTTCAGGTAGTTGACGATCGCCTCGTCCATCTTGTCGCCGCCGACGCGGACAGACTTGGAGTACACGATCCCGGCCAGCGAGATTACCGCAACCTCGGTGGTGCCGCCTCCGATGTCGACGATCATGCTGCCACTTGGTTCGGTGATCGGCAGACCCGCGCCGATCGCGGCCGCCATCGGCTCCTCGATCAAGTGAACTTCACGTGCGCCAGCGGACTCAGCCGATTCCTTCACGGCGCGCTTCTCGACTTCCGTGATGCCGTATGGAACGCAGATGATGATGCGCGGCTTGACCATCGTGCGGCGGTTGTGCGCGCGCTCGATGAAGTAACGCAGCATGGCCTCGGTGATCTCGAAGTCGGCAATGACGCCGTCCTTCATCGGGCGGATGGCCATGATCGAGCCAGGAGTACGGCCGAGCATGTCTTTTGCTTCCTTGCCGACGGCGAGGATTTTCTTGCCGCCCCGGTTGTCGCGCTGGACGGCGACCACGGAGGGCTCGTTGGTGACGATACCGACGCCTTTCACGTAAACGAGCGTGTTGGCTGTGCCAAGGTCGATGGCGAGGTCGTTGGAAAACATGCCGGCAAGCCAGTCAAAAATCATCGGATCCTCCAGTTAACTGCATCGTGACGCAGGGTTTTCCATGTCGGCGACGGGCGTTTTTCGTGATTTTATTCGTCGTTAACACGCCCGAAGTTTTTGTGCTACATCTTATGGTTACTTATTTCCCATCTGAGCAGAAATGACAAGAAAGGACTCTCTCAATGCTGCGCTGGAAGAATACGGGGATCACCGGCCTCAGGGACTTGGCTGGAAGGAAGATCCTCAAGAACTCGGGTGCCTATACGACCCTTCTGGTGGCGGTTCTCGCCATGAGCTTTTTTGGCGTCTGTGACCGGAACGGCGGGATGAGGGCGCCGGCTGGATCTGCCGCAAAAATAGGCAGCGAGACCATCTCAGGCAAAGATTTCCGGCGGGCCTACCAGTCGACCTACCAGCGCATGCAGTCGCAATACAAGGACGCGTTCGACCCGGCGGCAATCCGCCTCGCCCAGAATGTCCTCCGTCAGTTGGTCGATGAGCGGATGCTCTACTCCGAAGCCGTGAAGGCCGGCTTGCGGGTCAGTGACGACGAGATCGCGCGCTTGCTGGCGGAGGCCGACGCCTTCAAGGATGACAAGGGAGTCTTTTCGCCCGAGGCGTTCAAGAATTACCTGCGTGCCAACCGTTACTCGGAATCCACATTCCAGGACGAGATCCGGCGTTCCTTGACCGTGCAGAGGTTCCGTGACTTCATCGGTCAGTCGAAGTTCGCCAGCGTTGCCGCGGCGGTCGAGGACTACAAGCTCACCGAGTCGAAACTCGATGTTGAGTACCTGAAACTCGCCCCGGCCGACGTGAAAGTGATGGTTTCGGACGCGGAAGTTTCGAAGTTCGCCGGATCGGAAGACGGCAAGAAGAAGATCAAGGAATACTTTGACAGCCACACGAGCGAGTTCAATTCGGAGCCTCAGGTGCGGGCCCGCCACATCCTGGTCGGGTTTGAGGGCGCGCGCAATGCCTCGGCAGACTCTGCCAAACGCAAGAAAGACGCGGCGAAGTCCCGCGCGGGCGAGGTCCTCGCCAAGGTGAAGGCCGCGGGCGCGGATTTCGCGAAGATCGCCAAGGAATTCACGGACGAAGCCGCGGGCAAGACCAAGGGCGGCGATCTGGGTTTCTTCTCGCGCGAGATGATGGTCAAGGAGTTCTCGGATGCCGCCTTTGCCCTGAAGCCAGGACAAATCAGCGGAATCGTGGAGTCCCCGTTTGGCTTTCACGTCATCAAGGCTGAAGAGGTCAAGGCCGGTCGCAAGGAAACCCTCGAGCAGGCATCAAATGGAATCGCCCGGAAGTTGTTGGCTGACGAGTCCCGTCCGGCGAAGACCAAGGAACTTGTCGACAAATTGGCCGCGGGCGCGGCCAAAGGCGGCGAGGACCTGGAAAAAGTTCGCAAGGAACTCGGTCTGACCTGGAAGGCCACGGGCGAATTCGGAATGACAGCGCGCGTTGTTCCGGAAATTGGCAGTGAAAACAGTGTGTTGTCTGCTGTTGCTGCGTTGACCCAGGCGGGGCAGACTTCCCAGCAATTGGTCGAGAGCCGTGGATCACACTACGTGCTCCGGCTGAAGAAGAAAACAGCGGCGGACATGGCCAAGTTGACGGTCGAGAAAAAAGGCGAGCTCCGCCGCAGTGCCTCGGGATCCCTCGCGCAGGCGTTCCTGGCTTCGTTCGAGAAGCAAACCCGCGATGACCTGAAAAAACGTGGCAGGATCTGGGAAAACCCGGATTACCTTCAGATCGACCGGAGCAGCAAGGTGGCTGATGCAAACGACGCGACTCCAGTCGATGTCGGCGGTTGAGCCTCCGGGTGACGGCATCTTCTTTGAAATTGCTGATTGTCCGCAAGACGACCAATCTGGAATGGCATGGCAGCGTGATCCGGCGGGAAGTCGCCGCCGGGCGCATGCCGCCAGAGGATCTGGCCAGGCTGCAACGCGCGCATGATGAGCATTACCAGACGCTGGATGGCCTGCGGGCTCGATTGATCGGACGGCAGATTTCTTTTGTCGAGATCACCCGCGATTCGGAATGGCCGGATTCGCGCCAGTTTAAGGCGATCATCACGGTGGGCGGCGATGGCACGTTGTTGTCGGCCAGCCACAAGGTCACGGATGAGACCTTGACTGTCGGCGTGAGGTCATCGCGGTCCAGCGTCGGCCATCTTTGTGCATACGACGGCGCGTCCCTGGACGAACTGGTCGACGATCTCATCTCTGGCCGGTGCCATGGGATCCGGGTCGCGCGGATCCTGGCGCGAATCCAGCGCGTAAAGACTTCGGACTTTCTTTATACCGATCCCGTCCTGAATGATTTCCTCTACTGCAACGTCAATCCGGCGGCGACAACGCGGTACCGGCTGCGCCTCGTCGAAGTTGGTGCCGACCATGTTGAGGAACAGAAATCTTCCGGGATCTGGATCGCCACGGCTGTGGGCAGCACGGCTGGCATCGCGAGCGCTGGCGGAACTCCTGTCGACTGGGGCGACCGGCGGATGCAGTTTCGTGTCCGTGAGGTGTTCTCCGGCGGAAAAGTCAAACCGGTCAAAACCTCTGGATTCGTTGACCTCACGCGCGATGTTTTTGAAATTGAAAACCGTAGCGAACGGGCATTCCTTGCCCTTGATGGCCAGCACGGCGAAGTTCCTTTGGGGCTTGGGGATGTCGTCCGTTTTTGTGTCGCGCCAGAATTGCATCTCGCGGTCAGAAGGCCTTGACCCCGTCCTGATTCCTCCTGGCACGATCCTGGTCCTCGATTAATGGCTGTGACCGCTGGTTCCGATGGTTCCTCCAGACAAAGGAGGATCTGTCATGAAAAATTTTGTCACCGCTGCAGGTAACGTTGCCCTCGCGGCAATTTTCTCGACCAGCGCTTTCGCTGGCGATGTCAACCGCCGTTTGATTGTAGAGATGGACCCGGTGGCTCCGTCGTCGTCGATGTATGAGGAACAGGCGAGTGGGATTGCCACGAGCAAATTCGGTGCCTCCGTTGATTTCAACGTTGGCGAGAATTTTTCGACCGGACCGGAATTCTGGAGCGGGACATTCCTGGCCAAAGGAGACGAGACAGGAACGGTTTCATTCCGCAGGGAGGACATGTTTCCGGGTGAACGCCAGAAGCTGGACGCTTTGCGCCTGCGCTGGAACGTCAGTTTTTGGGAAGTCCCGGCGTCGATGCGCGGCTGGTACACGCGCCTCAGCTATGACTACATCCGCGTGAATTCACGTGCCAACCGGTACACGGAAAAGGTCGACTCGGCCAACGCCTTGCCGGTTGATTTCTCAGGGGAATCGCCATCTGATGAGACGGACTTGATCACGGACATGCGGCACGGCATTTCCGCGGGAGTAGGAAACCGTTGGCTTCTCAGCAACCAGAGACTTTCGGTTTCGATCGGCGCCGGCATTTCGCGTTACTTCCGCCGCAGCATGACAGTCGACAGCAAGGATTCTCAAGCCGTGGCGGATTATGAGGACATGATCAATACTTTGCCCGATACCCGTCTTGCCCTGCGTCCGATTCCCGAATTGAACCTCGGTCTGGGTTACGCTTTCTGACGCGCGTTGCCTGATCAACCTCAACGGATTCCAGACGTGCCCGCGCCGCGGCCACGTCTGCTTCCGCCATCTCTTTCATCGTTTGCAATTGTTTCGTGATCAAATCGTCGAGCTCGGTCCGTTTTTCAGCCTCGAGCAGGCTGATTCCCGCTACGGCTCCCGGGATGGATCGCAGCCTCGCGTAATTGGCTTCGTTGAACTTGTGTTCGATGGCCTGTTTCTCGACCTCAAATTTGACCATGGCCAGTTTTGCCTCGAACCAGCGCAGCATCGCCCGGGCTTCTGCCTTTTTGGCAGCGCGCCACGAAGGCGAGAGATCCGGCGATTCGGCCGGTGAAGGTACTTCGAAGGCCCGGCGGTCGACTGGATCCTCGACATCGATTGTGGCCGGCATGTCGGCCATCTTGGCCGTGGCAGGCTTGAGCAGCGTGATCATGGTGGTCATGGTGATCATGGTGGTCAATTTTCTCACGGGGCGTGCCTCCGCGGCAGATTAGAACTGCCGGGATGCACAAACTGGACGCGAACGGGGCTGTCAGCCTCCGGTCACGGAAATTCCGTCCACGAGCAACCACGGGGACGAGAATCCGCCGCCGATCGATTCGGTCTCGAGTGACGCGGCCTCGATCCTTTTGGCGAACTCGAAGAAATTCCCGGCGATCATGGTCTCGGTGACCGGGCCGCCATCCTTGCCGTCGACGTAAAGACGGCTGGATTTCGCGACACCGCTGAAATCGCCTTTGATGGCATCCGTGTTGCCCGAAAACCGGTCGACCAGAAGTATTTCCCGTCGCGAGCGCAACAGATCCGCCAGGAGTGCCCCACCAGGCGCGAACGCCATCCCGAACGGTCCGCCGGACATCGCGTTGGATGTCGTCTTGCAGCGACGGGCTGAGTAGCAATCGTGGATGTGCAGGCACAGTTTGCCGGAGTCAAAAATCGTATGATCGCGGGTCGGCAGCCCGTCACCGTCAAAAGTGGTCGCGCCCGCGAAAGCCTGGCTGTGCGGATGGTCGCGCAGGGTAATCACCGGGCTCAGCACCGCGTTGCCGGTTTCCTTGTCCCAGCGGCTCTTGCCGTCCATGACTGCCGAACCGGACGCGTGATAAAGCATGAACCCGGCCAGCAGTTCCTCGACCGCGCGCGGGCTGAAGACGACGAGACCCTTGTAAGAATGGGCTTTGCGCGGGTGCAGGTTGCCGGTGACCTTGGCCGCGAACGCGTCCGCGGTCGCCATGAGGCGCGCCGCCGTGTCGCCGGTTTTCCACGCGAATCCGGAATCGTAGTCAAAACCTGAGACAGCGTCCCCGTCGACTCCCATTCCGAAGAAGGACCATCCGAGCATCGTTTGCGTTTCCATCTGCGCGACGCCGAGGGAGTTGTACAGTCCGTGGAAACTCGCCGAGACACTCATCTCGAACTTGTCGATCGACACGCGTTTGTCCGCCGTGGCGCGCGCGAGGGCCTGCCCCATGAGTTCCTGCAACTCTGACAGGGTTGTGTCTGCTGTCCGTTCGTCGAACATGAAGTCGAGTGATTTCGCGCGCGGCGCCTGGGTGGCGTCCGGCATGTTGAGCGCATCGTCAGCGACAGAAAACGAGGCCAGCGCGAGGGCATCCTCGACGGCCTTTCGGGCTGTTTCCGGGCGGACGATGTTGGTCGCCGCGCTGCCTTTTTTCTGGTCCTTGTGGACCACGAGGCTGAACTTCTGGTCCTCGAGGCTGTTCGCCAGGGTGATCTCCTTGTTCTCGACAACGAGGCGGCGCGTGATGCTGCCGGAGATTCCGACCTTGATCCGGTCGGCGCCTTTTTTCCTGCCATGTTCGAGGATCTCGCGAGCGATGGATTCCATCTCGGCGGAAGTCTTGCGCAGCGCCTCGCCCGTGCCCGCGTTGGCGACCGGGGTCGTGATTGAGTTGTCTGTCATCCCTGACGCCCTCCGACGTTCATCTTGCAGCGGATGTACGGCCCACCCGCGTCGACTTTTGCAGGCTGTCCCTTGCCGCAATAACCCGTACCCAGATCCCACCGGAACTCGCTGCTGACGGCATCCACCGTCTGAAGCACGTCAAACGCGATCCCGGACAAGGTCGCTTCGCGCAGCAGTTCCGTTTTCTTGCCGTTCTGGATCCGCCAGACATATCCAGTTCCAAACATGAATTCGCCGTTGCTGTCGGCCTGGCCGCTCCCGGCGCCCTCGACCAGATAACCATCGTCGATTCCGGCGATCATTTCGGCGAGGCTGGACTTGCCGGGAAGCAGGAACGTGTTGCGCATCCTGATCAGGGGTTCATCGTTGAACAGCCATGCGCGCGCGTTGCCCGTCGGCGCCACGCCAAACTCGGCGGCCGTCTCGCGGTTGTGCAGGTAGGAAACCAGCATGCCGTCCTTGATGATGGTTGTCGTTTCCGTCTCGACGCCCTCGTCATCAAACGGAAGGTTGCCCACCGCGTATCCCGCGATCGTTTCGCGGCCGGTATCGGCCATCGTGACCAGGTCGGACGCCACACGCTGGCCGATCTTGCCCTGGGCGACTGATCCGGATTTGACAAAGTCGGCCTCGACCGTGTGGCCGATGGCCTCGTGGCACAGGAGTCCAACAACGGCCGGGGCGAGGATCACGGTCTTCTTGCCGCCCTCGGGATATTTGGCCGACAACAGGTCGACAGCCGTCCTGGCGGTCTCCTCGACGACATTCTCGAGGGAAGGGTGTTCGTAAAGGCACGTCCATCCACCCGACACGCCCGCGCCGCGCGAACTGGTTGAGCGTTCGCCGTCCCTTTCCGCGATGGCTGACATCGAGAACTCGGGCAGCGCGATTTTCGCGCTGGCCGCCGCGCCGTCTGACGTCACGACGACTTTTTCCTCGAGCAACTCATTGTAGCGACACCTGGCCGTGTGCAGGGCGCTGGATGATTTGGCGAGGCGTCGCTCGAAGTTGATGACAGCCCCGAGCTTGTCCGCGATCGGCATGGCAATTAGTTCGTCGAATCCCGGGCCTTTCCAGTCGATGACGGACAATTTGCCTCTTTGCAGGTGGGATTCCTTCTTGCCGCGGCTGGCCAGGATGGCGCGCGCGTTGCGACGGGCCTGATCAATCGCGCGCAGGATCGAAGCCTCGTCAACGCGCGCGGTCGCGGCAAAGCCCCATGCGCCATCGATCAGCGCGCGGACTCCGACTCCCTCGACGATGGAATGATTCGCGACGTCGACCCGCCCGCGCTGGGCCATGAACGAATTGGACTGGCGCCTGTGATAGCGCAGCTCGATGTAACCGTTGCGGGTATCCCCGCCAGTTTGAGCGACAATTTTTTGCAGCAATGCTTTCATCTCACCCTCGTTTTCTTGCCGGGAATCCCAGCGGAACCCATCTATTATGGCACGGTCGCGAAGGCGGCGCGCCGGGCATTTTGCTCCATCCGGTCCCGCACGGTCGCGTTACTGGCAGCCGCTGCTGCCTTGAGCCACAGGGCTTGCGCCTGCGACGCGCCGGATCCTCTCTCAAGGAGTTCGGCAAGGCCGCGGTACCACTCAAACGCGAAGTCGGGCTCTGCGGCGGTCAAGGCAAGATCGATCGTTTTATTCATGAATCCGGGTACTTGCGAGGAAATGTCCGCCGGCACGCCGGATCGCAGCCAGTTGCGTACCCGCAAGTAGTCGATCAGCCAGGGCGCGTGCTTTCCCGTTTTCCGGTCCGGGAGGTCGCTGCCTTGCCCGGGAATCGCGGCCCAGCCCGCGAGATACCAGCGCCACGGGAGGGCATCGGCCACAGGCAGGATTCTCTCGAGTCGTTCCCGGACCAGAATTTGTCTGGCGAGGTGGACAGGAAGTGGATGCGTCGCGTGAAACGCGGCGAGTCCGCCGAGACCAGGATTGGTTTCCATTTTGTCGCCGCTGAACGCGATCAAATCGAGCGCGAGGATCCTGAGTTCAATGTCCTCCTCGTGGCGGGGAGGCCATGGCGCCACAGCGATAACGCGGCGCGCCAGTTCGCGCGCGGCGGCCTGGTCGTGGCTCTCGAAAATCAAGCGGGCCTCGCGTCTTCTCGCGATGACGTCGTACGCCGGATCCCCGGTGTGGGTCGCCATGTATTCCAGCGAGTCAATGTCAGGATTCGCGGCCAGGCGATCCGCGAATGAATGCGGGCAAACGTCGACGGCGACTCCTCCGGAACGGAACAGTGTGCTGGCACGCACGCGCGTCGCTGTGGCGTTGCGCCGGGTTGAGTCCCGCGTCGAGATATCCTGTCGCCACGCGGCGATCAACTGCGCGGAATCAGCGCCAGTGGCTTGTTGCCAATCTTTTCCGGAATACAGTGCCAGAACCGGACTGACACCGCGCGTGCGGATCAACCAGTGGATCAGCGAGCCCGCCACCGTGTACGCGCGCGGGCCGGACTCCAGCCAGAACGTCGAGGCCCTGAACAGGTTCTCCGGGCGCTGGATCCGGCCGGATTCCATCAGTTCCGCGGCGGCCTCGTCCATCGACATGACGCTGAAGATGTTCTCGTCGGGCGCCAGCGCGACGGCGAGGCCTTCCGTCAGGGCCATGTTCGGATGGAAACCGAGTCCATGAAAAGCGACGCGGGAGGTCAGGGCGTGAACGAGCTCGTGGCGTAACGTCGGATGGTGCGTCGCGTCTGACGACGCGGTGACATGGATTCCGGGCGCCCACACGTCCGTGACATCGGTCGCGCCCCCACCGAACCAGATTTTCTTCGTGCGCGCGTCCGGATAAGCGTAGATGTCGACCCTGGGGAACTCAATTCCCCCCAGGATTTCCCGCAAGTCGCGGATGTGGAACGTGGCCTCGGCGGCGAGGGACCTCGCGCCATTCGCGTCATGATGAAAGAGGCGGAACCCGTCGCCTTCCGTGACATGGGCAAACTGGTTTTGCAGGACACGTTGACCGTGGCCGGTTGCCGGTGAGTCATGGAGGGACCACGTCATGGCGGCCCACGTCACGGCCAGCAAGGCGGCGGTGGCCCCGGCCATCGTGAAGCCGGCTGGCGCGAGGAGTTTCGGTCGGGGTTTCAGTTGGGGGTTTAGTGACGCGGAAACTCCAACAGCGCAGAAAAGCAAAGCGTGGGCGAGGCGGGCGCGCATGACGTCCGCGTGGATCCAGATCCTCTCGTCGTAGATGGGGCCGTGCAGAAAACCGAAAAAAGCGCTTACGGCGCGCTTTTGGGGATAGAACCACAGGGTGGCTGAGAGATACGCGATAGAGGCCAGCACAACCCCGATCCAGATCGCGGTCAAACGCGCGCGCGCCGCGAAAGACCGTGTCGCCAAACGATGGGTCCCTGAGGGGTGGATCCGCAATCGATCCACCCAGGCCGTGGCACAGCCGGCCAGCAGGCACGACGGCGCGGCCTGGATCAAAAGCCACTGCCCATAACCAGACGGGCTGCATGGACAATATCGAAATGCGAACATTAGCGAGCCTGGAATCAACAGTCCCGTGAAGAGGGCCAGCGCGGTCACCAGCCAGTTCGTGGTTCCAGGTGACCAGATTCTGGCAAGTGGCCAGAAAACAGCGATCAAGGCGGCGGCCATGGTCACGTGCTCGTACTCAAGGTTGCGGCCCGCTGGCGTCAGGAAAGTGAACAAAGCCGCCGCGGCTCCGGCGGTGATCGGCATGCCAGGATTCAGCGCTGGGTATTTCCGGACGAGGGATCGCACGAAGTAGCCGCGATCACAGCGACTGCAGGAACGTCCACGAGCGCGAACCATGGCGGCTCATGGCCAGCAGATCCCGGCGGTGACGGGTGATGGTCGTGATGACCTGCCGCGACTCCGGGGATCCACAGGACTCGCGCGCCGAGGCGCGCAAGGATTCGATCACTTCCGACGCGTCGAAGAGAAGTCGCAAGACGCGGACCGAGACGGAACACTCCCCGACGGAGTGTTCCCCGACGGAGTATTTCCCGGGGACTTGAGGCTGGGGACCATCCTCATGGTCACCGATGTCCCGTGGCAAGCGGGCGTATTGTTCCGCGGCGCGGTAGTCGTTCACGCATTCGGCAAGATTCTCATCCTTGAGGATCCGGCTGATGAACGCGAGGTTGTCGACGCGACGCTGGATGGTCGCGACGGCCTCGGTCTTGTAAGCGCTGGCGTTGTAATAGGCCATTTGCTGACGGATGTCGTCCAGGATCTCGGATGCGAGGTCCGACATTTCGACAATCACATCGCCAAAGCGCACGCGTGTCATGGATACCTCTCGCCGTGAAAAGGTTCGTCCTCAATGCATTGTGCCTGGTATCACCAGGTCATCGTGACATCCGCGTCCGGGTTGGTGAACTGGACCTGTATCTGGTTCCGCGCGGCCAATTCAGGGCTGTCCGTCGCGCGGGATGGCGTGTCAAACATCACCATGTACTCCGCCGACCAGCGGTTCACGCCAGGGAAGAAGTTTTTCCAGCGGTCCTTGTCGGCGAGGCGGCGGACGAACGCAGGCCGCAGGGGTTTTTCCCCCGACACCAGCTGGATCGTCCAGTGGTCCTGGTCGGCGAGATCGTCGACGCGATTGTCGGGTGAGAAAATCGTCACGAAAAAGGCGCTGCGGTTGGAGGCTTCCTCAAGGATCGTCATCTTGTTCTTGGTGAAGCGCTCCGCCCTGCGCGCGAATGCGGTGCGGAATTCGGGTGAGAGATACGTCGCCTCGATGGTGTATTTCGTCTCGAAGTCGCGCGTGACGGTGGTGGCTCGTGACGCCTTGCGCAGGGCGCTCTCGTAGGTGTCGTCTTGCTCGATCGTGGGCAGCATCTCGACTTTCGTCGAGGCGCCGCCGGTCTGGCACGCGGACGTCAGGAGAAGACTCGCCGTGAAAGAGATCCATTTGACCATAGCGCGCATGGGTTCAGCCTCCGTCATTCTGCCGTGACGCGGTTGCGTCCGCCTTGCTTGGACTTGTAAAGACGCTGGTCAGCGACCTCAAGGAACTCCGCTGCCGTATTTTGCGCGCCGCCAAGTTCCGCGACGCCCAGTGAAAGTGTTTGCTTGTGCTGCAGTTGTTGCCCGGCTTCGTTCGTGACGATGAAAGGATGGGCCTCGATGGCGGAGCGGATCCTCTCGGCGAGTTCCACGGCTTTCCTGGCAGGTGTGTTCGGAAGGATGATCACGAACTCCTCGCCCCCGACGCGCCCGAAGATGTCATCCTTGCGCACGACACTCTTCACGACGTTGGCGGTCTCGCGCAGGACGTGATCGCCGCCATTGTGGCCGTAGGTGTCGTTGACCTTCTTGAAAAAATCGAGGTCAAAGTAGATGACCGAGAGTGGGCGCGTGCTGCTCCGGCTGAACTTGATCTCGGCCTCGAGGTTATCGAGGACATAACGCTTGTTGAAAGTCTGCGTTCCCGCGTCCACCACGGAACGGCTCCAGCCTTCGTCCTCGCAAATCGTCTCGAGGTCCTCGTACGCGTTGAAACGCATCAGGACATTGCCGAATCGCACATGGTCGCGGTGCTTCAAGGCAAGCCGGCCCGTCACTTTCTGGTCGTTGACGAAAGTCCCGTTGGAGCTGCCGAGGTCCTCGATCTCGAAAATGTCGGCGTTGGCG
>RGVZ01000190.1 GCA_010029825.1 bacterium | reverse complement strand
TGTGACGGATGAAGTTGCCGCGGCAAATCCCCCGGGATCTCCGGAAATTGTTTTCGTCCACATGGACGGCAAACCATGGGAGCAGCGAACGGCCGAGGTTCTCGACCAGTGGATCAGCTGGTGCCAGAGGTCCTGCGCGGCCCTTTGGGTTGCCGACCCGTCCGGGGCCGCCAAACCTGGCTCCGCGCCTCAAGCTCGCGGCTGGGGCAGGGTCTCAAAGCAAGTCGCCGCCCGCGTCGCCCGGGCTCGCGATCGCCATTGGACGGGGTGGCTGTCGAGTCAAGCGCGCTCGCGCTTGCTGGAAGTCTGTGAAGCGGAAGCGTTTTTTGATAAGTAGTGGCTCTGGGGCTTTTTTGGAGATCGCGAAGATGACCGACACACGCAATTTCAAATCGCAAATCAACCTGGAGACATCCCCGCACTGGGCTGATCATGCCGCCAAGCGTGTGGTCGCGTTCTGGGGCCCGCGGGACCCGCACAAGGACCATTACACGGTGGCGAGCGGCATCACTCCAAGCGGAACGGTCCACATCGGCAATTTCCGCGAGGTGATCACCGTGGACCTGGTCGCGCGTGCCCTGCGCGGACTCGGTCACAAAGTCCGTTTCATCTACAGCTGGGATGACTTTGACACGTTCAGGAAAGTTCCGAAGAATTTGCCCAATCAGGAAATGCTGACAGAACAGTTGCGCCGTCCGATCAGCCGCGTGCCGGATCCGCGAGGCGTCGCGAAGAGTTATTCCGGTTACGGGATCATGGCCTTTGAGAAAGAGCTGGCCCAGGTCGGGGTTCAACCGGAGTACATCTACCAGCACGAGCGTTACTCGTCGGGCGCGTACGCGGAGCAGATCAAATTCGCCCTCGAGAACAAGGACAAGATCACGGCGATCCTGAACGAATATCGCAGCGAGCCGCTGCCGGCTTCCTGGTTGCCGACGGCGATCTATTGCGAGAAGTGTGACCGTGACACGATGGAATACGAGCGTTATCCGGGAGGCTGGGACTACGCCTACAAGTGCGCGACGTGCGGCCACGAGGCCACGACGGACATCCGGAAGACGCGCAACTTGAAGCTCAACTGGCGGACCGACTGGCCAATGCGATGGGCGTTTGAGAAGGTTGATTTCGAACCGGGCGGCAAGGACCACTCCAGCGAAGGCGGGTCCTACGACACCGGCAAGCGCATCGTGAAGGCCGTCTGGGACCGCGAGCCTCCGGTTTATCAACAATATGACTTTGTGATGATCAAGGGCGGTACGGGCAAGATGTCGTCATCGAGTGGCGAGTTGTTCACGGTCGCGCAGGCACTGGAAGTTTATCCGCCGCAAATCCTGCGCTGGATTTTCGCCGGTCATCGCCCGAATCATGATTTCTCGCTGGCCTTCGATGCCGACGTCATCAAGACATACGATGAGTTTGACCGGGCCGAGGCGGTCGCGTTGGACCCGGGCCAGGCGGCCACGGACAAGAAATGGCCGATGACCCGTCGTGTGTACGAGCTGTCGAGTGTCGACGGGGACGTGCCGGCGCGCGCGCCGTATCGCGCGCCGTTCCGGGAATTGTGCAACCGCCTGCAAATTCTCGATGGTGACGGTGCGCGTACGATGGACCGCTACTACGCGGAATTCATCCGTGACGATGCGGACAAGAAAGCGTTTCTCGACCGCGCGGCGCGCGCGTGGAACTGGCTGCGGAATTACGCGCCCGAGGAGTTCCGGTATTCATTGACGGCCGGACGTCGCGGCAAGGCGGATTTCACGCCGGAGCAGCACGCGGCGATGGATGCGCTTGCCAGTCTGGTCAATGAAGTCGATCTGGACAAGATTGACCCGAAGGATCTGAACCAGTTGATTTACGACAAGGTGATCCATGCCCCGGGATGCGATCCCAAAGAGGCCTTCAAAGGCATCTACCAGAAGTTCATCGGACGCGATCAAGGTCCGCGCCTGCCGGGATTCCTGAAGGAACTCGGCCGCGACCGCGTCAACGAGCTACTGCGGGCCTGGAACTAGAGTTTGTAGGCAGCCGTTCCCATCAAATAAACGATGGTTCCGGGGTCTTGCAGTTCAGTGAAGAAAACGGGTTTGCGCAGTTCGCCCCCGAATTTAAAGCGATCCTTTTCCCAGGTTATGGCGCCACCAAAACTCGCGACCAGTGACGTCACGGTGCTGCTGGCGCTCACTGGTTGGCCGATGATGACATCCTCGGTCGCGGCCGATGATATCGCGAGGCCAAGGCGTCCAGCGCCTTTTAGCGTCAGTTCACGGCTCAACGGGAACCGGTATTCGGCACCACCGTCGATCGTCGTGACCGCGTGGTCAATGCTGTAGGTCGAGTCGCTGTAAACGTTGTTCCAGCGCAGGATGCCACCGGTGATATCGATGTCGGGACGGAAACCGCGAACATAGTCGGCGCCCAGCACGAAAACGGCCGAGCTGACGTGCCCAAGGCCAGACGCGAATCCAAGAAGCCCGCGGATTTCCTGATTCGGACGCGCGGCACCGTGTTTCGCCTCATCAGCCTCATTTTTTTTCTCTTCCGTTGCCGTCGACTTTGGCGAGGTTTCCCGGCGCGACGCGGGGAACAGCGGTTCCACGTCCTTTTTTTTCTTTGGCTTGGGAGCAGCGTAAGACGCGCCAGACGGCATCGTCATCACGGAAAACGCGAGAAGCAGGGCCGGGAACAGCCGGCGCGGCGAAACAGGCGAGATCCGCGGGGCGGAAAATTTCATTGAGTTACACCTCAAAATCGCATGCCGGCTTCGCCGCAGGCGATGATCGATATGCCCTTGACCGTCTCAAGTTTCCCGAGCAGGACCGGTTTGCGGATGTCACCTGCGACGTAGAAACTCCCGAAGTTCAATTCGAGGCCGCCACCGATGTTGACCGCGAGGATGTTCTTCGATTCGGCCTTGATTTCTCCGCTGTTGGCCAGCGTACCAGAAACCTTGGCCGCCATCATGTGCATGCCGAGTCCACCCCTGCCGCGCAGGGACATCGAAGATGACAGTGGAATCCGGTAGATGCCGTCGCCTCCGAGGGCCATGTCGCTGATCTCGACTGTAGTGTCATAGTCGGCGTAATCAAGGATGTAGCCAAACGAAAGCAGTGAGGCCTCGACTTCGAGGCTGCGCGACAGGGAGTATCCAAAAGCCCCGCCAAACCCGAAAACCCCCGGACTCGGCGCGTCTTTCATCCCGGTTGCCAGAAGTCCGATGCCTCCAGCGCGCAGTTTCTTGAAAGCGACTTTCTTTTTCTTTTTTTTGCCGCCGGTACTGGTTGAATCTTCCGCGGTGGCGGTGGCGGTGGTTTCACTATCCGCCGGCGCGGTGCCGACAGGGGTGCCGACAGGGGTGCCGTCAGGTTTGCCGTCAGGGGTGGTCGCTGCGGGGGACTTCTTGCGGGTTTTTTTTACGGTTTCATCGGCCAGAGCGGTCGCCGACAGAAACAGGTTGGCACCAATGAGGCCCGCGGTGATCATTTTAGTGAGATTCATCGTACCAACCCTCCGCAACGCGACGATCGTGAATCAAAGCCCATGCGGCACCGGCGAAAACCTTGCCGATCGCTGCCAATTCGAGGTCATTCATGGTGGCTTCCGGGGCCGCGTCCGCCCGAATGACGATGTTCAACTGGTCGTACCCGCGAGCCAGGTCTTGCAGGCGCGGCAGATCATTTTTCGCCGCGGCCAGAGTGTCAAAGAAAACAACCCCGTAACGCCGGGGCGGCAGTTTGTGCTGTTCTTGCACGGGCGGAAAACCCTTTCCGGACATCCGGATGGGACTTTCGATGAGGGACGGGAGGATCGTCGCTGTCTTGCGCCCGTCCTTGGCACTGCCTTGGTGGCCGGGCTTGACGTGTTGCTTGTTGGGCTGCTTGTTGTTTTGATGGCCGGGCTGCTTGTTGCCCTGCCCGTGCTGTTTACCCTGCGGGCCCTGCCTTGGTTGCCCTGACTGGCTCCCCGGTTGCCCCCTGCCTCCGTCGCGTGGATTCGCGTCGCGCCGGGGCTCATTTCGCCCCGCGTTCGCGGCGCTCTCGTTGTTTCGGTTGGGGCGGTTCTTGCCACCACCGGATCTTCTACCTTGTCGCATCAGTGCGTTGCCCTCTGATTTTATTCTACTGCACAGGTGTTGTTGGAGAAAAGACTGAGGGGGACGCGATCGACCAAAGTCGCCGGCCCGAAATACTGGATCGGTCCTGTGAACCGGTAATCGTCGCGCGAGGCCCATTCATCCCTCAGGGTGGCAAGGCGCTGGAACGCCTGTCCATTCAAGTCGACGAGGGTCTTTCTGATCACTGCCTTGTCCTTGCCTTTGCGTCGTTCCATCGTCAGCATCGAGACGAGCGGAACGCCGACAGCCTGCCAGGTCTCGACTGGATTCGTCAGTCCGTGCACAGTCGCCAGATAACCGGTATGCCCACCCGCCGCCAGGGCGGCCGCCGTCAGTCCCAGGCACCACGAGTAATTCGCGTCAAAATTGGTTGGCGCGGCGCAGCGCCCCTCGTAACCCAGAAAGTGCGTCTGCCACGCGAACTTTCCGTGATAATGGCCCTCGGATTTCATTTCGCCGAGACGGATGGCCAGAAGTTCAATGAGCAGTTTCTCGGTTTCGATGCGCGACAGGGCGACGTTGCCGTGCGGGTCACGGTCCATGATCAACTGGCGCTGGATATCCAGTGGCAACGCGGCAAGTGTCCCGGCG
The DNA here is from genome assembly GCA_010029825.1 of bacterium. Classification (GTDB taxonomy): domain Bacteria; phylum Bdellovibrionota_B; class Oligoflexia; order Oligoflexales; family RGVZ01; genus RGVZ01. Next base: position 2,797 of record RGVZ01000190.1, on the reverse strand, counting down.
GACTCCCTCTTGAGCCGCCCCGCGAGGTACTCGATCTGGGCGGTGAACCCGCGAAGGGAGTCCAGGTAATCTTTATGTGTCGCGATCACATCGTTCAGGTCATCAATCAGGGCCCGGATCTCCGGGACAAACTCGATCAGTCCCTCGGGTACGAGGACGATGCCGTGATTGAGCCCCGCCGCGGCGCGTGCCGCGATGACGCGGGCCAGGTCGTCAACAATCTCGCGCATGGATTTGCCATCGCGGGCGATCTCTTCCGAGATCAGCGCGACGTTCGGGTGGGTTTGCAGCGCGGCCTCAAGCGTGATGTGGCTGGCGCTGCGGCCCATGAGGCGGATGAAGTGGTAGTATTTCTTGCCGCTCAGGGCGTCTTTCGCGATGTTGGCGATGAGTTCCGAATAGACGCGCACGGCCGTGTCGAATCCAAAGGACGTTTCCGTCCACGGTCCGCGCAGGTCGCTGTCGATCGTTTTCGGAACCCCGGTCACGCACGTATTCGATCCTGACTTCCTCAGGTATTCGGACAGGAACGCGGCGTTGGTGTTTGAGTCATCACCGCCGATGATGACGAAGGCGTCCAGTTTGTGTTGCGCGAACACGCGGGCGCAGGTCGCGAAATCCTCCGCGCTTTCGAGTTTGGTCCGTCCCGTCCCCAGCAAGTCGAAACCACCGGTATTGCGGTAGGCGCGCATCAATTCGGGGGTGATCTCGATGTTCTGGTTTTTCAGGATCCCCGATGGTCCGCCGACGAATCCAATCAAAGTGGAGTCCCGGTGAACGCGGCGGATGCCCTCGAAGATTCCAGCGACGACATTATGACCGCCCGGCGCCTGGCCACCCGAAAAGACGCATCCGACGCGCAGGGGGGTCTGGCGGGACAGGGTGGTCCCGGTACCCCGCGTCAGCCTCAAGACGGACTGCCCTGAAGTGCGCGGGAAAAGGGCCGTGACGCGATCGTCCATCGTGATGGCCTGACCGGTGACAAGCCCGCTGTTCTCCAGTTCAACCAGCGTCAACGGGCCGCGCGGCTGGTATTCACGACGGGCTGCCAGAAATTCTGTCATGATCCGATGATTCCCTGTTCAACCGAGTGAATCAAGCCGTTCGCGAACGATCTCGACTGCCCGCGCCGTCGGCACGCGGACTTGCGTGGCCGAGTCGCGATCACGGATCGTGACCGTGTCCGACGTGATCGTCTCGTTGTCGATGGTGATGCAAAACGGCGTGCCGATCTCGTCGTGCTTGGCGTACCGTTTTCCGATCGATTGCTGTTCGTCGTAGCTGACGTTGATGCCGAGTTTCCGGAACTCGGCGACAATGGCGCGGGCTTTCTCGGGCTGGCCGTCTTTCTTGACGAGGGGCAAAACCGCGGCCTTGATCGGGGCCAGACGCGGATGCAGTTTCAAGACGACGCGGATTTTTTCCTTGCCCTCGTGGTCGACGCCTTTTTCCTCGGCGTAGGCATCGAGAAGGAAACAGAGGACGGAGCGGGTGAGGCCCGCCGCGGGCTCGATCACGTAGGGCGTGTAACGCCAGCCTGGCTTGCCCGTCGCGGGGTCGACTTTTTGCTGGTCGAAGTAACTGAGTTTGACGCCGGATGCCTCGGCATGGCGCGACAAGTCATAGTCCGTGCGCGACGCGATCCCCTCGAGCTCGCCCCATCCCCACGGATAGTTGTACTCGATGTCGTAGCAATCGTCGGAGTAGTGGGCCAGTTCGTCGCCTTCGTGGCGGCGCAACTGGAACGCGTCCTTGTTGTTTGCATAGTTGCGGTACCAGTTCATGCGCTCGTCGCACCAGTATTTCAGCCACTCGGTCTGGGTTCCTGGTTCAACAAAGAATTCCATCTCCATTTGTTCGAACTCGCACGAACGGAAAATGAAGTGTTCCGTCACGATCTCGTTCCGGAAGGATTTTCCGGTTTGCGCGATGCCAAACGGGACTTTCATCGACTGGCTTTGCTGGACGTTCAGGAACTGCACGAACATGGCCTGCGCCGTTTCCGGACGCAAATAAACCGCGGTTGACTTGACGGCTTCTTCGAGTTTCGCGCGGAAGTCCTCGCGCGGCATGTCCTTGAGTTTGCCTTCGCCGTCGTAGGCGTCGCGGATGAAATCACTCAGTGGATCGACGGGACCCATCGATGTACGGAACATCAGGTTGAACTGGCGTTCGTCGCTGAGTTGCGATGACCCGCAGACGGGGCAGACGTAACCGCGGCCATCAACTTTGCCGGTCAACGCCTCGCCGCTTGCCTTGCCGCCTTTTTTGAAGGTGACTTCCGTGCCCGGGGCTTTCTTTGGGGCTTTGTCCGCGCGGAAACGTTCCTTGCAGTTGAGGCAGTCGACGAGGGGGTCGGAGAATCCCGACAGGTGGCCGGAGGTTTTCCAGACCTGGGGGTGCATCATGATCGAAGCGTCGATGCCGACCACGTCCTCGCGCTTGTAGACCATGCTGCGCCACCATTCGGCGGCGATGTTCCGTTTCAGTTCGACGCCGAGGGGGCCGTAGTCATAGCAGGACTTGAGTCCGCCGTAGATCTCGCTGCTCTGAAAGATAAAGCCCCGGCGTTTGCACAGGGACACGATTTTGGTCATCAAATCCAGAGATTCCATCAGGTTTCCGCCATGTTTACGACGCTAAAAGCGCGCTTTTTCAAGTTGGTCGGTGCCGATCGCCATGCTATGTCACTGATGCCGTTTCCACAACGAATTTGCACAGGTCTTGTCGACGTGGACGTACCGGCAAGTATTTGATACCTATATTGAAACCAACGCCATCGCGCCAAGACCGCAAG
>RGVZ01000189.1 GCA_010029825.1 bacterium | reverse complement strand
TGGGCGAGGAACTCGTCAAGTTCGAAATGCTCCGTTAGCCTCATGGCCTGGTCCCCGGATAGTGCGCAACGATCCACGATGCCCCGGCCGCAGCCACGAGACTCAAGGCCTGCCAGAACTTCGCCCATAGGGTCGTCTGAGCCGCGGTGACAAGCCCCTCGACGCGGCTCAGACGGGTCTCAAGGTTCCGGACTTGTTCCGCCAGACCCGGCCGCCCCACGGCACCGAGGATGGCATCGTGGAGTTCCTCAAGCATGCGTTCTTGGCGAGCGTCCATCGCGACCTCCTAATAGGGCTCGGGGACTGCCCCGGCCGGAAGACTCGGGGAGCCGATCATGATGTTCTTCATCGTGTGCCACGCTGCCGCTGATGCATGACTGGATATGGCCAGCGTTGACGGCTCAAGCCACGATGTCGCGCTTGCGGTCGTTGCGTTTGCAACCGAGACCCCGTCGATGTAGAGATAAACCCGGATCGTACGAGATCCGGCAATCGTATAGTTGACCCACTCGACGCGGAACTTGTGGAACGCGCCGTCATATACAGAAGACGACGGGGCATAGCTCGCCGAAGATGTTCCAAGGTTATTGCCCTTGGCAACGGTGATCGAGTTATCCGCGCTTCCAAAGGATGGCCCGCGGTAGACTGCCCCGGGCCATAGACTCGCGCTCGTATCCGAGTTGTAGGCACCGAGGATGACCCGGGCCGAGGAGTTAGGGTTCGCGGTCTCCCCGAAACATACGTCGGCCTCAAGATATCCATTTTGGGTAAGCCACTTTGGCCAAGTCCATGTCTCTTCCGCGTACATGGGGGCCGCGAAGGTTTCGATATATGGCGCGCTGATCGCGGACGATGCGCCTGATGCAAGATTGTAGGTACTATCTGAGCCGACAAGAACTTGAGCATGAGCGATGTACGCTGTCACCGTTCCGTTGCTGCGGATATGGACGCTAACGTCGGTCGGAGCCGTCAACCTCCGTTGAACAGAGATTCGGACCCAGTTGTTATCTAGGTTTGCGAATGAATGATCGGTGCTTCCCGCACCAGCGCCGCCGATTTCCGAGATGCGCAAAAAGAGTTGGCTATTCGGAGTCGACGTGTCATTCTGCGCCCAGACCGTGAAAATGACGGTCTTTCCGGCCAGGTTCTCGCCGTTGAGAAGGAGTTGCTGGACTCCGGGTTGAGCTCCGACTGCCGCAAACGTCCATGCATCGGACGAGCCTGTAGGCCCGACCTGCGGAGTTGCCCGAGACATCGTTCCGCCCGCGATGTACCACAACCCGCGAGTCGTCGAGGTCGCGGTTGTCTTGTCGAACCGATTAGACCAGGCGGCGAGGTTCTCGATCTTGCGAACGCCGACAGCATCCCCGTATCGCCTCTTTGTCGTGCTCGTTGTCGGAATGTGGCTTGTCGCGTTCGCGGCCGTCTGGCCCGTGGCAAGCTCGACTTGAACGCCCCAGATCTGCACATCAGCAGCAGCCGTCGCATTATCCGCGAAGGTCAAGTTATACGCAGCCGCCGTGCCCGTTACAAGATACTGATACCGCGCCCAGTTTGTACCAGGTGTGACCACCTGCGCCGACAGGATCGCCCCCATGGACACCTGAACACTTCCGGTTCCCCGCATATAGAAGCTGACAATATATGGAGCGGCGGTCAGCGTGATTGATTGATAAAGCGTGCCAGCAACGCCCGCTGTCCAAACAGCCTGCGTGCTTGTGCTGGTTCCGTCTGGTGCGCTACCACCGTAGCTGCGCGTTACGGTACCTGTCACCGTCCATGGGGCAGTCGTCAGTGCGATCGACTGCAGGCAAAGATTGGTCCGGTCCGGCTCGACGAGGAGCCCCGCGGTCGTCGCAGAATATGTCCCAGAGTTTCCGAATCTTGGTTGATCCGGATGCGCGGTCTTGAGACCGGAAGAGGTCGTGAAGGCCGCGCTAGCGTAATAGGCTCGCTGCTGGCGCGTGTTGTAGAGAATCAGGGGATCCGCGGCCGAGAGCGCATCATCAAGCCCCTCATACCGCCAGCGCGTCCCGTAGATACTCGACGCAATCGTGCCGGCGATGATGGCCCCGGACGCCTCCTCGTACCGCAGGACGCATGTACCAGGCGGGACGATGAGGCCGTCCTTCTCGGTGATGCTTACCACGCCGTTAACAGGAGTCACCGAGATCCTCTTCGTGTATCCCGGGGCCGTGGTCCGGACATAGAATCGAGTCGTCCTCGGGCCTGAAACCGAGATGGTCAGGACGAGCGGGGTCGGGGCCGTGCCCGGGTTCGTGACGCTCGGTTGCCCGCCGGCCGCAAGGGCGAAGACGTCGAGATCCCGCGTTGCGTTCCCCGAGGTATGGTTCATGGTCTCGCCGTTGACCGACATCCCGAAAGTCTGGCCCTCAAGGGATCCGGCGAGAGAAATCCAGTTCGCCGGGACCGCGGTCGCCTTCATCGAGTAATCCGTGGTCAGGCGATGCGCTTTGAGCTTCTCGACGATCGGCCGGTCTGGGATGACCCGAAGCCCGACGGCTCCCATCTGTAGAATCGAGGTCGACCCCGAAGACCCGGCAAGGTCATACATCCGGGCCAGGCGATCGTAGCTCTCGGCCAGGCCGTTGACCTGAAGCAGATACCCGGGAAGGTCAAGATCCTTCGCAGGGTACGCGATCGCGGTCGGAAGAACCCGGACCGCACCGCCGAAGGTCTCTTGAATCGATCCCATCGGACGGCCCGCAGGACCGGCGATCCCGACCTCCTCATTCCAGCGGAACCGGGTCGAGACCCCGTCGTCAAGATGTACCGCCCCGAGAATGGGGCCGCTAGGCTGGGTCATTCTATTAGCCTAACGGCCCCGGCCGATCTGGGCTAGGCCCCGTAATCAAGAAGCGTGTACGTCGTCATGAAGTCCTCGCGGTTGCCGTCATCCGCGATGCCCCAGACGAAGAGATCCTTTGATGTTCCGTCCCCGAGGGTGACGTTTACGGTATCCCCGAGGTCGACCCGAGGGTCGATGAGGGCCGAGACCGTGTATGTCCTGCCCTGCCGGACGTACTCGTCAAGGTAGGACTCGGCGATCCTGCGGCATTCGGTCTGATTGATGCGGGTCAGATCGTAGTATTCGCGGCGGTAGAACGCCGAGGACCAAGTCGCACTGTAGAGCGGTAGCACCCTCTTAAGATACGCAGGGTCTGCGTACCGGAATGACCGCGCACGGCCAACATCGCGAACCCAGTAGAAAGACCCGAACCCCTGATCGTTGAGAGTCGTCCATCCTGTGGGCGGGGTTCCCGTTGTTGCGTCGTCCGAAAGATAAGCCGCCCATCCGGTCTCGATGTCCGAATAACACTTGATTTCGTACACTTGCGCTTGCTTCGTGCCGTTCATCGTGTCGTCCGAGAACTTGAGGGTCAGACGGAACTCCGCGGTCTGCAAGCCTGCGGCAAACGCAAAGAGGTCAAGGAGCTCTTGTTTCTTAATGACGACCGGCTTCCCGTCGGCGAGGATGAAGTACCCGGAACCCTCAAGCCATCCCGTACGGGTGACGGTCGAGGTCGAATCGTACCGTTCGAGATAGACCTCGACGACCCCTTGCCGCCCGAGGATCTGGATCTCGGTCAGAGTCGGAAATATCGTTGCGTCCGACAGGCGGATCCGGAATGTAACGGTTGCCCCGCTCGTGGCCTGGGCATAGTCCACGCTCTCGACCCCGTCGAACAGCCTCGGGCCGTTCGTCCATGTACCCCCGAGGGTCGGTTCAAGGTCCTGCGTCACGAGACGAGGATCCCCGAAGGACCGAACCGTAACCGACGAAACCGGTTCCGGGAGCGATCCGATCTGGACTCCTGCCACATTCCCGAGTACGAGATCCGGACTGGTCTTCTGCTTGAAAGCCGAAACAAGGATCTTCCCCGATGGTCTGTCATGAATATATCCGTTCGGAGGCAGCCCATCGCGTCCAATCTCGTCAAGCACTTCGGACACCGACGACAAGGTCCTGGAAATGTTCTTGATATAGGTCAAGAGGGCATTCCCGACCTCAAAATCACCGGACCCGATGACCTGAGATGCCGTGACAAGAAGCCAATAGTAGAAACTCTCTAGCCGATTGTCAGAGCCAAGGGATCCGATCGTGTCGTTGAGCCCCTGCACCTGGTACCCGTAGACCTCGGTTGACGCCGTCAACCAGTGTCGGGCCTGACGCACTCTCATGATCCCGGACTGCGGAACGAGCTCAAAGAGGCCGCGGGGGTATTCCACGGCCCTTGCCGACGATGTGAAGAATCCTGGATTCGTCGCACCGTATGCCGCTGTTGAGTTATGCCGTTGCCATGCCCGGATCGCCTGAGTCGTGACGAGACGGATCAGATCACCGGCGACCGGGGCTCCAGAGAAGGCCGATACTGTGATGACACCCGCTGCCGAGACCGAGGATATCTGTCGCACCTCGACCGCACCAGTTGATGCCGAGGTCCACTCAAGGAACTCCGTCGGGCCGCTCGTGACGGCGACGACGTTCGTCCCGCTCTTGAACGGCTCCGGGTCCGTGACCGTGATTACCGTCGTCGTGCATCCTGCCGCAGCCAGCGTGGCGAAGTCGTCGCCGATGTTCCTCTTCGCCCTGGTCTCGCCCCATGCATAGGTCACGGTTCCGGGAGGCACTCGGACGAAGTATGGCCGCGATGCGGGAGAGTTCTGCAATATCCCGAAATACGCGACCGAAAAGTACCGGACATAGTACGTTCCAGCCCCGAGCGCGACTACAGGGTTGAGGTACGCGGGCTGATTCGTCTGCGGCCCGAGGGCCCCGGTGCTATCGGTGATCGTGAAGTCCGTCGTGTAGACCTTCGGACTTGAGAAGTCGGCATTCGTGCTGATGACGATTCCGGGGAAGGATCCCGTCCCGACGGTGATATCTACCGTGCCACCTGCATCCGTTCCCGGGATCGGGTACCGCGTGCCGACGGCAAAGGGACCGGTCATCGTGACATAGTGAGCCTGGGCAAACCCGGTCATGGACCCCGAGAAGAGAGTCGGTGCCGGTGTGATGGCAAGGGCCGTAAAGTCGTAGCCCTTGGTCCGCTGCAAGATCCCGAAGGACTCGACATCGTAGACCCGGACGAGGGCTCCGCCTTCCATCGACCAAGACTCGGAAACCGAGTCGATCGGCCCGGAATGGTAGGGCCATGCGTTCCCGGCATCGTCGACGAGATCGATCTCAAGCTGATAGTACGCGAGGGGCTCGACGAGCGGCGGAAGGGCATCGGCAAGGATTGAGAGCCGAAGCTCCCAAGTTCCGCCGTCAAGGGTTGTCGACCGTGACCGCTGAACGATAGCCTCGGCCGGGACTTCCCAGTAGGTCCAGTTTGTCGACGAACTGAAGACTCCGTTCGTCGCCGCGATTCGCACGCTCCAAACGTAGTCGACTGCTGGCCCGAGGTCTGAGGGTAGGGCGTTGCCGTTGCGGTCTGTCGTGTTCATCGTGCGAGGGCCTGTCCTGCGTCAACGCCGCGACCGATGCCGACCGGACGGAAGAACAAGCCCCGGGGAGCCCGGGTGAACTCGTCCTTGCTAGGCGACACGTCGAAGACATAGACCGGATTTCGGGCCGAGTCCCCGAGCTGCTGGGCCTCGGCCGCGGTAGGTTGAGCTCCTGCGCCAGGTGCGAGATCCGCAAGCGTGAGGGAGATTGCGCGACCAGCCGTTGACCCCGCAACGACTCCGAACCTGTCAAGGAAAGCTTTCTGGTCTGCATCTGTCGCGGTGCCTTTGACGAGTCGTTCACCAAGAGACGACAGGCTTTTAGCCTGGTCCTCTGACAGCCCGCGTATCATCTGCGACGCGCTCTCGATGGCCGTTACCTGAGCTTGATCTATTTGCCCGTACTGATTTGTCAGCGACGTTAGCGGGACCTCGCGTTGCAGATTAAACGCGGCAAGGGCAAGAGGACCACGCAACGCGGCTTCGCGTTGCCCGAGGCTTTGCTCGGTCTGCATTTTGGATCGCTGAGATGTGATGATTGCGGCCTCGATCTGCTGTTGCGCGGCCTCCTTCTGGAGTTTTGCGGCCTCAATCTCAAGTTGCCTGCGTCTCTTGTCGTCCTCGGTTTGATAACTGATGAAGTCGGCAAGATTCGCCATGAAGGCATTTTGGCCTTCTGCGTTCTTCGTCGTGATGGCCGATGCGATCGCCTGGCCGACACTGAATGCCATGTCGACGATGGCAGATCCAGCGGGACCGCCGACCGCAAGGCCGATGCTAGAGGATATCTGCTTGACCAGATCCATGGGGCTTGTCTTGCCGGTCAGAATGCCAACAAGCGTATCCCCAGCGGAGCGGATGTTAGCGGCCATCTCTTCCGACTTTTTCTTGAGCTCTTCGACGTGCTTAAGCTGCGCGTCCCCGATGTCCTGCTCTTGACGAAGTCGGTCTTGATAGAAATTCTCATTGGCCTGAATCAGATCCTCAAGATTCTGTCTTTGAGTCTTCGCAAGATCCTCCGCGGCTCGCTTCTCTTGTCTTGTCTGCTTCTCGACCCAGTCTTGATTAAACCGCTGGACGGCTTCCCAGTCGATCCCCATGAGTTCTGCCGCCCGTGTTCCTCGCCGAGGCGAAGAAGCCCGCGACGGAGCGGAAGGCGCAGAAACCGGAGCCGATGGTTGCTCTTGCCTGCGCCCGATTAGTGCGCGCCCGAACGCAGACAACGGGACGCCCGGAATGGTGCCCGGGCTACCCGGTGCCCCTCCAGTGATAGCCTCGCCGCCCTCTACCTTGCCGGTCTTGAGATTGAAGGTCTTCCATGCATAAGAGGTCTGGGCAGCAACCCCTGACATGCTGTTGGCAAGCTGGGTCGCTCCGTTCGTGGCGGCAGACAAGAAGTTCAAGAACGCGGTCTGAGGCCCCGAAAGCAAAGTCCCGAGTGCCTGGTTAAACTCGCCCTGGGCCTTCTTGAGACCTTCCGTTGCCCCGCGTAGACCGGTCTGGGCCTCGGCCGCGCCCTTTGCGGCACCTTCCCCTCGCTTGAGGATCGCGGCCATGATTTCTGCCTGGTTTGCTCCCTCTTTGACCGTTAGATCAAACTCGCGAAGGGCGCGGGTTGAACCTTTCAACCCAAGGGCAAGCCTCGTTCCGGCGGACTCAAGATCAGTTCCGTAAACGGTCGCGAGGTTAATGGCGACCGGGAGCAACTGTCCGATCTGTTTCTCGGTTAGGTCGAATGCCTTCATCGCCGCGGCCGCGGACTTGATGGCATCGTCGTCGAAGAACACGGTCGATGCGGATAGCTCTTCGGCCTGCTTCGTAAGTCTTGCGGCCGCGCCCTCGGCACCGAAAAATGCCGCCGTTAGCTTCGCCGATACCCGCTCCGCGTCGATGACCTCGGCGTTCATCGCCTGCAAGGCCCGGGCCGCTCCCTCAAACGCACCGATGACCCCGGAAACCGCGATTGACGCAGTCCCGAATGCCGCGGCCATCGTCCCGAAATCGCTCTTGAGTGCGGCCGCGATGCCAGAGGTCTTCGATGCCGAGGCCCCGAAGGACGACATGGCCGACGATGCTTGATCGGTCGCCCGGAC
>RGVZ01000188.1 GCA_010029825.1 bacterium | reverse complement strand
ACGGTCAAATGCTGGGGCTACAATTACTACGGCCAACTCGGTGACGGCACCACAACCAATCGGTCAACCCCAACAACCGTGACCGGACTTGCAACTGTTTCATCGATTGCGACCGGGTCCTACCAAACCTGCGCTCTCTTGACGGACCAGACGGTCAAATGCTGGGGCTACAATTACTACGGCCAACTCGGTGACGGCACCACAACCAATCGGTCAACTCCAACCACCGTGACCGGACTTGCAACTGTTTCATCCATTGCGACCGGGGGATCCCACACCTGCGCTGTCTTGACGGACCAAACGGTCAAATGCTGGGGCTGGAATAACTTCGGCCAACTCGGTGACGGTACCACAACGAGGCGGTCAACTCCGACGACCGTGACAGGACTTGCAACTGTTTCATCCATTGCAACCGGGGGATCCCACACCTGCGCTGTCTTGACAGACCAAACGGTCAAATGCTGGGGCTATAATAACTACGGCCAACTCGGTGACGGCACCGCAACGGGCCGGCCTACCCCAACCACTGTGACTGGACTCGGTGCCGTTTCATCCATTGCAACCGGACAGTACCAAACCTGTGCTCTCTTGACGGACCAAACGGTCAAATGCTGGGGCCGGAATATCTACGGCCAACTCGGTGACGGCACCACAACGGACCGGCCTACCCCAACCACTGTGGCAGGACTCGGCACGGCTTCATTCATTGCGAGCGGGGTATACCACACCTGCGCCATCTTGACGGACCAAACGGTCAAATGCTGGGGCTGGAATAACTTCGGCCAAATCGGTGACGGCACCACAACGGACCGGTCAACCCCAACCACTGTGACAGGACTCACTTCCGTTTCAGCGATTGCGACCGCAGACAGCCACACCTGTGCTCTCTTGACGGACAATACGGTCAAATGTTGGGGCTATAATTACTTCGGCCAGATCGGTGACGGCACCACAACGCAACGGTCAACCCCAACAACTGTAACAGGACTCACTTCCGTTTCATCGATTGCGACCGGGGGATACCACACCTGTGCTCTCTTGACGGACCAAACGGTCAAATGCTGGGGATATAACGTCTACGGCCAACTCGGTGACGGTACCACAACGAGGCGGTCAACTCCGACGACCGTGACAGGACTCGCCACCGTTTCATCCATCGCGACCGGGGGAAACCACACCTGCGCTGTTTTGACGGATCAAACGGCCAAATGCTGGGGCTATAATGGCGGCAGCGCACTCGGTGACGGCAGCTCAACGAACCGCTACACCCCGACGACCGTGACAGGCCTCACCCTGGTCTCGTCAATTGCGACCGGGGGAATCCACACCTGTGCTCTCTTGACGGACCAAACGGTGAAATGCTGGGGCGGTAATTACAGCGGCCAACTCGGTGACGGCACCACAACGACCAGGACTACCCCGACAAGAGTTACCGGACTCGGCACCGTTTCATCCATTGTGACGACCGGGGAGACCTCTACGACCTGCGCTGTCTTGACGGACAACACGGTCAAATGCTGGGGCGACAACACTTACAACCAACTCGGCCACTCGCAGGAATTGAGTTCGCTCGCAAAACGAACGGTGGCGTCTGTCGAGTGACAGACATGTCAACTGGCCGCCTGGTCGAGGACACCGAGTCAATCACGCAACATTGGCCGCCGGGCCTGGTCGGGGTCACAAATCTCCCTCGCCCTTGCGGATATTTTCACTATGACTTAAAATTACACATGCGTAATTTGGAGTCGTAGTTAAATTGAAGACAATTCGCTACATCACTGAAATTATTGAAAAAAAACTAAATTCCAAGATGGTTTTTTTGACCGGACCCCGCCAATCCGGCAAAACCACTCTGTCAAAAGGCCTGTATCCGGACCTTCCGCTCCCGCAAAAACTCTATCTGAATTGGGATGCCAATGAGGACCGGCAGACAATCTTGCAGGGAAGCCTTCCCAATAAATTGGGGCTCATCATCCTTGATGAAATCCACAAATACGCGCGGTGGCGCAACTGGGTAAAAGGCCTGTTCGACAAGAGAAAAGACGAGTGCAGAATTCTGGTCACGGGCAGCGCCCGGCTGGATTATTATCGTCGCTCAGGGGATTCGTTGCAGGGCCGGTATTACCTGGTGCGTATGCATGGGTTTACCTTGCGGGAAGTTACCGAGTATGGCCTCGGGACGCTTCAAGACTTGTTCAATTATGGTGGATTTCCAGAGCCTTTTTTAAAAAAAGATCCCGCAGAGACTCGCATTTGGAGTCGTGATTACCGGTCCCGGTTGGTGCGAGAGGATTTGCGCGAGCTTGAATTCGTCAAGGACATCGGCACGGTTGAGATGATGGCGATCAGGCTTCCGGATTTGGTCGGAAGCCCACTTTCGATCAATGCCCTGCGTGAGGATCTTGGAGTGGCTCACCAGTCGGTTGCGCGGTGGCTGGATATTTTTGAGCGGCTCTATTCTATTTTCAGGGTTCACCCGTTTGGAGCGCCATCAATCCGGGCGGTGAAAAAAGAAGCCAAGCATTACCATTATGATTGGACACAGATTGCAAACGAGGGATTCCGGTTTGAGTGTCTGGTCGCTTGCCACTTGCTCAAATGGTGTCATTACTGCGAGGACACCGAGGGATGGAGTCAGGAACTGCGTTACTTCCGCGACACCGATAAACGGGAGGTGGATTTTGTCGTGGTTCGCGACCGGAAGCCGATTTTGTTTGTTGAATGTAAATTTTCGGACACGGTCGCCTCCGACCACCTGCGCTACCTCAAGGCAAAGTTTCCCAAAGTCGAGGCCGTGCAGGTTGTGTTTCGCAGCGATATAGACATCAGAAACGCTGACGGAATTCGCATTGCCAGTGCCGATATATTTTTGCGGGAATTAATCTGAAACTGCCCTACATGGCTGCGCAACCCCAGGGATCACGTCCTGGAAAGCGCAGTCAAGACGTCATCAACCGCTAAAACCTCCACCCCGCCCAGACCAAATTTGCGCGCTAATGCAGAGCGATTAAATTTCCCGGTGATATCTTGCTCGATCGACTTTTTCTCTCGATCCTTCAGCTTCCTGAATTTAATTTCACTGACAATCAATGATTCAAGGCTTTTCGTAGCGTATCGAACGCAGTCGAATTCAACATTTTTACCTTCCCAGTACGGAGCAGCGTCTGGAGATATTTTTCTATATTCGTCTTCTAAAACTTTTGACGCATGCTCTCCAATAAGTTTTGATTTCATACTCCGGTCATAAAGATGCCATCGTGAGCGATGAGGAGAGTACACTTGATACCAAAAACGGAGCGCATAATCGTCAATGACGTAGAGTGTTCGTTTTGTGTTGCGGGCGCTTTCTCCGAAGGGATGAACCCGTCTCACGAGATTTGAATGGATAAGAATATTGAGCGGTTTGGAAAGTGCCGTTTGGTGGATACCCATGCGGCCAGCAATTTCCGAGGGGCGGGCTGCGCCGCGACCGATACTTTCAAAAATTGCTTTGGCTTGTTGCCCAAAGATCTCTTCGTCTTTTAACAGGCGATCGGGCTCATCTTCAAGACGCGGTGTCTTGCCAAAGAACAGCGCATCCGCAACGTCCAAAGGGTCAGTCAGCCCATCAATGTAACGCCAGTAACGGGGTACCCCACCAGTCATTGAAAAAATCAAAAAGCTCTCAAGGCTTGACGGGTCGAACGAGCATGCCTCACAGAAATGATTATACGTCATGGGGTGAAGATGAACGACAAGGTCCGCCCTGTCATATAAAGGCGAATCAGATTGCAGGAAAAGCCCATGCATCATCGTTTGCGATGACCCCAGTAACACGAGTTGCAATCCTGCGGGTTGATCATGATCAACCCACTTTTGAAGAAGCGAAGGCAATGACGGCTGGCTCCTGACCAGGTAGGGAAATTCATCCAAGACAACGATCTTAGGTTTATTTATCAGCTTAAATGCTGCCAATAGTTCACTCCAGGATCGCGGGTTGATCCCTTCAGGCAGCACTCCCTTCAGGTCAGAGGTGATCTGCTGCAGTTGGACCACCTCGGACCCCTCAATTGCCTGTGTGTAAGCATATTTCCTGTTGCTTCCCCACCTTTCTACCAATTTGGTTTTGCCTATTCGTCTACGACCAAACACGACGATTAGCCCGGCTTTAGAGGCATTTAGCCGTCTCAATTCCTCGACTCTGTTGACAAATGGTTTCATGGTAACAGGGGCTCTTTTGGGATTAAAAGATTATATCTCAAAGATATTATATCCTTCACCCATAATAAATCAACTGCGGAATCCTCTGGCTCGCAGGAAATTCAAGTACGTCTTCCCCAAGTACGCCCTTTTGCGATTGGTCGTAAAAATTGGATGTTTCCCGATACTGCAAACGACGCCAAATTTACGACTGTTTGACGGTCCGGAGGGCCTTGGTAAAAGTGGTGAAAATCCGTAAGATAGAAGCTGAATATGATAAACTTCAACATCTACCTTACGAATAATTATGCATCACAGAATCCTTAACCTCCCGGAACTCCTAAAGAATAAGTCGCACTTCTTTTTTGGCGCGCGGTCGACCGGAAAAACGACCTTGATTGAAAAACACTGCCCAATGCGCGGGTGATCGATCTCCTGAACACGCGCACATTCTCGGCACTTGTCCGTGATCCAGGGCGTCTTGCCGAAATTATCGGTGAGGGTGACGAATTGGTGGTGATTGATGAGGTGCAAAAACTCCCAGAGCTTCTTGACGAAGTACACCGCCTGATCCAGAAGCGTCGACTGACTTTTCTTTTGACCGGCTCAAGCGCCCGCAAATTGAAACATGGTGGTGCTAATTTGCTTGCCGGGCGCGCACGTGAGGCACGACTGTTGCCATTGGTTTCCAGCGAGATCAAGGCGTTTAAAACTGCCCCCATCTGCTAGGGATTGAATTTCGTCAAGGCGTTGAAATTCAATCTCTTT
Source organism: bacterium (assembly GCA_010029825.1). Classification (GTDB taxonomy): domain Bacteria; phylum Bdellovibrionota_B; class Oligoflexia; order Oligoflexales; family RGVZ01; genus RGVZ01. The sequence goes on along the minus strand of RGVZ01000188.1, from coordinate 2,738 downwards.
ATTGCGAATTTGCCTCAATCGGCACACCAAATTGCAGATGTCACTTCATGACATGTAATCCAGAGGCGTAGTTTCGGCGCCATGAGCTGGCGCGTTTCATGTCCATTTTGTCGACCCGAAGTTGCCTCAAGAAAAGGCGCATCGCCTCAAGTCGTCCGCCAGGGGTGGTATCGCAGGAAATACGATGGACGCAGGATCCAGCGCTTTTTGTGCAGAATCTGCAAAAAATCTTTCTCGTCCCTGACCAACAAACCAATCTGGCGACAGCAAAAACCATACGTGAATCAGGACCTCACTTTTTTATTGTGTTCGGGCCTTTCGCAAAGGCGTGTGGCGAGGCATCTGGCGATCGATCCGAAGACTGTAGCGCGCAGGCTTATCCATCTGGGGGACACGGCGAGAAAGGCGAACAAAAAACATTTGGACTCCCGGCCCCCCGTGGAAAAAGCCTGTTTTGACGACATGGAGTCGTCGATCCATACAAAATTAAAGCCAGTTTCCATTCCCATGGTCGTCGAGGAAAAAACAAGGGAGATCATTGCATTGCGCGTTTGCAGCATGCCCGCAAAAGGTCCTCTTGCGGAAAAAAGTCGTAAAAAATACGGCTCCAGAAAAGATGAGCGGCCGGAAGCTCGCCTGGAAGTCCTCAGGACTCTCGGGCGTGTTGCGGCCCCGGGTCTCGTGGTGACATCGGACAAGTGCCCCCATTATCCCGCGTTGATCAAACTAGCCCTGCCGGATGCGAAGCATGTCGTCGTAAAAGGTCAGCGGGGATGCGTAGCAGGACAGGGGGAATTGAAAAAAATCGGGTTTGATCCGCTGTTTTCATTCAATCACACAGCAGCGATGGCCAGGGCCAACATCAACCGCCTGATTCGAAAAACCTGGTGCATCAGTAAGCGCATGGACCGCCTGCAAGACCACTTGGATCTTTACGTCTGGTTTCACAATCATTACTTGCTCAAAAATCCGGCGAATAAAAGGGCAGGTACCCCGGCTCAAACTTCTGGCTGCGTGATCAACAATGGATGGGGGCAGTTTATACGAAATACGCGGTCAATCCAGGACAAAGACGGGATCGTCATGGGACCCGACTCTCCGGAATCCGATGATGGTTCCCGTCACCGCCGCGGATTGGAATCCACCGGTGGACGGGTATTGTACACTTAACTTTAGCAGTGTGGGCAGATCCGCGCACAGTAATCCCTTGAAACCCTCCCTTGAAGCATTGTCCGGCGGTATGCGTAACATGAAATCGCTATGGATCAGCTGTCCGTAACGCGCGTCGAAATCCGCCGGCATCGGATTGGAATCGACGCCTGAAATCGCAAACCGGACGCGGACGGGGAACTTCTGGCTGCTGAGTTCGCGGCTGAACTTTTTCCACTGCGCAGGATTGGCTAAAATGTCCAATTTGACCGGCTTCCCTCGATTTGCGGCACGGATGGTCGCCAGCCTCGATTCGTAGGCTTTGTACCTTTCAGACAGGCTTGCGGACCACTTGGCTACGTTGATGTTGTCACCGAGGCGACACATCGGACCCAGCTGATATTTTTGATAGCCGCTGTACGTGTTGTGAAGTTTGCAGAGGATCGGTGTGAGGTCCGCCACCGTTGCGGCATCCATAAACATATTCGTCGTAGACATTCGCCAGCACATTTCCGGTTGCGCCGCGCATGCCTTGCGCCGCAGGTCGCGGGCCTCGTCCGTTTGGCCCCGCGCCGCCCAGATGCGTGAGAGGAGCATGCAGCCTGGTATTGATTGGCTGTCGCGTGATTGGCTGTCGCGTGATTGGCTGTCGCACGTCAGCCCAAACAAAAGCTCCGCTGATTTAACGTCGTTGTATGCCAGGTGCTCCATCCCGCGCATGTAGCAGAATTCTGTATAGGGTTCCGGGCAACGTTTCGTCTTCGCGTCATAAACAACGGCCTGGATTGTGCCTTTCCCGACCTTGCCCGTCGTCGATTTGGCGTCGACATAGACGCCAAGGATTCCTGCCTCATCCGGCGCCGGCAATTCCGTCACCTTTGCGGTACCGATGAGGTCATGGGTGACCAGAGGCTCGCCGTTGCAGGTTTGCGTGAACTGGAGCCGATTTGTCCCATCTGGGCCAATCTTGAATGCTTCGTTGGCGGCGATCTTGCCCTTGAGTGTCAGGGTCAGAGTCTCGACGCATCTTTTCGTGGGGCGGGGTTCGTCACTGATGGTTTGCTCCCCTTTATGGCGCATGTCGAGACCGTTGAGGGCGCCGGCTGCGTCCCGCTGCAGTGTCACGAACAGATTATTGACTCCTATCTGGAAAGCGCCGTTGATCTGGAAACGCTCGAGTCTGGGGGCCGGTGGGGTCGCACTCGGGGTCTGCGAAAAAGCCGGAGCTATGGACCAGAAAATGACCCACGCGACAACGTATTGCATTAACGACATCACGCGCATGACCGTCTCCAAGAAAGAAATGTTCCCAATTCTCGCACGGAGTCAAAGGCCTCGCCACTGCGACCTGTGCTCTCTTGACGGACCAAACAGTCAGATGCCGGGGCGGCAACTCTTACAACCCACTCGGCCACTCGCGGGAATTGGCGTCGAGGATGTGCGGCACGACGTGACGCAAGTGATGCGGTGCCAAGGCGCCTGGCCCTTTCGCGACGAATGGATCGAAGTGCGTGAAGACGAGTTCGCTGGCCCAGTGCCCGTAGGTAACGTGCGTGTTGAGTTGTTTTGTGATCGCCAGGTCAGACACG
>RGVZ01000187.1 GCA_010029825.1 bacterium | reverse complement strand
GGAACGGAAAGTAATTTAAGGGGGTGCCTCATGGTTTGGAAGCTGGTGCTTGGCGCTGGACGCCGCCGTATGACGTTGGCGATCGCGATCGTTGTGGCCGCGGGTATCGCGGTCAATTGCGGCAAGAAGAAGGACGACTCGAGTGAGTCATCGACTGATACGAATGCCCTGGCTCTGAGTTATCCGCTGGGCCTTTCGCTCAGTGTCGCGCCGCAGTCAAATTCGTCCACAGCGTTGACTGATGACGATCGGGAACAGAACGCCCGCGTCAAGAACGAGGAAGCCGGCAAACTTGTCCGCGGCGAGGCCGATGATTGCATGCCATCTGCCCTGAAGCGCCAGGACCCGGGGATGGACAACGAGCGTTGTTACGAATTTGATTCCGAGATGATTTATATCAAGCAGGGCAGCACCTTTGTTTCCGGCACCAAGACCGGCGTCGCGACGACTGTCTCCGGCGAGGCCTGCATGGTGTCCTACACACGCGCGCAAGTTAAGCGCATCACCGGCATGGTTGACCGGACTCTGGGCATGGTCCAGATGATGCTTTGCCAGGCAAAAAAGGGCGGTCAGGGCGCGCCGACGTCTGATGGGAGCGAGGTCGACTTCAAGGCCATCATGGACGCAGCCATCACCGCCGCGGGCAAAAACCCCGCGCATATGCCGTTCAACAGCGCGAAAATGACGAAGGTCGGCGACAATTTTGTCACCGAGATCGAGATGAAGCGTCCGTCTACCCCGAACCAGCCCCCGGCCGCGGACGATCCGACCGAGAAGATCACCCTGACGCACAAGCCCACCAAAGATGACAACTCCGAATTCGAGGGCAGCGTCGTCATGCGTCGCAGCAAGGACTTCGGCGGCGCCAACATGGAGCGCATCATCACGATCAACTACGTGCGTTCCGGCGGCCGCGTGAAGTATCGCTTGTTGACGGCGGCGATGAACAAGGACATCTCGGCCAACGCGGTGGACGCGGACGGCAAGCTGAACCTGAATGTCAGCACGAACGCGAACGGCGAATATGTGAATCCAGCCACGGGCGCGGCTTACTCCCAGCAAAACGACGCGGCCAATGGCATCCTGGCGGTTTCGTTCAACATGGATCCCGATACCAATGCCGGTAACTTCTCGTACTGGCAAAATCCAGGTGGGAACTACAACGAAGACACGCGTGGTTTCGTGTTCAACATGGAGGCGGATTCTTCGGGCCTTTTGTCCGGTTGCTCCTCGTCGGGCGCTTTCTCTGGCGGCAGCATCCGCAAGGCGATGAAACTTGGGTCGACGATCGCGCCGGATCGGTCCTACCATCCGTTCTCATGTGGGAACGATTCTGGAACCGCGCAGTCTCCCTGCACTGACGCAGAGGTAAGTCCGCAATCTGACAGCGATGGATCCTACTACGCGTCAAGTCGCGGGGGGCAGACCATCAACATGTACGTTCCGACAGTCGGGAGTTCATCCGCGACCGTCGCAGATCAGTGGACTTACCGCCAGCACACGAGCAACGTTGCGGTTCAATGCTTTACGCAGGCTTCGGACGGCGTGTACGCGATCGATGGTGGAGCGATGACCAACGAGGGTACGGCAGGTTTTGAACTGGTGTCGTCATCCGCCAGTAGTTTGCCGACTCCGCCTGATTTGACGGGCGTGAAGTAAACGAATCTTTGATGTTGGAGGGTCGATGTTCCTTCAGAAATTTCCCCCGATGGGAGTTTACGAGACACTGTTCAAGTTCCAGGACGCGACGGGGAAATACATGGGGGATCCGGGGACAAGGCCTTGGGCGCAAGGTTTTCCCCTGACGACTCAGTTGCCCGGGGGGCCGGAGTTGCCTTCCCGGGTCGATTTTGAACCGGCTGACCTGAAATATCCGGCGGCATCCGGCACCGATCCACTGCGGGCCGCGATTGCCGCCTACTACAACCACTTCTACGGATCGAACATCACCGCGGACAATGTCGCCGTCTTCGCGGGCGGGCGACCGGGCATTTTCGCGACGCTGATGTTCCTGCGTCCCGATGTGCGTGTCCTGATCGAAGAGACCGAGTACACGCCCTACTACGACAAGCTCAAGTTGTTGGGGCGCGCGCACACGCTGATCCCGAGCAACCCGGAAAACCAGTTCCGCCCGGGCGTCGCCGACTATGAGGCGGCGGCGCGTGCGAGGGGAGAGGACGCGGTTCTCGCGATCAAGAGCAACCCGTGCAACCCGACCGGGGTGACGTGGACGGGGGACGCCCTGCGCGCGATGGTGGAGTTCGCGTCGGGCGCGAATCGCGGCGCGATTTTTGACGAGGCCTACGAGTTTTTCCACGCGGCCGGCCCGGTCAGCGCGATGCGTTACATCAAGAACATCGACGAGACGAATATTTTTGTGATCGGCGCGGCAACCAAGGGCCTTCAAGTGCCCGGAATGCGCACCGGTTGGGTGGTGGCTGCGCGGGAACATATCGAGATCTTCCGCAACTTCTCGTCGATCGCCATGGGCGGCGTCGCGCGGCCGTCGCAGATTTACGTGACAAAACTTCTGGAAACCGCGCGCGTCACGCAGGCGCGCAAGGCGGTGGTCGAATTCTACAACCGCCAGCGCGAGGCTTACCGTGAAGGCCTCGAGCAATGCGGCATCGAGTTGTGCACGGGAGACGGCGGGTTTTACCACTGGGGGCGCCTGCCGCGTGGGCTGACGGCCGATGAGTTCAACGAGAGGCTGTTCCGCGACCAGGCGGCGATCCTGCCGGGGCCTCTGTGCGACATGCGCCGCCGTGGCGACAAGGGTCCGCACGCGAATTTCATCCGGTTCTCGTTCGGGCCGGTCAAGGCGGAGTCGTTGCGCGAGAACCTGGAGATCATCCGTCGGGCAATTGGTTCATAACGCATGAGGTAAACATGGCGCGCGCGGTGACGGGAAAACATGGGATCCAGGGCGCTGCCGTTCTGGCCGCGTTTCTCCTCTGCGGCGCGTGCAGCCCGGCCAACTTCAGTGCCGGCGGCAGCAAGCCCCAGCCCGCGGTCGCGTCGTCAACGGCGCCGTCGTCAGCCAGCGACGCGAATCCCGACGTCGGCGAATCGGCATGCTTGTCAAAAATTCTGCCCGTGCGCGTGGTTTTCGCGTTGGACGTTTCAAGTTCCATGACGCCGGATTTGCGGGGCGTCGATCAAAACGTCGCGGCGTTTGCCTCGCGACTTTCCTCGTTGCGTTTTGAGGGCGCGTCGCCCGGTCAGGTTCCGGTGGAACTCGGGATGGTGGCGTTCACGGACAATCTTGTGCGGCGTGTGGAATTGACGGCGCCAGCGTCGTTCGCGGCGCAAATCGCCGGTCTCGGCGTCTTCGAGGATCCCAACACGGATTTGCCCGAGGCCGGACTTGCCGCGGTGGGCGAGGCGGCAAGGATGCTGGACGGCGCGGCGCGGGCACGGGGCGAGGGGATTTCCGTGGTCGTGGTCGTGACGGATGCCATGGCGCATGACGGGTCGGGAGTCTCCCGGGTCCGCAGATGCGACGTGGCGGCATTGGATGGCATCAAGGCGATGTCTGTCGCGCCGCGGTTCGCGATTTATGACGCGAGTCCGGAGATCACGATGGTCAGCGTGGCGGACCGCGTCGCCTTGCGGCGTGTGCCCGTGACGGACGTGGACCCGACGATCGCGTCTTGTAATCCTTACTCCGGGCTGACGGGCAGCGGCCCGGCACGCGAGTGGGCCGACCTGCGCGAGCGGCTGTTCCAGGGGCGCAAGGGTTCAGGGGCGCCACTCGGGTTCCCCTTCAACGCCCAGGCGTTGCTCGGCAAGTTGCCGGGCGATTTGGAAACCACGTACCGGGTATGCAAGTAGCGCCGATGTAAAGCCCCGGAAGGACGTGGGAATCGGCAGTTTTTTTTACTTCAGTTTTGCACTTTTTTGCCGATCCCAAAAAAGGCGTTGTTTTTTTTCGGGGGGGGGGCGGTTCGATGTATGGCAAGACGTCCATGACCCGGATGGCGGTATGGTCAGGGTTGATGCTGATCTGCGTCAATCTGGGCGGGGGCGTCTCGTCATGCGCCCAGTCCTCTGCCGGTGAAAAGGGGGCTGAGGTCGATTTGGCCGGTGCCAGCAGTGATGTGAAGAACTTCTCCAACGCGTTTCTGGTCAATCTCGAATCCGCGTTGAAGGCGATCAACATTCCGGCCGACACCATCGCGGCGATCCTTGCCGACATCCGCAGTTCCGTCAGTGGCCTCGGTCTGGCTGACGACGAACATGTCGGTAATTTCTTGAGCCGTGTGGCGACTGTCTTGAGCGCCCACCTGCCAGCCGCGGTGGCCCAAGTGCTGACGACTTCCGTGGCCGGGTTCACTGCGACGGATTTCAGCGCACTGGCGAGTGCGGTTTCTGTGGCGTCACAGGCGATGATCGGAAGGTCTGAAACGCCGGATTTTATGCAGGTCATCTCGTACCTTCAGGCCCGCTACTGGTCTGTGGACAGTTTGGATGGAGTCCTGGCTGGAGTGGCGCAGTCCGACAATGGCGTCTGTCCCGCGGCCGATCAAACAACGGCTGTGGTTGCCCTCGCGCCGTCCCGCCATCCACCGGTTGAGGGAATCGATGGGGATCCGGACGGAACCATCTGGAAGTGTTTCAACTTTGGCCCATGCGGTTTCGGCCCCTGGGTAGGCTCGGGTACGGCATATCCGGATGTGAATTATTGGGTGACTTGTGACAACGGCGATCGTTACCAACTGACTTTCGAATATCCGTACGAAACCTCCTACGATTGCAATTCAGCGGAGGATCGATTGGCGTTATCAGATTTTCTCAGGACCAACATCCCGGAACGTAAGGCTCAGTTCTGTGCCGAGGCATCAGGAGGAACCAGCGGGTCCAACGCAACTGGCGGATCGGAATCCTCGTCTGGCGGGGATGAATCGGGTGGCAGCAGTAATGGCGGCAGCAGTGACGGCAGCAGTGGATCCGCGTGCCTTGCCGGTTCGTGCGCCGCGAATACCCCGGATGGTTTTGTCGGTTCGGGTGAATGATATTAAGGGTGCAACGTCCGCGCGAGGGCGAGGCCTTCGGCGCGGGTGGTCCATGCGCCGTTGAGCCAGGCGCGATCCAGCGCGGCGAGGATCTCGCCGACGCGTTTACCTTGATAGATGCCGAGGGTTTCCATGACGTCCTTGCCCGTGACCGGCATCGGCGTTGTGCGGCGCGCGCCGAATTTGCGCTCGGCGTCGAGGGCGGCGTTGATCTTGCGCAGGCGTTCGTCGCGGGCGGCCTCGTTGAAGTAGGCGGAGAGGCGGGTAGTCGGCGACTTCGGACCCGGCGGCGGCGATGGCGTCGAACCCGTCGCAGCCCCACAGGACGGCGCGGCGGTCCTTGTTGGAGAGTTTAAGGCGCATGGTCTCGGAGGTCTCGGAGCTGGCGAAATAAAGGATGACGGCCAGGCGGGCCTGCCACCGCCAGGGCGGGGTGACGGGCTGCAGGGATTCAAGGGTCGGGATGATTTTCGCCAGCGGGACTTTGTTCGGGAAGCCGGGGAGGACGTGGGCCATGACGCCGGTCTGGTGCATGGCGGCGAGCGGCGCCGCGATCGCCTGGCAGTTGAGGAGTTCGGTGATCTCGTTGGTGATGCGTTCGGCGCTGACGGCGTCGAGGCCATTTTGTTCGGCGCGGATGGCGTCGAGGGCGGCAGGTTGCGGAATCAGGTCAAAGCGCGCCCAGAAACGGAAAAAGCGCAGGATACGCAGATAGTCTTCGCGGATGCGCGTGACGGGATCGCCGACAAAGGCGAGGCGGCGGGCCTGGATGTCGGCGAGGCCGCCGTGGAAGTCGTAGAGCTTTCCGTGTTGGTCCTGGTAGAGGGCGTTCATCGTGAAGTCGCGGCGGGCGGCGTCTTCCTCGAAGGTGGCTCCGTCGTAGGAGACAACGGCGCGGCGGCCGTCGGTGGAGACGTCGCGGCGCAGGGTCGTGATCTCGATGTTGCCGTGGGGCATGACGAGGGTGACTGTGCCGTGGTCGATCCCGGTCGGGATGACCTTCAGGTGATGGCTGGCGAGAAGTTTCATGACGACCTCGGGGCGGGCTGAGGTCGCGATGTCGAAGTCTTTGGGGCTACTACCCATAACCATGTCACGAACGCAGCCACCGGCGAGGCGTGCCTTGTGGCCGGCGGCCTCGAGGAGCCTGAGGGTCTGGAGGGCTTCGTTGTGGCGTGGATCTTGCGGTTTCATGGTTCAAGGATAGCACAAGGGCGGGATGGGGGGCTGTTATGGGGATTCGCGGGGGGAGTCATGCGCTGGCGATGGTTGCGGCGTTTTGTATTGTCGATTTGGGGTCATATGTGGACGAGGCGGGACGCGTGAACTTCGCGTTCGCGAACCGGTGCGAGGAGGATGTTTGGCTGACGCTGTGCGTGAAGACGTGGCCCGTGGGGCGCAGGGGGCCGGCCTTTGACGCGTATGTGAAGACGGTCGGGGGCGGGGCGACGGTGAACATCGCCGGCGGATTCTGGGATGAGATCGAGGGATATGTGTGGAACGAGGGGGCAGGGCAGTCGTGCCCGTGAGGAGGCGTTATGTGGGGGCGCAAGTTGGTGAGGGGATTTTGTGTGGCGGCAGCCGGACGGATGTGACGGATGGCGTTTGAGTGAGGGAAGAGAGGATCCTTCGCCTGCGGCTCAGGATGACGGGAAGAGAGGATCCTTCGCCTGCGGCTCAGGATGACGGGGGGTGTCAGGATGACGGGATCAGTTGTCCTGGCCGTCGAAGTTGAGCCGGGTGCCGGGGCCGCCATTGGGGCAGGCGGCGACGTTGCACGAGAAGATGATGGCGTTATCATCGCGGTTGTTCCACTTGCGCGTGTCGCAGGCAAAGGGCGAGTTGGGGCACCAGTCAAATCCGAGGAAGATATGGTCAAACCCGCCGAAGAAAATCGTGTGGGGGTTTGACTGGTACTTCGGGTGCTTGTTGAAGAATTTCGTGATGTCGGACCCGCTGGTCGGCCTTGTGTGCGAGGCGATGGCTTCGTTGTGCCAGGCGGCGAGATTCTGGGTCATGTTTCCCGCGCTGACGATCAAGTCAAAATCGTTGCTGACGCCGCATTGGCAGATCCCGGGGACGGTGGCCGCGCCTGTGGCGCCGGCATTGTAAGCGAGGATCTGGACGGGTTGGGCGCCGGCGCGCTGAAGGCTGTATACATAAGTGCCCTTCCAGCGGCTGTTGTCGTCGGCCTCGTGGGCGTCGTAGACAATTTCGAGAGACGTTGTCGGGATTGCGGGGGCCGGGGTGCTGTTGGGCGTGATGGGATTGCCAGCTGGCGGGGGCGGCCAGTCACTGGTCCCGGGGAGGCCGTTGTTGGTCACGCCGGATCGGGGGCCGATTTCCGAGGCGCCCTGGAATGACGCGGATTTGCAGGCGACAGTCGCAAGGGTGGTGACCCCTGCGAGGGCCAAGGCCAAAGCTGTTTTTTGTCCGAGTGTTTTCATTACAAAAAGTTTACGGGACGCGGCCGCTGCCGGCAAGGAGGCGGACCATGTTACCAGACCATATTACCCAGCCATATTCCCCGGGGAATGGGGGCTATTGTCGGGCCATATTCCCTGGGGAATATGGGCGCATGGTTGGGGGAGTTGGAGGGGGGGAACCTTTGTTGGTCCACCCGGGGCGGCAAAGGTGGTATGGAAGGGGGAACGGGGAAGAGAGGATCCTTCGG
>RGVZ01000186.1 GCA_010029825.1 bacterium | reverse complement strand
CGCGGTCGATGCGCACGAGAAAGCCGCCGAGGGATCGGATGTGCTCCATCTCGTTCTCGAAGCGCACGTCCGTCACGACGATCCTGTCCCGGCGCGAGTGCCGCACCCGGTGCTCCAGGTTCCACAGCCAGACGTCCTTGTGGAAATGATTCCGGAACAGATCCGTGCCCACGGTCTGGAGGATCTGCCGCGGGCTCTTCCCCCACGGCTCCACGACCTGTTCTTTCTTGGCGCGGTCGTGGAGCTGCTCACTGGTGAGATGAAAGACCACGCGGCACGCCTCCTTGAGCGGGTCGGCGTACGCCATCGAGACGAAATCGTATTTCTTGACGAGGTAGTGGGCGGCGGTGTCTTTCCCGACGCCCTTGGATCCGACGAGGCCGAGGAGGATCATGCTATGGTTATCTTGACAATAGCATGATCTTGCGGATCATTTTTTTCTCACAGATACATGGCGTTGTCCTTGACGAGATGGTATTTGTGGAAGCCGGCCAGGAAATCGTCCAGCCCGTCCAGGATGCCGCCTCTCGGATACCGCGAGAAGAGGTATTTCTGGAGGTGCGTCGTCGTCATCTTGATGTTCTGGATGCGCCGATAGAACTCCTTGTAGTGCTCTTTTTCTTTCGGGAAAAAACTCGAGAGCATCTGAAAGACCTGATCCTGCGAGATGTGCGAGAACTCGATCAGGTAGTCGATCCTTCCCGGACGCTTGATGGCCTCGTCCAGCTCGTGGAAGAGGTTCGTCGTCATGAACGTGATCAGGCACTCGGAAGAGAAAAACCCGTCGAGCGTGTTGAGCAAACCGCTGAACGAGAGCACGCCCTTGGTCTCCTTGCGGTCGCGGAAGATGCAGTCCAGATCCTCCAGCACAAAGACCGAGTTCTTGGGCATCCAGCGGAACGAGGCCGAGAAATCGCTGTCCTTGGTGGTCGGGCTGAAGCGGTAGATGCACACGTTCCTCTGGATGGACGAGCAGATGGCGTGGATGAGGCTCGTCTTGCCGCTCCCCGGCGGGCCGTAAAAGCAGTACGTCTTGTGGTACGGGATTCCGAAACGATGGTACGCGGCGCGCGTGTCCTTGTCCATGAAAGAAACAACGTCGTCGAGCACGGCGCGCGCCTGGCCGTTCGGCAGGTAGATGGTGTCGATCGCGCGGTACGGCAGCTCCGTGATCTTGTCCCAGATCTCGTTGATCTCGTTGTACTGATACACGTGGAGGTTCTTGTTGGCGGTCGTCTCGTCAAAGAAGCGCTGCGTCCGGTCGATCGCCGTCTTGAGGAAGCGGTCGATCGTGTCTCCGTTCTCGGTCTCCAGGACGATCCGGAACACCTGCTCGAAAGACTCTTTGTCGATGTAGGGATAGAGCCGCTGGTCGTTGCCGGCGGGCGCGAAGCTCATCCGCAGCCGGCTGCCGTCCCCCACACCGAACTCGTAGGCCTCGCCCGCAAACGGATCCGCCACGTACAGCACCTGCTCGATCGTCTCCACCGAGCTCGAACGGAACACCCGGTTCTTCTTGTCCAGGAACTGGTACACCACGCGCCCGTGCGGTATACCCTGTTCCGTCATCAGCATGGACGCGTACATCAGGATCCGGTAGAAATTATGTCGGAGCTGGTGCTGGAGGACGACGCGCATTTGGATTTTGGATGATATGTCTTTAGACCGCTCCACAAGATCATCCGGCCTGTCGTCGAGACAACCTCATCGTTCCGGCAACAGCGAGGACGCGTCTCGGCATGCCGACACGGGATTTTTCGGGACATCTCGAAACCGTATTTTTTTTCAAGCCAACAAAAAAATGGATCAGCGCCTCCAGAAAATAGTACGACAGTCGCTGCCGGCAGGGCTCGCCTCCGCCATTGTCGATTCTTCCGACCCGTACAGCGCCGTCATCACCGCCTGGGATCGGATCCAGGATCGGCGGGTCCGGCGCGTGCTCGCGGAGCAGCTGCTCCGGCGGGATACGCGGTACGGGCTCGCGCTGTACCTGGCTCGGGATATGGACGAACGAGACGCCACGGCCTATCTCGCCGACGCCGACAGGTTTCCGGATTCGGAGGGTCGAGCCCTGCTCATGCGCTCGTACGCCGGGGAAATCGAGGATCCGCTGGATCGCACGGCATTCATCCTCGCCATCCCGGACTGGTATCACCGGACAACGGCCATGCTGGATAACCCTCTCCTCTTTGATAATACCGATTTGCTGCAGCGACCACCGCCGACCATCCCGCGTGCCCGGCGGCAGGAAGTCCTGAATCGGCTCCTCGATTTTTTTCCGGTGGAGCACCGGCACACGATCCTCCAAATGATTGACGATCCGGTGGATAGGGTGCGGCTCGCGCTCAACCATGCTCCGGGAATCTTTTCGGTCGATGAGGTGTGTGGGCTGGCCAACGCCGTCCAAGGGAAAAGACGCGTGTCGATCGTCGACCACATGCTAACAGCGTTTCCGGCGGAGCACCGGCACACGATCCTCCAAACGATTGACGATCCTGTGGATCGGGCATGGCTCGCGCTGGCGCACTGCCCAAGCGTTTTCTCGATCGACGACGTGTGTGCCCTCACGGCTCGGATCGCGGACGACCGGGTCATCCGTCAGCGGCTCTTTGAGGGGATGGATGCCACGGCGCTCCGCTTGAGGCTGGCTCGGGAGCGCGCCACCGTGTCGAAAGAACGGTCGGGACAGCTGGATCGGCTCATCTTCCTGATGGGCATACCACCGCCGTCGAGGCGGTGGATGTGGACAACCACCGGCACGTCGTCGCAGGAGCAGCGGCGGTCGCTGACGCCGCGCGTCTTTAAGAGATAAAAAAAGACAGAGATAAATAAATGCGGACAATCTTCGTGTACCGATGCCACGTCTGGGACGATTTCACGAGGGAGCAGCTCCGGCGGCTCCAGGCGGACTGCGGCCAGGAGGACGTGTTTGTCCTGTACGACGACACCAAGAACCGGTTCCCGGACGGCCAAGACGCGAGCGCGATCCGGCCGGTGCGGTGCAGCGAGCCGCGGAGGCCGGACGCGAACGTCATCTTGGTGAATTACCGCGAGTGCTGCCAGATCAATCTGTTCCACCGGGACAACAAGGAGCAGGTGGAGAGCCAGGTGCTGCGTTTTAGGGAGGGCTGTCCGGTGGCGTTCGATTACATGTGGCTGCTGGAGCACGACGTGGTGTGCGACGGCAGCTGGAAGACGACGCTCGGCCGCTGCGAGGACCGGACGGAGGATTTCCTCGCGACCTGCGTCGAGGAGTTCGAGGAGAACCGCTTCTGGGGCCTGTGGTACAAGCTGTACGGCACCATCCCGCGGAAGCCGCGGCTCGCAACAAGAGCCAAGAGCTTTTTCCCGGTCGTGCGCCTGTCGGCAGGGATGCTCGACACGCTCCGCAAGAACCTAAACCGTTACTCCGGGATGTGCGAGGTGTATTTCCCGACGCTGGCCAAACACTCCGGCCTGACGTACGGCAACCTCCCCAGCGAGATGCTCGGATCGGTCTTTGTGTACAGCGTCGAGAAAGATTTTCGCGTGGGCTTCGAGGGCAAGGATCAGCTGTACCACCCAATCATTTCTTTTGAGCAGGTCGTGTCTTCTGCTGCTGGCGAGGCTGCTGATCGTCCGAGATGATGAGCAGCAGGATGACAATGAGGATGAGGAGGATGATGAGGATGATTGCGACAGGGAGCATGCCGTTTTTTATGGGCGCGGACGGAGTCGCCGTGGGCGCCGGCGTGTAATTGACGAGTTTGTTGAGCACGGCCGACCACACGAGGCGAGCCTGGTCGTAGATCCTGAGACCGGCGTCGTCAAAGAGACAAGACGTCCCGCGCACCGGCGCGCTCCACAGGCTGTGGTTGCGCTGATCCAGGATCCTGAGGAAGCCGTCCCCGCCAAAGACGAGGGAGCGGAGGATGGTGCAGGACGCCCACAACGGCTTCATGGCCGCGTCGTAGATGACGAGGTTTCCGTCTTTCTGGAGCACGAGCGAGAAACGGCCGTCCGGGGAGTAGAGCGCCTCGTCGACTCCACGCTCCGTCCGATCCAGCGTTACGACGGCTCCGGACGGCGACGGGGCGCTCGTCGAGAAAACGGTCTTGCCGGCCTTGTCCGTGATGCGGAGGACGCCGTCGTTTCCAAAAGAGCACCGGGTGCCGTTGCTGCCGGCCTGCCAGAGGACGTCGCCCGACGCCCCGAGGAGCTCGAGACGATCCGTGAAGCGCAGCCGGACGGGATGGGCGTTGGCTCGCCAGACCACGCGATCCAGCCGGTCGGTAATGACCAGGTCAGAAGACCCGAGGATGAGACGGAGACCGGACGGAGAGGTAGCGATCGTCGAGATCGGGTACGGCTGATCGACCTGGAGCGAGAACATTTTTCTCTTTCTCGGAAAAAAAAAATCAGCACGAGCAGCCGAAACAACTGCCCGGATCCGGGACGTTGATGATGAGGTAGGTCGCGACGTAGTACTCGTACTTGTGCTGGCACAGGAAACGGCCGTCGGGATCGAGGTCGAGGATCCAGGTCTTGACGCGCCACCCGCTCTGCGGGTGGCGCAAGTGGAGGACGACGGAGCGGTCGACGCCGCACGGACAGGACGGCGCGAGCCATCCGTAATCGATGGTCGCGTAGCGCGCCGGAACGGCGGTGCACCTGCGGTGCCGCCAGGGCACCACGACGACGTCCCGGAGAGGCCGAGGGAGGATGAGGCGGAGCCGGTGGAGCCGCCGGGGCGGGATGCCGAGGGCGCGGCGCTGGTCGATGGTGAGGACGCGCGGATCGACAAAAGAAACAATGAGGCGAACCATCTCATCGGGGAGCGAGATCATGATCTATAAAAATATAAAACGTATTTCTAGATCGAAAGGATGCGCGTCCTGTTTTACGGCGCAAAGGGCTGGATCGGCGGACGCTTCGCGGCGCTGCTCCGGGCTCATGACCACGAGATCCTGCCGGCGGAGAGCCGGGCGGACGATCCGGCCGGGATCGAGGACGAGATCCGTCGGCAGCGACCAACGCACGTCGTGTGCATGATCGGCCGGACGCACGGAACGATCGACGGCCACGAGATCGGGACGATCGATTACCTGGAATACCCGGGCCGGCTCGTCGAGAACGTCCGGGATAACCTGTTCTCACCGGTGATCCTGGCGCTGGCGGCGAAGCGCTTCGACGTCCACGTCACGTACCTGGGGACGGGCTGCATCTTTGACTCGCGGGAGCGGCGGTTCACGGAGGCCGACGATCCGAATTTCTATGGGTCGTCGTACTCGGTGGTCAAGGGCTTTACGGACAGGCTGATGCGGCAGCTGGATAACGTGCTGAACGCGCGCATCCGGATGCCAATCACGGCGGAAGAGCACCCCCGGAATTTCATCACCAAGATCCTGCGCTACGAAAAGATCTGCTCCATGGAGAACTCCATGTCGGTGCTCCCGGAGCTGCTGCCGATCCTGGCACGCATGATGGGCGAGCGGCGGATCGGCACCATCAACCTGACGAATCCGGGCGTCATCTCGCACAACGAGATCCTGGGCATGTACCGGGAGATCGTGGATCCGTCTCTCACCTGGCAGAATTTCTCGCTGGCGGAGCAGGATGCCGTCCTGAAGAGCGGACGCTCCAACAACCACCTGGACACGAGCCTGCTGGAGGCGTACGAGCCGGCGGTGCTCCCGATCAGGGAGGCCGTGCGGAAAGCACTCCACGCGTACAAGGACACGATCCGCGGCACGCTCCTCGTGACGGGCGGGTGCGGGTTCATCGGCAGCGGCTTCCTCAACCGGTTCTTCCCGAACCGCGGACGGCTGGA
This sequence comes from bacterium, assembly GCA_010029825.1. Lineage (GTDB taxonomy): Bacteria > Bdellovibrionota_B > Oligoflexia > Oligoflexales > RGVZ01 > RGVZ01. Next base: position 1,990 of record RGVZ01000186.1, on the reverse strand, counting down.
GAAAGTGGTGAACGTGGATGCCATGTACTACTGCGCGGATCACAAGCGGGTGGATCCGTCGATCCGTGTCCACCAGGACTACGTGTTCCGGGTGGCTAACCTCTGTGATTCGGCGGCCGTCCGCGACATCATCCAGGAGTACCAGCCGTCGCACGTCATCCATTTCGCGGCGCAGTCGCACGTCCAGAACTCGTTCATTGACTCGCTCTCGTACACCCACGACAACGTGCTGGGCACGCACGTCCTGCTGGAGTCCTGCCGCCTCTACGGCAAGATCCAGAAATTCATCCACGTCAGCACCGACGAGGTGTACGGCGAGTCGATGATCTCGGTCGACGAGGAGCACAAGACGGAGCACTCGATCCTCTGCCCGACCAACCCGTACGCGGCCACCAAGGCCGCGGCGGAGCTGATCGCGCAGTCGTACCACCACTCTTTCCGCTTCCCGGTCATCATCACGCGGGGCAACAACGTGTACGGCCCGGGGCAGTACCCGGAGAAGCTGATCCCGCGGTTCATCGACCTGCTGCGCGATGGCCAGCGCGTGACGATCCAGGGCACGGGGAGCGCGGTGCGGTCTTTCCTGTACATCACGGACGTTGCAGAAGCCTTCATGATCATCCTGGACAAGGGTAGGATCGGCGAGATCTACAACATCGGGAGCCGGGAGGAGCGGTCGGTGCTGGAGGTCGCCCGGCTGCTGATCCGAAAGATCATCAACACGGAAAAATGGGAGGACTGGATCGAGTACATCGAGGACAGGCCGTTCAACGACCAGCGCTATTACATCAGCAGCGAGAAATTACGGGCGCTGGGCTGGGAGCCGGTGGTGGGCTTCGAGGAGGGCATCGACCGCGTGCTCGGATGATCATCCGCCCTGATGGAGGACGGCCTTGGTGTCAAAGCCGAACCGCGACAAGAAGAGAGCCAGGGCGCGGCGCCTCTGCGGGGGAGCGGCATCGTACCAGTCGACGAGACGCCCCTGGTACGAAGCGTCGACGAGATGTTTCTGCTGGAGCAGGCGGAGCACGCGTTCCCTCTTCTTGTGCTCGTCCACCGCGACCCGCGGCTGGGTTTCCTCCGCGGTGACCACGGGAAAGAAGAGCGCGCCGGTGAGGCGCTGGAACCGGAGGGGGGAGTCGGGAAAGAGCGTCGCGTACAGCCGGGAGAGGTTTTTCTTGCTCCGCCGCGGATCCCAGAGGATGTCCACGAGGAGGAGATCCGTCGAGAGATCCAGGTACGATCCCACCTTGCGGAAAAAGAGGACGTCCCTGTCGTAGTCGGAGATCCTCGTCGCCAGCAGGATCTCCCGGAGGCTCAGCGTAAAGGTGCCATGGCTGCCCCACGTGACACGGAAAAGATCCGTCTTGTCCTCGTTAAAGACGACGGGGCTCGGTGCGTTGATCATGGGACGGAAATCACGCGTGATGCAGCCTTTCGTGTCCACGGTACCCATGGTCGTGTACACGTACCGGAGCATGTACTCGTCGGAACAGCCGGGGTGTTCGAGCGTGTAAAGAAAGAAGCGCGTAAAATCCTCGGGACGGACGAGCTGGTCACGGATCGTGGCCACCGTTTCGCGGCGCACCATGATCCACTGGTAGTGACTCTTTTCGCGGATGTAGCAGAGATGATCGCGATCCCGGAAGCACGGCTTGAGCAGATCCGAGGGTGGGGCGATCGGGATGTCGTAGCCGGAGACAAGAAAGACAGAGACGCCGGTGGCCGCACGGATCTGCGGGTCGCGGAGGAGGGCGTCGAGGCAGCGGACGTAGGCATAGACGAGGGAGGGTGAGCACCAGGACGTCTGGAGGGAGCGGACGCCGCGGAGGCGGTGCCTGCGGCAGAACGCCGCGCCGTATTCCGGTGCGGTGGGAGAATGGACGGCGTACCGGAGGACGGCCCTGCCGTGCGCCGCCTCCTCGAAGCCCGCGCCCCAGCGTTCCCACAGGCCGGGCTGGGTTACACCCTTGTGGGCGAGCATGAGGAT
>RGVZ01000185.1 GCA_010029825.1 bacterium | reverse complement strand
CGAGGGCCGAAAACTTTCGCCTGATACCCTGTTCCTTCTGCTCCATGATCCTCTGGCGTCGTTCGATCTCCTGGTCTTGATTCTTGATCAGGGTCTCAAACGTCCGCTGTCGTCCTTTCACCGATCCGCTGGCCGGGTCCCGGAATCCCTTGATGCTCTCGGCAATCTTGGTCGCGATCCCGGCGCTGCTTGCGGTCTGCGTGAACAATCCAGCGACGCCTTCGTAGTCTTCGGTCAATGCCGCCTTGACTTTAGCGTCTTCCATCTGGAGTTCGCCGGTCTTCGGGTTCGTCGTGATCCCTATGTCCGCGAGATTCTGATATTTGCCACCTGAATTTGCCGTATTCAAAAGCTGCGATTGCAGAGTCCGCATGACTTGCCGGAGGGAACTGTCCCCGGAGAGTTTTCCGCTTTTCTGCGTCTCGGGGTCGATCTGGAACTGTTCGTGAACGAATTTCGCGATGCCGTTGTATTTATCGACAAAGGCCTTGATGCTCTCGATCGTTGAGTCGACGTCGTAGTTGATGTTGACCTGGACGCGTGTTCCGGGCTCTGAACGCTTGACGTTGAACGTCACTCCGTCAACGAGCTCCTCCAGTGAGTTCTTGTCGTTCGTCACTGGCACATCTTCAAACAACACGTCCAGTCCGCTACCGGTCACCTGTTCCTTGAATTCGAGGAATGTCGTGTCCGGATCGATATTGATCCGTGATTCAGTGCCCGATTTCTCGCTCAAGACCAGGAGCCGGTAGGAGTCCGGATTGTATTTCGTATTTACCACCATCGCGCGCAATCCCGCGCCAAGATCATTGATCTGCTGCGCGACATCCTTGAGGGTCGCCTCTGGCTCGACCATGATTTCCAGTGGATCCTGGCCTTCACGCTCGATTTGCATGAAACCGAAACCCACCGGCGTCTTGTCCTTGTCCGGGAAACCGAATGCCAGTTCCTTCTCGGACCTGGCGAGTCCGCGCACTTCAAATTCATAGGATCCCGGCAGGGCGGTGGATGCCGCCAATCCATCGATGATGTCGGGATTCGACGACTCGACCTTCAGGCGATTGAAATCGCCACGCGTCTTCAGTTTGTTCAAGGTGCCATCGAGTTCGGTCAAAGCCGTATTGAGCTTGTCGTACTCTTTCTTTTCATCAAGGATCGCGTCTTTTCTTTTCTTGGCTGATTCGACAGGCAGTTTCTCGACTTGAATGAGCTGCTCGATCATCTTGGGATCGATGCCGCTCGCAAGTCCCGGCATGCGCACACCCATGGCTCAACTCCCAGGCACGAAATTGTGCTATATTTAACCAGTTGGACCTTTGAATTTCCCAAAACGGAAACGCGTCTTGACTTCAATTATAGCCGATTACGAATTCATCAAGCCATCAGGCAGCAAGCAACTTGCCGCGCGCGACCGCCTCCTGGTCGAAAGTCTCCGCCCGGGCAAGCCGGAAAACTATCCTATCGCGGCGGAATATCCGCTGGTGCTGGGCCCTGCCATGCCCGAAAACAGTATCTGTGTCACCCGCAAGGGCGTCAGCCCGGAGGACGGCGGGTTTCTGGCCCACGCCAACCTGTGGATGCGGAAAATGGCTGCCGGGGAATCGCGCGCCGGGATGCCCGTGGTAAAGCTGGCCCTGGTGGGAAACGTGGCGACCGACAAGAACGAGCAGGGCAAGGGCTGGATGCGCACGTTGCTCGGCGAGATTGAGCGCGAGGCAAGGGCAAAAGGAGCGGACGCGATCCTCCTGTGGAGCGATCTCGCGGCATTCTACGCAAAAATGGGGTTTGAGCCCGGTGGCAGTGAGTTTCGCATCATGCTCTCGGCGAAAGAGTTGCGACGTTGTGGCCGTCCGATGCTCTGGGTACCCGATGGCTACCGCACCGGACAACTCCCGGTGGAGATGATCCAGCGAATGCTGCAACTGAGATCGATGGGCTTCAACAGTCCATTTTTCCAGGTAGAACGTTCCGTCGAGGAATTTGTCGAACTGCTGAAGATCCCGGAACTCGCCCTTTTTGTCGGACACGGTGAATCCACCGGCACGACCGCCCCGGGGCTGCGTCCCGTAGACTTCTTCTTTGTCGTCGGCAAGGGCATGGACATGCAGGGTGTCATCCACGAATGGGGCACGATCGACATGAACCTGCTCATGGGGGCGGCGGGAGTCGTCGCGGAACACGGGGAACTCGATGAAATCATGATCCTGGTCCCGCCAGCGATCAAAAGCGCGCGCATCGCGGCCCTGCATCGCGCCAGCAAACGGATCGAGCAACACGCCATGGCGTGGGTGAAGCCGCTGAATCCCGAAACAAAACCCCTCGTGGAGCGCATGCTTCACGAGGGGTTCATCTGGGGTCTCGATTCGATTTGAAGTCAGGATTCTTCGGCCTTCGGCTTCGATTTGAAGTCAGGATTCTTCGGCCTTCGGCCTCAGAATGACGGGATAACTCAACCCGCCGGAGGCGATTCGTCATTCTGAGACCCGCCGGAGGCGGGTCGAAGAATCCTCTCTTACCCGTTCTGCAACAGCGACAGCGCCATCTTCGGCACACTGTTGGCTTGCGCCAACATCGACGTGCCTGCCTGCATGAGGATGTTACGCTTCGTCATTTCCGAGGTTTCCTCGGCGATATCTACATCCTTGATCCGCGAGCGGGCTGCCGACAGGTTCTCGATGGAGATGCTGGTGTTCTTGATTGTCGACTCGAGGCGATTCTCAAGAGCGCCGAGCTGGCCGCGAACCGACGATACCTTCTCGATGGCGGTATCGATCTGGGACAAGCTGCGCTGCGCGTCGAACTTCGTACCGACTGAAAGTTCCTCGAGGCCGAGTTTGTCCACGTTGACGTCAAGCTTGAACGCGTCGAAGGAGATGCGGTCAACGCCGAGGAGGTTGTCACCACCGGTGTTGACCTGGAAATCCAGCGACCCGCCAGTACCGTCAAGGAGGTAAGTGCCGTTGAACTCGGTCGAGTTCGCGATCCGGTCAATTTCCTCTTTGAGGGAGCGGTATTCCTCGTTCAGGTAACCGCGTTCGCGGGCACCGATCGTGTCACTCGCGGACTGCACGCCAAGTTCGCGCAAACGAACCAGGATGTTCTGGATTTCGTTCAAGCCGCCCTCGGCGACCTGAATGAGCGACACACCGTCGGACGCGTTGCGCTGCGCCTGCACGAGACCGCGCGTCTTGGCGCGCAACTTCTCGGAGATCGCGAGGCCGGCCGCGTCGTCGCCGGAGCGGTTGATCCGGTAACCACTGGACAAGCGCTCGAGGGAACGGTCGAGCAGAGCCCGCGTGTCCTTCAAGTGCCGCTGAGCGGTCAACGCCATCGTATTGGTCTGAATTCTGAGACCCATGCTTTACCTCGTCCTTGAGGAAAAAAAACGTGTGTCGCTTATCTAAGACAGTTATAGCACGGGCAATTTGGCGGTGTGAACAAGCCGGCAACAATTGCCGGCTTTCTCGTAAAAACGGGAGTGAATGAGGGCAATCCGGGTGGGTTAGTGGGCAAGATCTACCCTGGAATCGATGGAAACCGCCAAAGGCTCGATGTGAGACTGGCCATTCCGGGCTGCCTCACCTGAGAAATCTCGCACCGGAACGCGCGCCTTGGCGCCACTCAATGACTCGATCCATTTGGGAGTTCCGATGCCATGCGCGCCGTAGTCCCGCGCGCGCGAGTACACCTGGTCGGGACTGGCCAGCATGGCCTCGTAACGTGTGTCTTGCCGCTGCGCGACGAGGGTTGGCGCGGGGGGAGAGAGGATCCCTCGCTTCGCTCGGGATGACGCCTGTTGCGCCCGGGATGACGCATATTGCGCCCGGGATGACGCATATTGCGCCCGGGATGACGCATATTGCGCCCGGGATGAAATTTTCGTCGCCGCAACGGGAACCGCCTGCGCGATGGAAGGCTGAATAGACGGCCGGATGGGTGCCGGAGCGATACGTGGAGCTTCGGCGGGTGACGCGGTCGCGCCACCAGAAGTCTCGACGGCCCCCGCAACATCGACAGGCTGATCGGTGATTGCAGGCTGCGCCAGGCGGCGCGCCAGTGTAAGACAAAGAGTGAGCGCGAGGATCAGGGCAACAACAACAGCTGGCTTGCGCATGGGCAGCCTCCTACAACAACAATATAAAAATATCATAATTATTATTATAAATGAACAGTTATTTTAATAAAATTATTAAAAATAACAAGCTGATCCTGACGACCAGCCTCGCTGTAACCATCGCCGTTTTTTGCGTAACCTATTATAATCAAAGAATAAATAAGCAAACTGGGTGTCCCCCGGCTGAAAATGCACCTCCCGTCCGAATCGCCTCAACCTCCCTGGCCAGCGACGAACTCCTTGCCCGGATCCTCAAGGAGGCAGGCCAGCCGGACCGCCTGGTCGCCGTCTCCACCCTGGCGGATAACCCGGCCTACAGCCACCTGGCAGGGACCCTCGACGCCACGCGCGCCCGGATCGGCGACAACCTGGAATCCATCGCTGCCCTGAAGCCCGATCTGGTGGTCTTCGCGAATTTCAATCGTCCTGCCATCACTTCAGCGCTTGGCCGCATGGCGACCCGGACTTGCTGGCTGGAGAACTTCTCGTCCCTCGCGGACATCCATCGCAACACCTTGATGCTGGGCGACGCCATCGGATTGCCCGGGCCGGCACGCGTGATCGCGGACCAATTCATCGCGGACATCCGGGCAGCCGAACAGGCGACCAACATCCTCATCGCCCAGGGCCGCGATCCAGATGAGGCAAAACGTCCCCGGGTCCTGAGTTTCGACGGGTCGGGCACGGTCATGGCCGCCGGCACGACGTTCGACGACCTGGTCGCCCTGTCTGGAGGCATCAACGCCGCCACGGCAGCAGGCATGACGGGCTGGCCAAGAATCACCGCCGAGGCCGTCGCCGGCATGGCGCCTGAGGTCATCGTCCTTCTGACAGACACCAGGACAAAAGAGGACCTCATGGGTTCCCTTGAGGCGAGCCCCGGATGGCGGGATACGCCGGCCGTCAAGAACCGGCGCTACGTCGCCCCGCGTCCCGCGGATTTGCTGGCCCTGTCACCAGAGGTACTTTCCGTGATTCCCTCCATGCGCGCGGCATTTCTGACAGGAGGCGGAACATGACGCCTGAGCTGCCCCGCCGCGACGCGGCGACGACATGGATTCTCGCCTTGTTGGCTGGCGCCACATTCATCCTGTGCCTCATGAGCGGCGTCTCCGGCGAACTGCTCGAGTTCAAGCGCGACGTGATCACGAACTTCCGGTTGCCGCGAACGACGCTGGCCCTCGTGTCAGGCGGACTTCTTGGCGTCGCGGGGGCGCTCACGCAAAACCTCTTCCGCAATCCCCTGGCGTCACCGTCAATTCTTGGCGTCGAAGCCGGGGGCAGCCTCGCGGTCACCGCGCTGCTGGTCGCCGGGGCGCAGCCCCATTTCGCGCCGGCCGGGGCGTTGGGCGGCGCGACCGCGGCTCTGTTATTCATCCTGGTTTTCAGCCGGAAATCGAGTGTCATCCTGGGCGGCCTCGCGCTGACGACCGCCGCGGGTTCCATCGGCAGTTTGCTGTTGTCCCTCGCGCTGTCAGATCCGGGGCGCTCCGGCCAGATCCTCCAGTGGCTGATGGGCAGTCTGGCCGGGCGCGGCTGGGGCGACCTTGGACGCGCGCTGCCCATGGCACTGACGGGCCTGGTCATCATGTGGCGGGCTGGACCGGCCTTGGACACCATGCTGCTCGGATCACGCGTCGCCAGGACTGTCGGCCTCGACGTGACGCGCATGACCCGCGTTGCCGTCGCTGCCGTCGCCTTGCTCACGGCGGCGGCGATCACAGGAGGGGGATTGTTGCCCTTCACCGGCCTCGTCGCGCCGCATCTTGGCAGGGCCATGACCGGGAGAAACCTGCTGCCCATTAAAACAAGGCACCTCTGCGTACGCAGTTTCGCGCTGGGCGCCATGCTGGTCATGATCTCCGACTTGATCGCCCGAACCGCCGCCGCCCCGCGCGAGCTTGAGACCGGCGTCATCACAGGCGTGATCGGCGGGCCGTTTTTCCTGTGGTGCATCTACCGCGATCAACGACGCGAGAAATCCGGAGCGACTCATGACTGATTTCGGGCTCGCGTTCATGCGACGGAGGCCATGCGCCGGAATCTCAGTACGTCAATTGCGGATGACAGGCCGGGGCGATTTGCTGGCCACCGGATTCTCTACGGATTTCCATCCGGCAAAAATCCACTACATTGAGGCGCCAAACGGCGCGGGAAAAAGTTCTCTTTTGTCGTGCCTTGCGGGACTTGATTCGCCTGGGTCGGGAACCATCGCCGTGCAAGGGGCCGGCACCGTAACCGCGGATCCGGCCGCGTTGTTGGCCTGGTTGCCGCCCCACGATGATTTTCCCCTTCCCGTATCCGTGATCGACGTTGTCCTGGCCGGGCGATGGCGATTCCATCGCGGGAATCCCGTGGCAAGTGACATCACCGCGGCCATCGATTGCTTGCGATCGCTCGGAATTGGCGAACTTTCCGCGCGGTCCGTCGACAGCCTCAGCACCGGCCAAAGGCGTCGCGTGAATCTGGCGCGCGTGTTCGCGCAGGACGCGGATGTGTTGCTTCTTGACGAGCCCTTTTCGGGACTCGACGAGGACGCGAAACGACGCGTCGATGATTGCCTCAACTGGATCGCGGATCTCGGACGGACCGTGATCGTCGCGCGCCCGCGCTGATCCGGCGAATCGGCGTTTCCTATTTGTGCTTGAATGTCTTGAATTGTGGTAAGACCGATGATTACTTTCACGTCGGTCATCAGATTCAATGTCTGACACAAAAGCGTTGGATAGTCTGTGCGCGTCATTGTCTCCACTGTTCTCAACATTCGCATTGTTTTATAGGCTTCGCTCACAATGGTGTCTTTGTCGTACCGGTCAGATTCAATCTCTCGGAACTGTTTGAATATTTCAATCTGTATCATTCCGAGTAGGACTGGAATTGTTTTGGCGATGATTGTTGCTCTTGCCGGTGCGAGGAGGTGGTCGTGGTCGTGGTCGTGGTCGTGGTGGTTCTGGATATCGTGTTCAAACTGGTATGTGTATGTTTCTCCGGTGAATTGATTTTCGTAATGAATCGTGACGAGGACCTTGTGCTCTGTGTCGGCGGCGGCATCGGCGGCATCGGCGGGTGGTGGTGTGTATTGAATCCAAACCGGTTTGTTCTCTCCGTAAATCAATGAGTGTATTGTGGTCGTTGAATTCCATTGATGCGTTTGATACTCAAATAGCTCGGCTTTGGCTCCTTCGGTTGTTGCCGCGATGGATATATTCACTTTGAAACCGTATCTCATAATGAGTTTGAATAGTATTTCGCCCACCTGCCATCCAATATCATCTGGGTTGATGATTGTGACGAGCGAACTACAGTTGTATTTGTTATCATCATTGTCGGCGGCGGTCACAGGAGCGTATGGTGACGCTAGATTCTTTAAACATTCCAGGTTGACATTCGTTCCATACCCTAGTATGACATCTTCGTATGTGATGCGGACGTCGGTGGCGGCGGCGGTGGCGGTGGTGCTTCGCATCATATCGTATAACACTTTCGTGTTTGATATACCGTCTGTGATGTCTCCGTCTGTTTCAAAGAAACGAATCACGTGATAATGCCTCGGTGGGGGCGGGACGAAATCGCCGTCGTGGCCGCCGTCGTGGAGATTGTGAAGTTGTCTCGCGAGAATATCGTCAATTACCTCCCTCTGCCGTTGAAATGCCTTTGAGTAGTTTGTGCTTCCGCTCGCGGATATCGTATCCAATTTTGTATTGATGCCAACTACGGTCTCGTCGGTAATTTCTTGGAATGGAATGATGATTTCCGTAGTATTGTTAAATGTTAT